>JAQVMG010000044.1 GCA_028703755.1 Thermoplasmata archaeon | reverse complement strand
GATTACAACACCCTCGCCAACAACTCGCTGTTCGACAATGCCAGGGGCATAACGGTCGACGGCTGGAATGACTACAATGTCATAGACAATAACACCGTCAATTACAGTACCTCGACAGGCATGGTGGTTTCATATTCTTACAACAACATGGTGAAGTACAACACATTCTACAGGAATGCTGGTTCGGCAATTTCACTCGGCAACTCCAACACCAACACCATGAGCCAGAACCGAATATCCTACAACACCGGTGACGGAATATGGATAGGCGTCGGCGGCCACAGGGTCCTGAACAACACTGTACATCACAACGGATTCAGCGGCGTGAACGTTTCGGGCAATCCCACCAGCGGGAACACGCCCGCGAATTTCCTGGACGGAAATAACGTCTCATACAACGGCAGGGACGGAATCACAATTTGGGACAGCACGTCCTGGGCCTTCCACACTTATCAGAACACAATCACGAACAACATCGCCCGTGGCAACACCAGGACCGGAATTAGCCTGGTCGGCGGAACGTACAAGAACGTTCTGAGGTATAACAACGCCTCAGGCAACATCAGGCATGGCCTCTCCCTGGACAACGCACCGGACTCCACCGTTATTAACAACACGGTCGCTTTCAACGGCCAGTATGGTATCTATGTAACGGGGACCGCAACCAGCAAGATTTATCAAAACAATCTTATTGCCAATACCAACCAGGCCTACGAGACCGGAGACAACATTTGGAACCTCGGCTATGCGGGCGGCGGGAACTATTGGTCGGACTGGACATCTCCCGACGATTACTCAGGATCGGCCCAGGATGTCGCGGGCTCGGACGGTTTCGTCGACACTCCCAGGCTCATCCCCGGAGGCACGAACAGAGACAACTTCCCATGGACCGACAAGAACGGTTGGTACGGGTATGTGCCATCGACCGGGCCGGTCGTCAACACAAATACAGGCGAATTCTTCTTTCTCATTCAGGACGCTATTAACGACCCGGAAACGCTGAACGGCCACACCCTGACCGTCGGTGCGGGAATGTACTTCGAGACCGTAACGGTCAACAAGCGTCTCACAATAATCGGCGCCGGCGCCTCGGTAACAACTGTCCGCGGAGGCGGCTCTACCGATGTTATCACGGTATCTGCGAACTGGGTGAACATCTCCGGCCTCAAGGTGATGAACGGCGGCAGCACAGCCGAACTGGCAGGTATCCGTCTGAACAATGTGCAGAACTGCAATATCTCGGCGTGCACTGTCACAGGCAACCTGAGGCACGGAATATTGTTTAACTCTGGCTCTCTGAACTCTGTATATGCCAGCACCGTATCTGCAAACGCCGGGAATGGAATATATGTCTATTCGACATCCTCGAACAGAATTATCGGGAACACAATCCAGGGAAACCTCGGTGCGGAAGGCGGAATTTTCCTGACTTCATCATCATACAACACAGTCTCCGGAAATATCATTAGGAACCACCCCCAGAGCGGCGTGAGGGGTTACAATGCGGATTACAATCAAATTTCCTGGAACACTCTTACAAACAACTCGAAGGCAACCTCGGGCGATTCATACAGATCAGGCATCTATCTCCACCAATATTCCGATTACAACCGCATCAATAACAATACCCTTGTCGACAACAGAATAGCGCTTGGCACGGGATATTCCATCACCTACAACATTTGGGACAACAACACTGTAAGCTACAGCGCCTCGAGCGGCATGGTGCTTTCATATGCGTCCAATAATCTAGTGAAATACTGCGTTTTCCACCACAATGCCGGGAACGGGATATCCTCCGGGAACTCGGACCTGAACACGATATCCCGCAACAGCGTGTACTCTAATGCTGGCGACGGAATCGGCATCAGTGTGGGCGGACACAAGGTCCTGAACAACACTGTGACGAACAACGGATTGAGCGGGATAAATGTCACCGGGAACGCTGCGAGCGGAAATACGCCGCGCAGCCACCTTGACGGCAATAATGTCTCATACAACAACCGGGACGGAATTACACTTTCAGACAGCCCTGCCTGGTCATATCACACATATTTCAACAATGTGACGGGCAATAAGGTCTTTGGCAATAACCGGACCGGTATCTTCCTGTTCGGCGGAACGTACACGAACACGGTAAGGGGGAACCAAGTCGTCGGAAACAAGCAGAACGGCATCGCGGTGTTCAGTTCCAACTGGAATGCGATTGCCAACAACAATATCGCGTCGAACTCTCCCAGCAACATGATACTTTACTCTTCCAGCAACAACCGGATAACATACAACAATGCAACAGAGGGGACCGGTTTCGGCTTCAACATAGGGACATCCAGCAACAGCAACATCTTGATGGATAACTCCGTGTCTAATAACACTGGCGTTGGAATATACATCTGCTGGAACTCCGGAAGCAACACTGTTTCAAAGAACCGGGTCAATGGTAATTATGACGGTATCTATGTGGACAAATCCTCCAATAATGTACTGTTCAACAACACCTGCGCCAACAACATCCGCTGGGGCCTGTGGTTCGGAACCGCCGGAACCAACAACCGTTTCTACCACAACAACCTCATCGGCAACGGCGGAAGCAAACAGGCACAGGATGACAGCGGTGTTAACCTTTGGGACAATGGGTACCCCGGCGGCGGCAACTACTGGTCTGACTATTCAGGCGCCGATGCTTTTTCCGGAGCAAGCCAGAACGTGGCAGGCAGCGACGGTTTCGGAGACACCCCCTACACATTCTCATTTAAGCAGGACAATTACCCGCTCATGTATCAATCAGTCTGGTGGGCTGAGGTCGCCCCGGTAATCACACTAGTGTCTCCGGCAGACAGTGCAGTCATCCAGGCCGGAACAGTACTGAACTTCTACGTCTGGGACCAGGATTTCAACCTTGACAGTGTGACGCATGCCGTCGGTGCTGGCCCTGACACAGCCTTCGGAGTGAATTACGATATAGACACTGCCGGCTGGGCCGACGGAGATTATTCCGTTCGCGTTGATGCGGACGATAAGCTGGGCAACACTGCCCAGCAAACCTTCAGTTTCAGGATAGATTCGACCGACCCGGTCTTCACTGTCGGTACATCCGTATCATTCGATATTGGCAGTGATGGCTGTCTCGACACCGGCGACGTAATTGCCATATGGGTAAATGTGACTGATCTGAACGAGGATGTGACCACAGTTCCCTCGATAGATGTCGATGAAACAGGTTTCCAGGACCAACCGGTGGATGCCTTGGCTTACCAGGGCTCGGGCATATGGACATGCGGCTACACAGTCCAGGCCGGCGGATTCAACATCTCAAATATCGATGTGTCATTCGCAGACATGGCAGGCAACCTCGCAGACGCTCCTGATTCCGTCACATTCTCAATCCGTGGTTCGACACAAATGGGTTTCACATCCGGTTGGAACCTCATATCCTTCCCGATGGATTCTCCGGTCATCAACGGTTCGCCCATACGCAGGGCTTCGGACCTGGCCAATCAAACCGCGCCGGTCATGATATCCAAATGGAATCCGACCGCCCAGAGCTATGTGAATTTCATTCCCGGATTCCATCTTCCGACCGACCCGCAGAACTTCGCCATCGGATCCGATGACGCAGTGTTTGTCTTCAGGTCCTCGGCCGCATCGTACTCCGCATTAGGATACAAAGCCCCCGGACAGCGTTCGGTCGCTCTCCTTCCGGGCTGGAACCTTGTGGGATACCATGCAATGACCGTCGGAGACGTAGAAACGGATTGGGCTGCCCAGGTTTCCTGCGGCGCAATGGATGATATATGCTACTGGGACGGAGTAACTTTCCAGCATTACATATTCGCCGGAACGGTGATGGAATTGACTCCCGGTAGGGGATACTTTGTGTGGAGTGACATTGCCACAACGCTGACATACTGACTTTAACGTGAGTTGAATCGGCTCCCGCATCCTCCAGCGCAGAATTCGACGATGGCCCGGTGTGCATATAAATGCTAAATCAGGGCCATGAATTCCCGCATTTTATTGCAAATGGTGAATGCGAATGTTAAATCTTGGTTTATCCAGCATTTGCCCTGAATCGTCGTTTTCTATGCAAACAGATTCATACGTCTGCCCGTAATCGGCAATTTAGAAACGATGAGATTACGGGAGAGCAATCATTTTACCCATCAGCATCATCCCAATCCGATGCTCTCTTACTTTGCATTCATGATGCTGTTCACAGCCGCCACGATACTGGGGCTCATCGTCGGTCTGTATGTTTTTGCCAATTTCAAAAAGCTGGAAACCGATGAAATGATTGAGGGCCTCCGGCAGAACTGGAAATTCGCCGCAGCGCTTGGCCTCATCTTTCTGGCCATAGTGATTGAGAACAAGACCCATGAATTAGTTTATGGTGCGATTGGAAAGGATTTCACCTATTCGATTTACACTCTGAGCTTCAGCGGCGCGATCGAGGAAGCCATCCAGAATGGCCTTAGGTGCATGGCAGCAGACTGGTTCTTCATTGTTGTCTATCTTTATTCGTACACATTTGTGCTGTTCTTCACCCCGTTCATGTTTCTCATTCGGAATGACAAACCGCGGATGAAGCAGCTGACTCTTGCTCTCATCATCAACTATTCGATACTTATTCCGTTTTACATATTCTTCGCAGTGAGGACCCCGGGCTATTACGAATTAACTGCCGGTTCAATAGACCCGATTCTCTATTCACACCCGAACCTGCTTCAGACGATAACGGCAGTCGACCCTCTGGACAACTGCTTCCCCAGCGGCCATGTGAGCGTGCCGCTGACCATAGTCCTTCTCCTCCTGCCAATAAGGAAAAACAGGAACTACAGGCGGTTCACGCTCTTCATGGCGATTCTCACCGCTCTGATTATTATGTCTGTCCTCTATCTGGGAATCCACTGGGTTGCCGATGTGGCGGCCGGAATTCTTCTTGCCATCCTCGCAGCTTGGATAACAAGAAAGCCTGGAGTCATGGCGTGGTTTGATTCAAAATTCCAAAGCGGGAAAACTGAGCCGAGCCAGTAACTCCCTCAACCGCTCAGTGGCACAGATAATCTATCAGCTTGTTAAGCGGCATGCCAGTGTCCCAGTTGAGCGCTATGTTGCCGGCTTTTGTGATATGCACTCTGGGTATGGCCCTGTGAAGGGTCTTGTTCCTGCCTTCGAGGCCGTCCACCTCGACGGTCGAGATGCGCCAAGGATCGTCCCCTCTCACGCCTTTCAGCCGGTGCGCGTATATCGGGAAGACGTTCGCGCGCTCGCAGTCCGCCTTGAGCTCCGCTGCCTGCAGGAGCCCGCGGCCGCTGTTGTCGCTGAAGTGGACCAGCTTATTGGCGGAAGCCTTCACCTCGATGGGGAAAGACACATCGCCGCGGATGGCCACCAGGTCCACGCCGAAAGAACCGGCAGCCCTGATGACAATGAACGGTTTCTGCATTATCCTGAGGTAGTTGAAATGGACGTCAGAATCGCAGGTTTTTATTATCCTGCGTAGGACTTCCTCGTTTCCCTGGAGCAGCATCTTGAACTCCCTTTCGTAGTTGCTGTAAGCCATGCCAGGGCATCGCACGGACAATAATTAATCTTTTCATGAAAAAATATTTAACCCCGCAGGACCATCGTCATATCATGGAAGAAGACAGCACCCCCGGGAAGGACGATGCTGATAAATTCACTGTGTGGGATGCCGGCAGAGGTCTGATATTCATCGGATCAGTGATACTGTTCCTGACTGGCCTATTTTTCTTTCTCTCGCTTTCCGACCAGGAACTTTTCGGCCTGTTCTCCGGGCGCAATCATTTGGCATTCGACACATTCGTCGGCCTGGCATTTCTGGGAATCGGCCTGGTACTCGTCAGGAAGGGAAAGCCCGCCCATACAGAATCAACGCAACCATAACGTAAATATGATTTATCGTGTTACCGGAATCCATGATGTACCCCTGGAGAGGCGAATTCACTGTCGGCAGCCCTGACAGCCAGATTGCAATCGATACACTTTCTTCAAGGATTGATTTTCCGCCGAAGGACGTTGCGATATGGGGCCAGCATAAAACAGAGAACCTTGGGATAGAGAAGATTGTGGCCAACGTAGTATCGAATCCCAACATCCGATACCTGATACTCTGCGGGCAGGAGGTCAGAGGCCACAGGTCCGGGCAGAGCATCAAATCCCTGCATTCCAACGGTATTGACGGTAACGGCAGGATAATCGGGGCAACAGGCGCTGTACCATACATCGAGAACATAACTGCCGAAGCGATTGCCAGGTTCCGGGAGCAGGTTGAGCTGGTGGACATGATCGGGATCGCAGAAATCTCAGTCATTGCCGAGAAGGTCAAGGAGCTTTCAGCCCGCAGAAAAGAGCCCATCGGCGAGCCCATAATCATGGAATTCGCCGAGCGGAAAAAGGCGAGCCGGATGAAATCCCTTTCCGGAAAGGTCTCGCTGCACAAGGACCTTCTGGTTGACCCTTACCTCGAAGTCAGAGCGATGGAGGCAGACATATGATGAACTTCTCAAGCGAGCAGAGTGTGACCAAAATCGGAGATGTGAAACTCGGCGGGCAGCCAGGCGAGCTTCCGACTGTTCTTTTCGGAACCGCATTTTTCGGAAAGAAATACCAGGAGCCGGATGCCGCCGCGCTTGAGGAGATTAGAGGATTCATACGTGCGCAGGAAACGCTTTCGCGGTTGACCGGCAACCCGTCGGTCGTTGACATTTACATCGGAAACCGGGATACTATGGCCGCAAGAATCGATCTTGTGCTCGGCGAGTTGCCGAAGAACAGGCCCATCTCGCTGGACGTCCCGGAGTCGGAGGTTCGCCAGGCTGTTCTGAAACATGTTCATGAAATCGGTGCGTCCGGCAGGGTCATTCTGAACTCTTTCAACCTCGCTGCAGAAGAGAAAGAACTGAATTGCCTCAGGGAGTATCCGCCGGGCTGCGCGATACTCCTGGGCTATAACCCTAAAGATTTTTCAGTGGACGGCCGCATTGACATGATAGAGACAGGCGCCGGCTACCTGGATAACGGCCTCATGACTTATGCCAGGGAATTCGGCATAAAGAATCTGCTCCTCGACGCAGGTGCGACACCGTTCGATCACAGCGCGGCCGAGACCCTCCGCGCGATACCGGTCATGAAGAACCGCTGGGGCCTTCCGGTCGGCTGTGCCATTCACAATACAGTAGAATCATGGCTATGGATGAAACAGTACCGGAAGGAGCACAAGGCAGAGTATCTCACTTGCGACGTGGGTTCGAATGCCCTGCCGATTATGCTGGGCGCTGATTTCTGCGTTTACGGCCCCATCAGGAACGCCGGAACCGTGTTCCCGTTCGTGGCCATGGTTGACAAGTTCATCGCTGAAGGCGCGGAAGATTACTTCGGTGTCTCCCAGTCGGATGATCACCCCAGGAGGAAGCTCGGTTGAAAGGGATTCCGCCGCTGGCAACGACCGTTGTCGGCAGCTATCCTTCGGTGCCGAACAGGGCCATGCTGGTGAATTACTGCAGGGGCGGCATTGATCCGTTTCCTGAAAGTATGAGGCAGGCTGTTGATGCCCAGGTATCTGCAGGCATTGACATAGTTTCCGACGGCCAGACCAGGAACGACATGGTCCGGCTCTTCACAACAAAACTCACTGGCATCAGGATGAGAAGTAAACCTGTCATCATCGGTGAAATCGGTTTCAAATCCCCGATAACCGCCGCTGACCAGATTACCGCCAGGAACATAATTGGCCCAAACAAACTTCTCAAAGGCATCATAACAGGGCCGTTCACCCTGTCCATGTCCTGCAACGACGATCATTACGGTTCCCCGGAGAAAGTGACAATGGCATTTGCATCCGCCCTGAATCACGAAGCCAGGGAACTCTCCGAAATCGTTGACATCCTGCAGATCGATGAGCCTTACTTTTCAGTTGAATACCCGGAATATGCGGGCAACATTGTCTCGGAAATATTCTCCGGCATTGAAATCCCGAAAGCGCTCCATGTATGCGGGGATGTCGCAGGAATATTCCCTCAACTCGTAGAACTGCCTGTTGATATCCTTGACCATGAGTTCGCAGCCCATCCCGAATTACTTGAGACGATAACTGAAACAGACTTCAGCCAGATTCTCGGATATGGCTGCGTCCGTTCGGATGTCAACGAAGCGGAGAGCGTAAGTCAAATTTCAGAAAGAATTAATAAGGTGTTGGGATGTGTTGGTCATGACAGGCTGATGCTGGACCCGGACTGCGGGCTAAGGCATCTCTCCCCCGAAGTCGCCTTCGCCAAACTGGAGAACATGGTGCGGGCAAGAGACCTGGTGATTGAAAATGAAAGTTGAGATACTGGAAGCAACAAAGACAAAGCGCATGGTCAAGGACCCCTCCGGCTTCTTCACCATATTCGTGGACAAGCCGCGCAAGGAAATAGTCGTTGAATTTTACGAGCCGATTCACAAGGAAAAAGCCGATCGGACCGAAACTGGCAAATTGGGGCTTGTTGTCTGCGGAACATCTGCCGAAGCGATATGCCACACAATAGCCAGGGAAGAACTTGTCAGCCGATTTGACCACGCAGCCTACCTCGGAAGGGAACTCCAGAAGGCAGAAATCGCTCTGAAAAACAAACTGGATTACACTCAGGATGAGGAACTGGTCATCAAATCCAAAAAATGATGCCACCCGATTTTCAGCCCGGCGCCTGCAACTGATGACAATGCCCAATCGGAAGTTATTTATGTCCTGCAATCTTATAGTGAAAAGTAGTGAAAAGGCGGGGCGAGGGAAGGTATGCAGGGTAAAAGAAAGGGATCTCAAAAAAAGAATACAGATGACCATTTGATTACTGACCGGCGATATCGCATCCTGTTCGAATCCTCTGCCGATGCCATAATGCTCCTCGATGCGGACCATTTTTTTGACTGCAACAAGGCCACACTTGATATGTTCGGCCTGACAAAGGAGCAATTCATCCGCCTGCATCCCTCGGAAATATCGCCGCCTGTTCAGCCCAACGGAATGAACTCCCGCGAGGACGCGGACCTCAAGATCGCTGAGGCCTTTGCCAAAGGCGTCAACAGGTTTGAATGGGTACACTGCAGAAGCAACGGCGAAGAGTTCACCTGCACAGTTTGGCTGACTGCTTTTCCCCTGGAAGGGCGCCGGGTTCTTCAGGCGACCGTCCGCGAATCCACCGTCCAGGCCGAAGCCTCAATGGACCTTGAAGCCCACCGTCTCAAGCTTCAGATGCTTCTCGAGGAGAAAATCATAGCTCTGAAAAAAGAACTGGATGACCGGAAAAAGGCGGAAACTGAAGTCCGAAGGCTCATTAAGGCCGTGGAAACATCGTTCAATGCCGTTGCCCTTTTTGATATGGATATGAATCTTCTGTATGCCAATCATGCCTTCTGCCGATTGGCCAACATTGAAGAGAGGCAAATCCAGTCCAAAACCGCATACGATTTTCTGGATTCACAGTCTCTTTCTGTTATAAAAGAAAATATTGAGGCATTCATGGATGGTGTGGAGATCGAGCTTATTGAAATCAAAGCCCACACCTTAGACAGCCGTGAGCTCTGGATACAGGTCGCAGGCTCCATAATCTTCAACGAAGCAGGTGATCCGGAAGGCCTCCTGGCCATAATCAACGACATCACGGAAAACAAAAAAATGCTGGATGCGCTGAAGGAATCCGAGGCAAAATTCAAAACGATGGTCGAGAAATCCGCGGATGGTGTTGTGATCCTCCAGGATGGGAAAATAGTGTATATGAACCCCTCTTTGGCAACTCTTTCAGGATACTCCCTGGATGAGCAGTTGGGAAGGGATTTCACAGAGAACCTTGTCCCAGAAGAGAAAAAGAAAGTAAAAGAGGCATACCTTGCCAGACTTAACGGAAAAGCAATCCCGCCGATATATGATACAGTCATAATGAGAAAGGACGGAAAGCGCGTCCCAATTGAAATAAATGCCACAATAATGGAATACAACGGCGCTCCGGCTGATTTTGTTTACATCAGAGACCTTTCTGAGCGCAAACACTCAATGGATGAAATTCGGCTTGCGAAGGAACGGCTTGAGTATATTCTTGGCGCAACCAATACCGGGTATGATATCATAGATCCCGATTTCAATGTGGTATATGTAGATCCCACATGGTCAAGAACATTGGGGGATTACAGGGGGAAAAAATGTTATGATTACTTCATGGGTTTCAAGGGTCCCTGCGACGGTTGCGGTATCCAGAAGGCTCTGAAAACCAAGAAAACAATTGTGACAGAGGAATATCTTGAAAAAGAAGGCCGGTGTATTGAAGTACACACCATTCCCTTTCAAACCGACGAAGGCAACTGGCTGGTCGCGGAATTCAACCTTGATATTACGGAGCGGAAAAAGATCCAGAAAACTCTCGAGGACAGCGAATCCCGGTACAGAGAACTTGCCAACGGAATCTCCAGCGGGTTGGCCGTATATCGGACAGACGACAACGGCAAGACCTTTAAATTTGTGGATTTCAACCGCTCGGCAGAAAAAATCGAAGGTCTGAAAAAATCGAAGGTCATCGGCCGAAATGTCACTGAGGTGTTTCCCGGAATCAAGGAAATGGGCCTGCTTGACGTATTTAAACGTGTATGGAAGACAGGACATTCCGAGCACTTTCCCATTTCTCTCTACAAGGACAAGCAAATAACCGGCTGGCGGGAGAATTACGTTTACAAACTGCCATCCGGCGAGATAGCCTCTGTGTATGACGATGTAACAGAACGCAAGATTGCCGAGGAAGCGCTGCACAATTTCTCCAATCAACTGAAGAGCATAAGCGAGAACCTCGCAGACGGGATGGTTTACCAGATAAACAGCGGCAGGGACGGAAAGAAACGCGAAATGTCCTACCTGAGCCCTGCAGTCAGGAAACTTCACGGATTGCGCATCGATGACGTTCTGAAGAATCCCGGACTCCTCTATTCGCAGGTTCTCGAACCAGACAGAACCCGTCTTGCCAAGACCGAATCCAAATGCTTCGCCTCAAAAACCAAAATGGACATTGAAGTAAGGGTGAAATTGCCATCGGGAGAAATCCGATGGCGTCATTTTCTGTCCGTTCCGCGGACACTTTCCAATAAGGATATCGTATGGGACGGAATCGAAATTGACATCACTGACAGAAAAATCGCCGAGGAGAAGCTGCGGGAGAACGAGGAAAAATACAGGACTCTGATGGAACGGGCCAATGACGCAATATTCATTGCCGATGCGAAAACCGGAATATTGTTGGATGTGAATGAAAAGGCAGTCGAACTAACCGGAATCGCAAGGAAAAACCTAATCGGTATGCATCAGGGAAAACTTCACCCGGCCGAGGAAATCAAGCGGTATGAGAAAATATTCAGAAACCATGTGAAATCCGGGCGTGCCATTGAGGAAAATCTGTATGTCGTTCACAAAGACGGTCACAGGATTCCTGTCTCCATCAGCGCCAGCATCTTCGAGATTGGCGGTCGCACAGTCAACCAGGGCATATTCCATGATTTGACAGAGAGATTCAAAGCGGAGAAAGCCGTAAAAGAGGCGGATGAAAAGGTTCGCTCTCTGTTCGCCTCGATGGAGGACCTGGTTTTCGGTTTCAACTCGGAAGGCGTTTTCATATCCTGCCATTCCCCCGCTTCAGGGAAACTGTACATGCCCTCGGAGATTTTCATCGGAAAGAAGCATTCCGAGATATTGCCTCCAAATGTTTCTGGCATGATAGAAATCGGCCTGAAACGCAACAGGAAGAATCAATCCTATGATTTCGAATATCCTCTTGAAATACAGGGCCAGGAGACTTGGTTCTCGGCAAAGATGTCACCTGTGTTCCTGGACGGCCAATTCAATGGTTCAGTCGCAGTCGTCAGGGATATTACCCGTAAGAAATCAATCGAGAAGGCACTGCAGACCTCGGAACAGGTTTACAGAGGACTCTACGAATCTACCATGGCCCTCGGCGACCTGAGCGACCTCACCCGTATCATGGAGGTCATCGCCGAGCAAGCCCGAAACATGCTGGACGGCGAGTGCTCAACGATATACCTCTGGTCAGAGGAG
>JAQVMG010000043.1 GCA_028703755.1 Thermoplasmata archaeon | reverse complement strand
GGGATGGTTGGCCGGAGCCATGGTGCAGTATCCGGGATTGCCAAATTAATTCGCGAAATGCTGCACTCTCTCAACCACAAAATCCCTGTCTAACGATGCAAGGAGATAGCCGAGCCTCGGACCTCTGTTTTTATTGAGAAAAATTTTGTAGATGAGCCCAAATATCTCACTTGATTTCTTTAGCTTGAGTTCGACAGAGACATCGTAGATTGCGTTATGGATGTTTTCAGCAGTCCAATTCAAATTTGCTTGGCAAAGTTTGAAAGATAATTTTGTAAGCTGCAATTTCTCAAACTCGGTGAGCGGTAAATTTGGCGGCTCCTGCTGCAGCTGGAACACCATATCTTCAGGTGCATGGGTGGCCAACCATGTTTTGACGGCCTCCACCTTCACTTTCAGGCGTCTCTCTTCCTCGGCGGTCATGCCGCTGAGGTCGTCGGTCCTCGCCAGTTTCTCGAGGATGTGGTTCCAATCTTTGCTCACCTGAACGGTGGAAATGAGGTGCGAATAGGATACCTGGCTCAGGCGTTCGGGTATTCCGGATATCTGGGACATCGTGTAGTTTCTCCTGACGTCCTCAAGTTCTTTTTCAGGTATTCCGGTGTCCTGGCCGAAGTATGTGCGCTCGGACATCTCGTACTCTTCTGCCAGTTTGATGATGCCCAGGCCGAAGTCAATGTCCTTGTGGCTTGTGGGCTTCGAGCGGAAGAAGAAGTACCTTGCAATTTCCGGAGTCGCAATGTCCACCAGTTCTCCGATCGTGAGTATTCTGCCGGCGGATTTCCCCAGCCTCTTGCCGCCCTCGATGACTATCCATTCGTAAGGCACGGCCAGAGGCGCCGGGCTGTTGTATATCCGCTCGCAGATGGCTTTGCCTGTTTCATATGTCCCGCCGGAGGCCATGAGGTCCTTTCCCATTGGCTCGAAAGTGACTCCGAGGTGGCTCCACCTGGATGCCCATTCCACGCGCCAGGGCAGTTTGCCCTCGCGTATGCCGACGGCACCTTCATGGCCGCAGCCCGGGATGAAATTCTTACCGGCGATGCCGCCTTTGCAGCGGTAGCTCACTTTTTGGCCGTCCCAGGCGTAGGCCTGAGTCGTAAGAATTCTGCCGCAGTTCTCGCATATCGGGAAGAACGGAAGCCAGTCATCGCCTCTTTCGCTGCCTGAAACCTCTTTTATGATTGCCGTTATCTCGGCGGCTCTGTCCAGCGCTATCCTGACGACATTATCGTATTTTCCGTCCTGGTACATCTTTGCCACGGATACAGGTTCGGGTTTCACGTCGACCCTTGCCAGGTTCTCGAGGAACGGCCTCGTGAAATGCTCCGCAAACGAGCTGCAGCAACCGTCCGGGCAGGGCAGCTTGAACGCAGGCTGGCCGAGGTATTGCTCGAACTCCTTTGGCAGCTGTTTGGGAATCTTCCTGAGCCCGTCAAGGTCGTCCATGGCCCAGATGGTCTTGCATTCGCCGCCCTTCTCGATGATGGCCTTGGCTATCCCGTCGGAAATGATAAGATCCTCGGCGCTGCCCAGATGCGGTTCGCCGGATATCGAAGTCCCGCTCTCGACAAAGTGTTTCTTGCCCCTGCCGAGCAACTCCTCGGCATAAACGTCAACCCAGTGCATGTTCAAACGTCCCGTATCAACCGAGAGTCCTTGCGCTCACAATGGATCTTATCGGTATCCCATCGATGTCCTTCAGGTTTGTTTTATTGACAATCGCAAGTATGAGCTTCGGGTTGGTTCCCATGCCCTTGAGGTCGGCAATGGCCTTTTCCATTGTCTCTCCGGTTCCGATGACATCGTCCACCACGACTATGTCCTTACCCTTGACATCTGCGTAATTGGAACTCAGTGCGCCCAGCATCTCCTTCTTCTGCGGAGGCCTGTAAACTGCGAATTCAATGTTCAGCTGTTCTGAAATGTGAGTGGCCAGAGGTATTCCGTTGATCGCAAGACCGAGCACTGTCTGCGGCTCGAATTGCCCTATCTCGGATTCCTCCATTATGATATCAGCAAGTATGGACGACATCATTGATATGCGGTTGCCGAAAACACCTACCGAGGTCCAGCCGATCTTTACGTCCAGGGGGGTGTCAGCGGCTGCGCTTTGGGATTTGACGCCCTTTGTGAGAAGCCAGACTATCGTGTTCTCGGAGAGGTGCAGCTCTCTCGCTATCTCTTTGTCGTTCATCCCGGCCTGTTTGAGCTCCAGCGCCCTCTTGGCTATGCTGTCAATTCCCTTCATTGTTTCACCCATGTAATCGTGAATACAGGGCGATATATAAAAAGTTGTGTTTTGACATGTCTGCTTTGTCATCCCCCCGCTAGCCGGGTGTTTCGAACCCAGCATGCGGTAAATCCGAATCACAGCAAATTATATATCAATCAATCTAGGTATGGGCATAGATACGGAGGGGCACAATGAAAGTTAAGCGCATAAAGACATTCGTGAAGGGACTGGATGAGGTCATGCAGGGCGGAATACCGGAAGGTTCCGTGATTCTTATCGCAGGCAAGCCCGGAACCATGAAATCCTCTTTCGCATTCAATATTCTCTACCATAACGCCAACCGGGAGGACCTCAGCGGCGTCTACGTGACGCTGGAACAGGGCCGGGAAAGCCTTCTCACGAACATGGATGGGCTGGGCATGAAGCTCGGCGGCCTTGAGAAAGAAATCAGCGTTCTCGATCTCGGCATGATAAGGAAGAAGCTTGTCCAACTCACGAACCAGACATGGATGGAGGTCTTCAAGATGTACCTGAAGAACCTCAAGAAGAACATGAACATAAACCTGGTCGTCATCGACTCGCTGCCGATACTCGAGGTCATGGCCAAGTTCCAGAGCCCCCGCGAAGAGCTTTTCCATTTCTTCGAATGGCTCAGGGACATGCAGATAACCGCGTTCCTCATAACCGAGATGGAGCAGGGCTCGGAGAAGTTCTGCCACAACAGCGAGGACTTCCTGGCTGACGGCATCATACACCTGGACCTCAGAAGGGATGAGACGGACGTCAAGCTTTGGCTCAGCATAGTAAAGATGCGCCAGACAAGCCACAAGAGAAACTATCTCCCCCTGATTTTCGACACCAACGGATTCGAGGTTGTGGCGGAGTAATCACAGTGCAAGGGTCTTCCGCACCATCGGTCTTGACCGTCGGATATGCTTTAAAGTATGAAAGAAACGCTCCTGTGCAAGAGTAACGCAATGTGTTTCACCCAGCATACGAGGCGCTGGGCGAGTACCCGACCCCCCAGCCCTGATAGGCTGGGTACCCGAAACCGAAAAATTATATGTTTTCTTGTTGGGTGTATGCCCTGTCACTTGCTGGTAAAATGCTGAGAGTACCCCGCCCTCCAGTCACGATGAACAAATATTCAGTCGAGGCATGCTGCTATCAATCTCATCGGAATAATATGCCTGAAAATCGGATTGCACTTATAGGCCAAGTGTCTTGCGCACCATCGGTCCAAATACCATATCTTTCATGACCACCATCGAAGGAATCATGTATTTTGCGGTATTGGGCATGTCCAGCAAATAATCGTTCTCTTTCAGGAACTGCAGGTCGTGGGTGTGCTCCTCCCTGTAATCCTCGTATTCCGTGAAAACAGACAGGGTTATTGCCTCGAACTTCCTGGCGGCCAGCAATATCGTGCCCGGGTTCTGGAGTATGCCGGTGGAGAGCAGCTTCTCGTCGAACGGCTTCCGGGGGTTGAATTTGATATGGGAAATTGCCAGCACCTTGAATCCCAGGTTCATGAGGTTCGGTATCCTCTTCTTTATCAGAAGGCCCTCCGATTCCAGCCTCGTCCTGGCCTTCGAAAATGTGTGCCTGGAGAGGCCTAGGCTCCCGGCCAATTCCTTCTCGTTCATCTCCGGCTGCTCGACCATGCCCAGGAGGACAGATTTCTCTGTTTCGGAAAGTTTTACGTCGGATGTCGTTCCTGGCAGTCCCGTCACCGGTATCTCCCTGTCTCCGATGTCAAGCGCCTTTGCCAGCAGCGGCGCGTAGTCGAAGAATCTCGGGATATGGCTGATTGAAAAAGGGAATATAGCTTCTGTCGGGTGTTTCTGGTCCAGAAGCCCCGCTTTGGCAAATGTCTCTATCCTCGTGTCATTGATCCTGCAGATGTCCCCGTACTTCGAGGCCATGCTTACAGAGAATCCCTTGTGCGTCTCCCCGACGGAGTAGAAAAGTTCTTCCGAGATTTCGATGGCTCTGGTAGTTATCTTGGCCCTTTCCTGGACCGAGATGGCCGGGTTGAAAACCGTGTATATGACCGCAAGCATCTCGGCGCCCATCTTCTGGAGCACCGGAATCCTGATGGTCCTGTAGAAATCGCCGTCCTGCAGCCTCTTCCTGACTGTGCACAGCGTGGAGTAATGCATCTCCAGCAGTTCCGCAAGTTCTATATCGTTGAGGTCCGGATAGGCCACGAGGCCCCAAAGCACCAGTTTCTCGTTCTTCGAGAGGTTCATCATCTCCCGATTGCCCATGCAGGATAAGTATTTTTCCCTCAATTTTTATCTTATTTCGATTATTTTTGTGTTATTTTCATATTTCTGTGAAACATATAACAAATAATTTTAATTATATTACGAATCCTAAGACTTTATTCGTATAAAGCGGCAATCTTTATATATACATTGATTTTACCTTGTCACGCCTAAGGAGGAATGATTTATGGGCAAGTCCCTGACAAGGAAAATACTGGAAAAACACCTGGCCGTCGGCGAGTACGTGGTCGGGCAGGAGATAGGAATAAAGATTGACCAGACACTTACCCAGGATGCCACCGGAACGATGGCGTACCTGCAGTTCGAGGCCATGGGCCTGAGCAAGGTGAAGACCGAGCTCTCTGTGAGCTATGTCGACCACAACACCATCCAGGTCGGCTTTGAAAATGCCGATGACCACAGATACCTCCAGACAGTCGCCGCGAAATACGGAATAGTCTATTCCAAGGCGGGCAACGGTATCTGCCACCAGGTCCATCTCGAGAGATTCGGTAAGCCCGGAAAAACCCTTCTCGGCTCCGACAGCCACACGCCGACAGGCGGAGGCATCGGAATGATTGCCATAGGCGCGGGCGGACTTGATGTCGCAGTCGCCATGGGCGGCGGCGAGTTCTACATAACCTGCCCGAAAGTCTATAAAATCAATCTGACTGGCAGCCTACAGCCTTGGGTCAGCGCAAAAGACGTTGTCCTGAAGATGCTCGAGCTGTTCACGGTGAAAGGCAATGTCGGCGTGATAATGGAATACGCCGGGCCGGGCGTGAAAACGCTCAGCGTTCCGGAGAGGGCCACAATCACCAACATGGGCGCGGAGATGGGTGTTACCACATCGGTATTCCCCTCGGACGGCGAGACCAGGAAATTCCTCAAAGCCCAGGGCCGCGAGTCGGACTGGGTGGAACTCAAGGCCGACAGGGATGCGGAATACGACAAAGTCATAGATCTGGACCTGAGCACGATTGAACCGCTGGCCGCGGCACCACACAGCCCCGGCAACATCGTCAGAGTCGCGGACATGAAGAACATGAAGGTCGACCAGGTGTTGCTCGGTTCATGCACAAATTCATCGTACAAGGACATAGCCACCGTGGCCAAGATAATGAAGGGGAAGAAAGCCAGCCCGGACGTATCCTTCGGAGTCGCACCGGGCTCCAGACAGGTGCTCCAGATGGCGGCCCGCGACGGCTATCTTGCCGACCTAATTGATTCAGGCGCCAGAGTGCTTGAATCGGCATGCGGATTCTGCATCGGCAACCACCAGAGCCCCAAAACCAACGCCGTTTCACTCAGGACCAGCAACAGGAACTTCGAGGGCAGAAGCGGCACCAAGGACGCACAGGTCTATCTCGTCAGCCCTGAGGTTGCGGCGATTGCAGCCATGACCGGCAAGTTCACAGACCCCAGGAAGGCTGGCATCGAGTACCCCAAGGTCAGGATGCCGACGAAATTCCTCATCGACGATTCGATGTTCATATTCCCCAAGGATGCAGCCAAGAACATCGAAATTTACAGAGGCCCCAATATCGGCACCCCGCCAACAAACGACAGGATGCCGGACCACATCCGCGGCAGCGTCGGGATAAAGGTCGGAGATAAGATCACAACCGACCACATAATGCCGGCCGGAGCGCGCCTGAAGTACAGGTCCAACGTGCCAAAGTACTCCGAGTTCGTTTTCGAGCCGGTGGACCCGGCTTTCCCGAAGCGCGCGATGGATGCCAAGAAGGCCGGAAAGCACACAGTGATTGTCGCCGGCGAATCCTACGGCCAGGGAAGTTCAAGAGAGCACGCGGCTCTCTGTCCGATGTACCTCGGCGTGAAAGCCATAATCGCGAAATCGGTCGAACGCATTCACGCGGCCAACCTGGTGAACTTCGGAATAATCTCGCTTGCCTTCAAGAACATGGCAGATTACGATAAAATTGAGCAGGGCGATGAGATCGAGATACCGGACATCAAGAAGAAGCTGCAGAGCGGCGAGCCGGTGATTCTCGTCAACAGGACCAAGAATATCAAGATCGAACTGGGATACAGCCTATCCCAGAGGCAGAAGGACATACTTTACGAGGGCGGCCTGCTCTCGTATACTGTGAAGTAAGGAGGAATGTATATGGCAAAGATAAAGGTTAAAACCCCGATAGTGGAGATTGACGGCGACGAGATGACCAGGATAATGTGGAAGATGGTGAAGGACAAGCTCCTGCTGCCTCATCTTGATATGAAGCTTGAGTACTACGACCTGGGACTGGAGAAGAGGGACGAGACTGACGACAAAATAACCCTCGAAGCCGCCGAGGCCATCAAGAAGTTTGGCGTGGGCGTGAAATGTGCCACTATAACGCCGAACAAGGACCGCATCAAGGAATACAACCTCAAGCAGGAATGGAAGAGCCCCAACGGGACGATAAGGGCCGCGCTGGACGGCACTGTTTTCAGGGCGCCGATTCTTGTCAGGAACATTCCCCCGGCAGTCCGCTCATGGAAGAAGCCCATCCACATCGGAAGGCACGCCTACGGCGATGTATACAAGAACTGCGAATTCAGGGTACCTGAAGCCGGAAAAGCCGAGCTGGTATTCTCAAACACAGAGGGCAAGGAACTGTTCCGCGGCACAATCCAGGACTTCAAGGGTCCCGGAGTGATCCAGGGCATACACAATACCGACAAGTCCATAACCAGCTTTGCGAAGGCTTGTTTCACTTACGCCTACGACCAGAAGCTCCACATGTGGCTCGGCGCGAAGGATACGATTTCCAAAACCTATGACGCTCAGTTCCGCAAGATATTCGACGATGAATATAAAAAGAACTGGGAAAAGAAGTACCAGGAAGCGAAGCTGGATTACAACTTCACCCTGATAGACGACACCGTGGCAAGGATAATGAAGACCGAGGGCGGCATGCTCTGGGCCTGCAAGAACTATGACGGCGACGTCATGAGCGACATGCTTGGGTCCGCGTACGGTTCTCTGGCGATGATGACCTCGGTGCTCGTCAGCCCGCAGGGCTTCTACGAGTTCGAGGCCTCGCACGGCACAGTTCAGAAGCATTACTACAAGCACCTGAAGGGCGAGAAGACCTCCAGCAATTCCATGGCGCTGATATTCGCATGGACCGGCTGCCTCAAGAAGAGGGGCGAGATAGACAAGACCCCGGATGTAGTGGCATTCGCAAAGAAGCTTGAGGAAGCGGCTCTCGAGACAGTCGAGAGCGGGATAATGACCGGCGACCTGATGCTGGTCGCGAACCCGGACCCGAAGAACCGGAAAGTTTACACCGAAGAGTTCATTGATGAAATTGCGAAGAAGCTCGAAAAGAAACTGAAATAGAGGGATTTGAATGGCACAAAAAGCGATAAGAGAGGCGGACGGCAAGCGCATGATGGCGCGCCTGCTGAAAGAATATTCCGGCGGCAAGTACTCGGTCGAGGACAAGTACGTGACCGTCGGACCGGACACCGACCTGGCCAAGCTGCCTAACCAGTACAAGTGGCTGACCAAGGAGAAGCTGGTCGTAAAACCGGACCAGCTCATAAAGCGCAGGGGAAAGAACAAGCTCATCCTCGTCGGCGCGGACTGGGAACAGGCCAAGAAGTGGATAAAAGAGAAGTCCAAAGGCCCGATCACCATTTACGGCAAGTTCGACGAGAAGGGCAAGCCCACGGACAAAGGAACGGTTGGCAACCTCACCCATTTCATCGTCGAGCCGATGGTCCCCCACAAGGAAACGGACGAGTGCTACATCGCCATAATGTCCACGAAAGAGGGCGACCAGATCCTCTTCTACCACCAGGGCGGCGTCAATGTCGGCGACATCGACGCAAAAGCATCGCGGCTCAACGTGACCGCAGGCGATTTACCCACCCCGGCAGAGATCGAGAAAGCGCTTCTCCAGAAAGTGCCGGCCGGCCGCAGAAAGTTGGTCGCCGGATTCATAGAGGCACTGTTCAAGTTCTATGCTGACCTGAACTATGCTTACCTCGAGATTAACCCGATAGTCGTGACAGAGAAAGCCGTGATACCGCTGGACCTGGCTGCAAAGCTGGACAACACCGGGGAATTCGAGAGCGGCAAGAAATGGGGGCAGATATCGTTCCCGGCGCCGTTCGGCAGGAACCCGTCCAAGGAGGAGGCATACATCGAGGACCTGGATTCACAGACCGGCGCATCCCTCAAGCTCACAATCCTGAACCCCGAGGGAAGGGTCTGGACCATGGTCGCAGGCGGCGGCGCATCCGTCATCTACGCAGACACGATCACCGACCTTGGTTTCATGAGCGAGATGGCCAACTACGGCGAATACTCCGGAGACCCGAATGAGGATTACACCTATCTCTACGCCAAAACTATCCTGGACCTCATGACGCGCAAGAAGAACCCGAAGGGAAAGGTTCTCCTCATCGGCGGCGGAATAGCCAACTTCACCGACGTGGCCAACACCTTCAAGGGCATAATCAAGGCCCTCAAGGAATTCCAGAAGCCGCTCCAGGAGAACAAGGTGAAAATCTACGTCCGCAGGGGCGGGCCAAACTATCAGGAAGGCCTGCGCCAGATGAGGGAGCTCGGAGAGAAGCTCGGAGTCCCGATCGAGGTCTTCGGACCCGAGACGCACATGACCAAGATTGTCTCAATGGCTCTCAAGGGAGGGAAGTAACATGGCAAAAGCAAAGTCAGTCAAGAAGGCGGCTGCAAAACCGGCAGCCAAGAAGAACCCGAACGAGCTTTTCGACAGGAACACCCAGTCCTTCATCTACAACAACCAGGTGAATGCGACCCAGAGGATGCTGGACTTTGATTATGCATCGGGCAGGGAACTCCCGTCCGTTGCGGCGATAATCAACCCGACCGGTGGCGACAGTTTTTCCAAGTTCTTCTTCGGAAGGCGCGAGATTCTCATACCAATGTACAAGACAATCGAGAAGGCCGCCAAGATGCACCCGAATGTTGACGTTATGATCAACTTCGCATCGTTCCGTTCTGCGGCCCCGTCCACCGAGGAAGCGCTGGCGATACCCCAGATCCGCACCGTTGTCATAATCGCGGAAGGCGTGCCGGAGCGCAGGATGAAGCTCGTGACTGCCAAGGCCAAGAAGCTGGGCAAGATGATAATCGGCCCTGCGACGGTCGGCGGTATAAAGGCCGGATGTTTCAAGATCGGCAACACCGGCGGAACCATCGACAACATAATCGACTCCAAGCTCCACAGGCCCGGCTCGGTGGGATTCGTCTCCAAGTCGGGAGGCCTGAGCAACGAGGCATATAACATCATCGCCAGGAACACCGACGGCCTTTACGAAGGAATAGCCATCGGCGGCGACATGTATCCCGGCTCGACCCTGCTTGACCACCTTCTCAGGTTCGAGAAGATACCCGAGATCAAGATGCTGGTATGTCTGGGAGAGGTCGGCGGCAGCGGCGAGTACGATATCGTGGAAGCCCTCAAGACCAAGAAGATAACCAAGCCGCTGGTCATGTGGGTCACGGGAACATGCTCCAAGGCCTTCAAGACCGAAGTTCAGTTTGGCCACGCAGGCGCAAAAGCCGGTTCGGAAGCTGAAACCGCAGACGCAAAGAACGCCGCGCTCAAGAAAGCAGGCGCGGTCGTGCCCAACTCATACGACGATTATGACCAGAAGATAAAAGCGACATATGAATCCCTGGTCAGGAAAGGCGTGATAAAACCGAAGCCGGAGCCGCCGACGCCCAAGGTCCCGATGGATTATGCCAAGGCAGTGAAAGAGGGAATAATCCGCAAGCCAGCGAATTTCATCTGCACGATATCGGACGACCGCGGCGAGGAGCTGATGTATGGGACGCTTCCCATTTCCGAGGCCTTCAAAAAGGACATCGGAATCGGCGGCGTTCTGAGCATACTCTGGTTCAAGCGCCAGTTCCCGAAATACGCGGCCAAGTTCATCGAGATGGCCGTCATGGTCACGGCAGACCACGGGCCGGCAGTTTCAGGCGCGCACAATACCATCGTCGCAACCAGGGCGGGCAAGGACCTAATCTCGTCTGTCGTCAGCGGCATGCTGACCATCGGCCCCAGGTTCGGCGGCGCAGTGGACGGCGCGGCGCAGATGTTCTCGGACGCCTATGACCGCGGTTTAACCCCGGAACAGTTCGTCGAGGAGATGAAGAAGAAGGGCGTGAACATCCAGGGCATTGGCCACCTTGTCAAGAGCATCCACAACCCGGATATGCGCGTGACAGTGATCAAGGAATTCGCCCAGAAGAATTTCAAGGCCACTCCGCTGCTTGATTACGCACTCGAGGTCGAGAAGATCACCACGTCAAAGAGGGACAACCTCATCCTGAACGTGGACGGCTGCATCGGGATATGCTTCGTGGACATGCTGCGGAACGAGATGCCGAAGGCCGAAGCCGATGATTACATCAGGATGGGCGCCCTGAACGGCTTATTCGTTTTGGGAAGGACCATCGGCATGATGGGCCACCACCTCGACCAGAAGAGACTGAAGCAGCCGCTGTACAGGCACCCGTGGGACGATATCGCTTACATGATCGAGTGAGCGAGAATGAGGGCGCGGGAACGCGCCCTCTCCTTTTCATTTATTCTCTATTTTTGGGATAACACTTAATAAACATACCCAGTTCTCCATATGTTATGAAAGAGGACACTGTCCGCAAGGCCAAACTGCTGGAAGTCGGGGAGATTTTCATTCCCAAGGAGATAGACATGCCGTGCTTCGCATCCCGCTCCACCGCAGGTCCCGACGCTGGCTCCGGCGCCCATGCCTTTGAGTTCGGCTCGGCCAGGGTAAAACTCTCCGTGACAAAGGACCCCGAAGCAAGGGTTCGGCTCGAGCAAAGCCCCGGCGGTTTTTCAATCCTGCTCGACGGCGAGCCGCTTGTCGAAGGCGTCCGTGTGCTTCCCCTAGTTGCCCACGCGCCCAACCAGGCATTCCTGAACATTGGCCAGGAATGCATCATGGGCTGCGCCTTCTGCGCCATGCCCGGGCCGGGTGCCGAACATGCCGAACCTCTATCCGCCGAGCGGGCCCTCAAGATTATCTCGATAAACGCCAGCCACCCGAGTTTCAGCGCCGTGGCGATCACAAGCGGTATTCCCGAATCAGTTTCAGCAACCAATGATTCAATTATCGACATGGTCAGGACCATCCGCGCCCATTATCCTGCGATTCCCATCGGCGCGGAGGCATACATCGAGGACCCGGACGACATACTGCGGTTCAGGGAGGCAGGGGCCACCGAGATAAAGATCAACATCGAAACCTGGCCTTCCGAACTTTTCAGGAAACTATGCCCAGGCAGGGACAGAGTGAGAACCTTGGCCGCCCTGGAAAAGGCGGTCGAGGTTTTCGGCAGGGGCCATGTCACGTGCAATCTCATTGTCGGCATGGGCGAGACAGACCGGGACGTGGCGGACGGCCTGAAAGCGCTCGCGGAGTTGGGCGTTGTGCCCAATGTCCGGGCAATCCGTATCGGCCCGCTCAACCGCGCCAAGCTGGAGAAGGCGCTCGGCGCCGTTCCCGGAAAGGTCACGGCAGAAAGGCTGTTGGCCCTCGGAGAGCAGCACAGAAAGATACTGGAAAAGAACGGCCTGGATACGGGCACGTTCGAGACGATGTGCTTCTCCTGCCGGTGCTGCGATATCGTGCCGATGGCGGATCTGTAATAACGCAAAATCATTTCATCTGACGTGTCAGCCGTAAC
>JAQVMG010000042.1 GCA_028703755.1 Thermoplasmata archaeon | reverse complement strand
CTGCTTCTTGGCTTTCTCCTTCTTGCGTCGGATCTTGTCTTCCAGTTCTTTTCTTTTCTCGCTCTCGGCCTTTCTGTGCGCCCTGAAGAGAATCAACCCGATGGCGACGAAAACTGTGACGAGAATTAATACCACCAGAATATTGAACGTCGATGATGAGATGCCGGGTTCTTCCGGTGCGGCCGGAGTGACTATCACATTGCTCGTGAAAGTTCCCGTTGTTGTTGTGCCCACCAGCCCGATGTTGAACTTCGCATGGGCCATCATCGTGGAATTGGTCGGCGGTGCCTCAGAGCAAGTGACGTTGACGAACACCCTCTGTTCGAGAGTGTCGCTGAGCGTCATGAAAAGGTCCTCAGCGGATTCTGCATCGGCCGTGTAATAATTGTCGAACGTGATATTGGACATCTCCTGGTTGAGGTTGATGCTCCTGTTCCCCGTGAAGTACATGTCAAGGGTGACAGAGGCCTTGTGCACCGAGGTGTAATAGGATTTGTACTGGACAGAAACACCCTCCATCTGGAATATGATGTACCCCGGCCTGGCCACTGTGACAACCACATCGAAAGTGGTTGCGGGGGCGACGATAGTCGCAACCGTATTGGGTGTCATTAGGAGCTGGGGTTCGCCGCGCACAAGCCCTTTGACCGTGAACTTCTGGGGACTCATGGATGTGGCCTGAAAATTCACATAGTGCTGCCTTTCCTCTCCCGGAAGATATGTCCCGGACGAATTGGTTGCAGTGAACTGGCTGTTCATGGATTGGAAGGTGATTTCGAAAGTCAGGGGCACATTGCCCGTGTTCCTCGTTGTCATGAATTGGTTAAGTGTGGCATTGTCAGGCCTCCAGGAGGACACAAGCCCTGTCCCGAAAGGAGCCAGCTGCAGATAGAACGTCGGGGCGGACATCAGTATTCCGGCCCTTGGGGTGACAACGGTCACGGTCTCGCTGAGCGCTTCGGTGCCGTCAGCCTGTATTATGAAATGCCAGTCACCGACGGTCGCATTGGAATCCAAAGCGATGTAGAAGCTGTAGGAGTTGCCATTTCTGACAGAATCGCTGTCGACATAATAATTGTAAAGTTCATCGGTCCAGGCGCCGGAAATGTAGCTCCACGAATAGTTGTTGTTGAAGCTGCTTACGGTGACACCGGATGCGAGGGAAGCATTTATCCAAACATTGTCAGAGGCGGACGGAAGGCTGATGGTTATGTTATGAATCAGACCTGCGACAACCTCAGTTTTTTCCATTCCTCCCATCATGATGGTCATACTGCCTGATGCCGCCTGCCCTTCAGAACTCAGTTGAAACTGCAGGGATATCAAAACCATCACCATGAGCAGACTTAGAAATCTGCCTCTCATCGTGAACCTCCCAATGTGCCGGAGAAAACCTCATACAATATATATTTTGCTTATAAGAATAAAGTTGGTGATTTCTCATACTTAGGAATCTGGAACACAGGCGCGCCTTTGAGTGCCATCAGTTCTTTCGGCCTATCCTGCCCAGCGAAAGGGGCTTCCGCTTTTTTAGGTTGAACCGCGCAGTGAGCAGCTTCTCGGAGGAGAACATCCGGGATGCGATGTAGATGACAATCGCGGTGAAAACAATCTGATAGACTATTCCGAAAAGTATGACCGTGAACTCGCCGGTGTACATCGCTTTGGCCGCGAGGACCGGATAGGAGAAAGGTATGGCCATTATCGCCGCCTGTGCCAGTGCTGGTAGCTGGCTGAGGTCAACGAACATCAGGACGAGAGCGGGAATGAAGATCGGCACGTAAATCACCCCAAGCAGGGACTGGGCGCTCCTGACATCCTCGGTGAACGATGCAACCAGGACCGAGAGCGACAGGGCCGAGACAAGCGAGAAGAACAGCGTGGCAAGGAGCACCAGCATTCCGGTCGTTGAGGGCACCAGCCCGAGGGCGGCCAGGTCAAGCGAGGTTGTCCCGGAGGCCATGGAGTTCATGCTGGAGATGTAATACGAGAATCCCGCCATGTAGGCGACAACTGCAATGGCGGATATTACCACGACGCCGGCAATCTTGCCGAACAGTATCGTTCCCCTTGAGACCGGGGTTGTGAGGAGGGTCTCAAGCGTTTTCTCCTCCTTTTCCATGGCCACAGATGTCGCGGCAAGCTGGGCTACCATTATCAGGAGGATCATGAGGACCATGGGAATCATCAGGGACTGGGTCATCATCTGGTTGGTTATTTCAGAAGGAGTGTGGGTCACAGGCTCGCCTTCGATGACCGAAAGACTGCTGATGGCCACAGGGTTGCGTACCTCGGAGATATCCGAGCCGGGATACGATTCAGCCAACCTCTCGTTCAGGAGAATCTCCTGATATTCCTGGAGGTAAGAGGTCACAACGTCCGCCGGCAGGCTCTCCGAGAGGGAGTAGGTGTTCATGGGCGTGTAGAGGGTTATGTTGGCGCTGCCATTGGCTTCAATCTTGGCGGTGAAATCGGAGGGAATGACCATGAGAAGGTCTGTATCGGATTCGGTTCCGTTCATGATATTGCCCATCTCCCCCGCTGAAGGGTATGTGTCGTTCACGCCTCTTAAAATCAGGAAGCCTATCAGTTCACCGGACCGGTTGCCTGAATCCAGATTGACAATACCCAGGTCGATATGGCTCACAGAATCCTCTACCGTGGAGGCAGACATGCTCATGGCAGTGCCCATGAGCGGGAATATCAGAACCGGGACGATGATCATACCGAGAAGCAAGCGGGGGTCCCGGATCATCTCCAGGACCTCCTTTTTTATTATCTTCATGAGCGGGCTCGCCATCAGATCGCACCTCCCGGAACTGCGGAACTAGAGCCGGTGGCCTTGATGAAGACCTCCTCCAGGTTCCGTGCGCTGTATTTTGCAGTGAGCTCGTTCGGCGTGCCGATGTCGATGAGATGGCCCTCATCCAGGAGACATACCCGGTCGCAGAGAAATTCGACTTCCAGCATATTGTGGCTGGAAAGGAGTACGGTTATGCCCATTGTCCTGACGTAGTCCTTTATGATGCCCCGGACATAGTAAGCATGCTTTACATCCAGTCCGCTCGCGGGTTCGTCGAGAACAGCGAGCTTGGGCTTGCTCATCAGCGCCCTGGCGATGAGCAGTTTTCTCTTCATGCCCTTGCTGTATTCCTTGGTGCGATCGTCAATCCTTTCTTCAAGGCCGGTTATCCCGATGCCCCGATTCACGACTTCGGCCGGAGTCTCACCGTCCGGTATCTGGATGAGTCCGGCCATGAATTCAAGGTACTCTCTTCCTGTGAGCTGCTTGTACGCGCCGGCTTCTTCCGGCAGGTAGCTGATGTTTTTCCTGATGCTGTCCGGGTCCGCGGCTACGTCGGTGCCGAAAATCTTCGCATAGCCAGAGGAAGGCGTGAGCAACGTTGTGAGTATCTTCAGGGTCGTGGATTTGCCGGCACCGTTCGGGCCGATAATGCCAAAGATCTCACCCTGTTTGATGTCCAGCGACAGATCTGACAGCGCGATAACATTTTTGTAATGTTTGGAGAGATTTCGGATTTCAACTGCGGTTGCCATTGGATTCTCCGAATAATCGGGCAATCGATATATATAATTTGGTAGGGAATACCAATGGGAATCCCATCCAAAGTATCGGAAACGTTTTAATAAACCAACCATTCACCCCCCTCTGCGAGGATAATTCATGAAGAGAAGTTCGAGAGTCTGGAAAAAACGCGGACAGCAGCGTTGGAAATGGCGAAAGAAGAAGATGAGGCGCCGAAAGAGAGCGCAGAAGATGCGTAAAGCATAAGCCTCAGGCCAAGCCTTGACCGGATTCGAATTCTCACCGCATGGGAGTATGGGGTAACACGGTATCCTCGCTGGCTCCAGTTACAGGGATGATAACCAACGGGTATTCTGAGGGTTACGGAGACGTCCGAGACCCGGTGATGAATAACTGGAGCGATGACCCGTAGATGGTCTTTGCAGGTAGGTACAGTTCCGCCGAAAGGCGGGGCGCCCTGCGGCAGATACCAGCTGATCTGGGTTCAAAATATCACTTGGAGCGACTCAAGCAGTCTCTCAGCAAGCTCCAAGTATCATCGCTATCCGTGAGTTCCTCACGGAAGCGCCAAACGGCCCTAAAGGTCCGTATGGTTGCGCCGAGAAATTGAGGCAATCACGAGTCTTTCTCGGCAGCGAAGAGGCCGGCTTTGCCGGCCGGTGCTTGCATATATCTCCAAGAAGAGCAACAGACAGAACTGTTGCGATGATATTGAAATTCCCAGTGCTCCCATTTTTTAATTTTTCACAATATAAATATAATTGAAAAAATAAAAAATGTGCTACGAGCGCAGCTCTCGCACTCTCGTACCAGAGTGCTCGTCAGCACCGCCAAACTAGCGACTCGCAACATTAAATCTCAGAGTCTGTTTGGCGTTAGATGCTCTTGCAAAGGAGCGTTTCTCTCATCCTCAGCATTGCATTCTGTGTGCGGACTGCGGTCGGCCGGTGCCCGTGCGTACACAAAAGGGTGAAAAATCGTCAGCTGTGCAAGAGTATCTACATCAGAGGCCTGGTGAGCGTTGGTTAGGCCCCATCCATGCCCTTACAGGCATGGTTCCTAGGGATATCTCCAATTGGTAGTATCACCCCATCGAATTTCGACGAATTCGATGGTACAACCCCGGCCTCCAGATGATATCAGATAATATCCAGCCGAGGCATGGAGGATATGGATGGGTGCCAGAGTGCGGCGGACGGTCGGCCCCTGGGAAAAATTCCCGCATCATATTTTTATATCCTGAACGCAATCCTCCAACCGGCACCCCCATGAAAATCATCGACATCTCAGAACAGCACGAACACCTCTACTTCCAATGCCTCGAGGACTGGTCCCCCGAGATGAAGGAATCCGGCAGCCACAAGGAATGCTGGTATGGCAAGAACAGAATGGCTGTGCGGGTGAAATTGGGCACCGACGACAGCGGCAGTGTCGGCGGCATGATTCAGTATCTCCCAATCGAACAGTCTTTTGCTGACGGCCATTGCCTGTACTTCGTGCTGTGCGTCTGGGTCCACGGTTACAAGGAAGGCAGGGGGAACTTCCAGAAGAAAGGCATGGGAAAGGCGCTGCTGAAAGCCGCCGAGGAGGACGTCCGAAATCTCGGCGCCAAAGGCCTTGCCGTCTGGGGAGTCTCCCTACCGTTCTGGATGCGGGCGTCATGGTTCAGGAAGCAGGGATACGAGGTCGCAGACAAAGAGAACGGCCGGGTCCTGCTCTGGAAAAGGTTCTCGGACGATGCAGAACCCCCAAGGTGGGTGAGGCAGAAGAAGAAACCCAGCGGGACGTCGGGAGTTGTCACTGTGACCGGATTCAACAGCGGCTGGTGCCCTGCGAGCAGCATCACGTTCGAGAGGGCGAAGCGCGCTTCGGCAGAGTTCGGAGACAGCGTGAGGTTCGTCCACATTGACACATCTGAGAGAAAGAATTACACGGAATGGGGAATTGACAATGCCATTTTCATCGATGATGTTGAAATAACAACAGGACCGCCGTTGACATATGAAAAAATAAAGAAGAAGATAGAGAAAAAGGTCCGCAAACTCAAATGAGGGACAAACTTATTACATACAGATTTCATGCTCAATGCCATGAAAGCCATCGTAAAATGGGAACAGGGAATGAATTTCAAGGGAAAGGCAGCGACCGATGTCTGGGTGCCCATAGGCCCCAGCAAACCGGAGAGCGGCCCGCCCCAGGCAGCGACCCCCATGGAACTGCTGCTCATGGCCCTCGGCGCATGCACCGCGATGGACGTGGTCCATATCCTGGGGAAGAAGAGAATCGCATTCGAGGATTTCTGGGTCGAGCTGGATGCGGACAAGACAGATACCTATCCGATTGTTTACAGCCACATAAAGATGAAATTCATCATTGTCGGAAAGGTGCCGAAGGACGCTTTTGAGCAGGCGGTGACCCTCTCGGCCGAGAAGTACTGCTCGGTCGGGGCGATGGTCGGCAAAACCGCAGAGATCATCAGGGAAATCGAGATACGCGAAAAATAGATGGTGCGGGGAAAGGGATTCATCGCCGAAAGCATTCCAAGCATTCGGCTGGCTCGCAACAAGTTGCTCGTGAACCTTCGGTTCAAATCCCATAAATAATAATGCGGGGAAAGGGATTCATCGCCGAAAGCATTCCAAGCATTCGGCTGGCTCGCAACAAGTTGCTCGTGAACCTTCGGTTCAAATCCCATAAATAATAATGCGGGGAAAGGGATTTGAACCCCAGAACCACTAAGGACGGGATATCTTATCTGGCTTGCTAATCCAGACCTTAAGTCCCGCGCCGTTGGCCAGGCTTGGCTATCCCCGCAACAATCGACCCATAACACACAGATATTAAAGATTGTTGCGGGTTCGTCGAATCTATAAAATTGATAACAAGCTGAGATTCGACAGAACCGACGATTGCGTTTTAAGCTGCATTGAAACAGAGCAATCGTCATCAATCCAGATGCTCTGGCACGGAAACGTTTAGCTCAAACTTCGCATTTGATATTAAAGTTTGTTGCGGCAAGGACGAAACCTCCCTGAGTATCGTGGCAGGAACTCGACACCGGGTTGGATGCCGATTTAGATACATCCCCGCCCTCCGTTCGGTCAGGCGAGACTTTCTAAGGATGAGCTTAATCGTCACCAGCCCGGTTCGACAAACCGGGCCACAACCCCGGCCTTGAAACTAAAATGCAATGGGCGACCGAGGCATGATGGCGTTAGTCGGAACTGAACCGAGGGATGGTTAACAGGGAGTGAACTGCACAGGCTCAGCATCTTCACAGCCCAGCTCAAACTGAATGGCATTCAATTTCCAAGATCGACACTTGGCTCAGTTCTTCCGGGTCAGCAGCCAAACAACGGCCAATCCGATGAGGCCGATGAGCAGCACGATGCAGAAGATGAACAGCACGTGGACGTAAGGTGGGTCCGGCTCGTATTCCATACCTGTTTCCGCGGAGTTCAGGGGTTCCGAGTCATCGGCGTCCCACACGCCGTCGCCGTCATCGTCGCCGTCCGCGTTGTTGCCGATGCCGTCGCCGTCAGTATCCGCGGATTCCGCCGGGTTCAGCGGGAATGCATCGTCGGAATCCAGAACGCCGTCAGCGTCGTCATCCGTGTCAGCGCCGTTGCCTGTGCCGTCTCCGTCGGTGTCAAGCGTTTCAGCGGCATTGTCCGGGAACGCATCCTGTAAATCCAGGACTCCGTCGCCGTCCGAATCAATGTCCTCAACATCAATGGTGAATGTCTGCACACCGTATCCGCCCTTGCCGTCCGAAACGATTATCTTGACGCTGAAAGAACCGGCTTCTGCCATGCCGCTCAGCACGCCGGTCGCCGGGTCAATCGAGAGCCAGACTGCGGTCGTCGTCAGGTTCCAGACCAGGGTGTCGCCGTCAATGTCAGTAGCAACGTAGTCCACGCGGTAATTGGTGCCGCTGACAGCGGCGGTCACGTTTTCAGTGAGTATAATCGGGCTGTCATTGACGTTGTAAACAGTCACGGTTACGGTTGCGGTATCTGTGCCGCCGTGGCCGTCGGATATCGTGTATGTGAATGTATCAGTGCCCCAGAAATTCAGGGCCGGCTCATAAGTGAGACTCAGTCCGTCTGCGGATTTTACGACTGCGCCATGGGCGCCCTGAGTCCCGGAAGTTAAGGTCAGGGTTTCCGGTGATTCAGGCGCATATCCGTAATTTGCCATGACATATATTGTTGCTGCTCCGCAGTCCTCAGGGACGGTCACAGCGTCATTGACTGCGGCCGGGTCGTCGTTCACGCTGGCGATGGTCACTGTCACCGTTGCAGTGTCAGCGCCGCCGTTTCCGTCCGAGACCGTGTAGGTGAAATAGTCGGTGCCGTAGAAGTCAGCGTTGGGTTCATACTCGAGCCCGGCGCCAACGATTGTGACTGTGCCGTGCATGCCCTGGGTGACCGCAGTTACCGTGAGCGTGTCACCATCATGGTCTATGTCATTGATCCGTACATTCAGGGCGTTCGCGCCGCTGTCCTCGTCTATCGCAAACACGTCGTTCCCTGCGATGGGTGCGACGTTGACGTCAAGCACTGTCAAAGTGAAGGTCTCAGAATCTGTGGCTGTGCCGTCCGACACTCGGATTGTCACTGGATAAACGCCCGGGCCCTGGACCTCGGAGGGTGTCCAGGTGAACAGGCCTGCCGCGGAAATCGCTGCGCCTGCGGGATATCCTGCATCCAGAGAGAAGGTAAGTGTGTTGGCAGGCATGTCGCTGTCAGTCGCCGTTGCCATGAATGAGTAGTACGATTGCTCGGAAATTATGCGGTTGCCGATTGCTCCGAGTACCGGTGCCTGGTTGACCTCGTTCACGGTCACGGATATGGTTTCGAAATCCTGCGCTGTGCCGTCGGAAACGCGCACGGTTATCGAATAGACTCCGGGGCCCTGTGATTCAGTCGGGGTCCAGGAGAATGCGCCGGTGGTGGCATTTATCGTGGCTCCGGTCGGGAAGCCTGCATCCAGTGAATATGTGAGTGCGTTCGCAGGAAGATCAGGGTCGGTGGCTGTTGCCGTGAATGCGAGAGCTGTTCCTTCATTCACCGCCCTTGGCCCTATCGCTCCGAGGACCGGAGCCTGGTTGACTTCATTCACGGTGATCATGAATGTTTCAAAGTCCTCAAGGGAACCGTCCGATACTCGGACCGTGATATTGTAGAATCCGGGGCCCTGGGCTTCGGTCGGATTCCATGAGAAAAAGCCGGTTGTGTTGCCAATCCAAGCGCCGACCGGGAACCCTGCATCAAGGGAGAAACTGAGGTTTTGGCTGGGAAGGTCATTGTCCGTTACTGGTACAGTAAATCCCCAGAGTACCTCTTCGAGCAGGGTTTGATTCCCCAACGTAGCTAGAACCGGTGCTTGGTTAACTTCGCCGACAGTCACCATGAATGTTTCGAAATCCTCAAGCGCGCCGTCCGACACACGGACCGTGATATTGTAGAATCCCGGACCCTGGGCCTCGGTCGGCGTCCAGGTGAACACTCCGCCGGAAGTTATGCTAGCCCCAGTCGGGTATCCGGCATCGAGCGAGAAAGTTAGGGTGTTGGCAGGAAGGTCCGCGTCTGTGGCCGTAGCTGTGAAGGTCAGCAGTGATTCCTCGTTGACCGCTTGGCCACCGATTGCGCCGAGAACCGGCGCAACGTTGCTTTCGGAAACGGTTACTGCGAAAGTGAAATTGTCGAAAAGGTTGGGAGTGCCATTGTCTGTCACACGGACGGTTATGTTGTATACTGCCGGCCCCTGGGCTTCGGTCGGTGTCCAGGTGAAATATCCGGTCGAGTTGATGCCCGCGCCTGCTGGAGCACCGGCTTCAAGGGTATAACTGAGGGTGTTTACAGGAATATCCGGATCTGTTGCGGTCGTCTGGAATCCCAGAAGATTTCCTTCTGCCACAGCCTTACTTGTTATGGCAGTGAATGATGGTGCTCTGTTGACCTCCGCCACTGTTATCCAGAATGTTTCCGAATCCGTCAGCGAACCGTCAGAAACCTGTATCGTGTAAGAATAGGTTCCCGGCCCCTGGTCCTCTCCCGGCGTCCAGGTGAGGTTTCCGGCAGAGAATGTGGCGTTGGAACCGGCTGCGATGAGCGAGAAAGTCAGAGTGTCATTGTCTGCATCTGTTGCGGTCGGGTGATAGATGAAGAACTCTGTCTCGTTGACGGTCATGTTGCCTATCGGGTCAAGTATCGGAGCGGTGTTTGCTGCCGTGACATTGATTGAAACTGCGACAACATTTGAATCCGCGGTGCCGTCGTTGGCATGATACGTGAAGTTGTCTGAACCGATGTAGCCCGCAGTGGGGATGTATTCGAAGGAACCGTTTGCGTTTAATGTCAGCGTTCCGTGGCTGACATCGGTGTCCAGTACAGCGGCCAAGGTGTCGTTCTCTATGTCGAAATCATTTCCCAGAACACCCGGTGCCGCGACAGTGAGAGTGATATCCTCCACCGTGCTGTACGATTCCGAAATGGCCGATGGAGCATCGTTCACGGCATTCACATCGATGGTCATGTTGTTGGGCACGGGGTCAAAGCCGTTCTGGCTGTCGCGCACGCTGAACCTGAAATTCGCGTAACCTATCCCGCTGGCATTTTCTGCCGGAGTGAAGCTCAGCAAATTCGAGCTTATATCGGCTACGGTGATTATCTGGTTGAGGATGACATCCGCGCCGGAAAGCTCCAGGTCTCCTGCGCTTTCCAACAAGGTGATCCTGACTGCCGACAGTGTGTCTCCGGCATCCGAATCCGTGAAGCCGAAATCCGCCGGGGCGAACAGATAATCCAGGTCCTCGTTCACGGCGACGGTGTTGTCTGTACCATCAGGAAGGTCATTTACGCCGGTAACATTGATGAAAACAGTTGCTGTGTTGGAATCAGCGATTCCGTCATTTGCTTTATAGGTGAAGTTCACCGAGCCGAACCAGTCGGCAGGCGAAGTGTAAAGGAATGAGCCGTTGCTGTCCAGGACAAGGACCCCGGTCGCCGGGTCTGTGACTTTGATTGCGACAGTCGGGTCGCCGTCATCGTCGAAATCATTCGCCAGCACACCTGCGGCAGCATTAACGCTGAGGGGCGTGTCTTCGGCTGTTGTGTAGCTGTCACCGAAAGCGATTGGCGTGTCGTCCAGCCCAGTGACATTGACAAACACTGTTGCCTCATCGTATGAGCCGTTGTTGTCATATATCGTGTAGCCAAACTCATCTATTTCCCATGAGCCCGGGGCCAGGAACTCGAACGAGTCATTCGGGTCGTAGATGAAAGTGCCGTCCTCGTAAACCGTGACAATTGCGCCAGAATCGATGGCTGTCGGGACACCGATCGCCCCGCTGTCGCCGTCCAGTTCCACGACGGTCAATGGATGTCCGTCTATATCAAAATCAGGTCCATAGCCATTGTCCTCTGTGACGTTTCCCCCTATTAGAATAGTGTTTTCAGAGGTCGTGAAATTATCATCCTCAGCAATCGGCGGGGAATTGAACCAGTTCCAAATGTGGAAGGGATAAGTGTAGGTTTCCTTGATGTCCCAGATAGTGGAGAAATCCCAGCCGGCGAAAGTGGCCTGGAGCATCATGCCGGACGTGGCCACGCCAGTTGCTCCCGCGATTGTGCCGGCACCGATGCCGGTGAATGTGCCTGAAGTGGTTGTGTCCCAGTAGCAGCCAGTCAGAGTATCGGCATTCCATCCTGCGAATGCACCGACGCTGTTGCTTCCAATCGATGTTCCGGTGGCATATGAGTTCGTGATCCATCCGCTGTTCTGCCCTATGAATCCGCCAATCCTCTGGCCGACCAGAGGCGCTGTTGATGATGTCGCATTTCCTCTCGCATATGAGTCGTTGACCCACCCAGCGCTGTTAAATCCCATGAGACCGCCAACATCCATTCCTGTTCCGGTCACATCTCCGGTTGCGAAAGATTGAACCAAACTTCCCGCGTTATTGTATCCGACAAGGCCGCCGATTTGATCTGTTCCGGCCACCGTGCCCGCAGCGGATGAATTTATCACAGAACCGCCCCAATTGTATCCGACAAGGCCGCCTGTGTTCGAAGCGCCGGTTAACACCACGGAGGTATGTCCCCCGAAGATAATACCCAAATTGTAACCTGCAAGGCCGCCAATCTGGCTCCCGCCAATCAGTGTCCCGGTAACCAAACAATTCGCAACTACCCCTGCATTGTAGCCTGCCAACCCGCCGAAATCATTCTTCCCAATTATATCAATATCAATGAGACCTAGGTTCTGGACTGAACCAAGTGCGTCTATGCCGTTAAAAAAGCCGACTCCGTCTAAAGCTGGCCTGTTTATGTAAAGGCTGTAAATTGCATGACCGAGGCCGTCCAGAGAGCCGGTGAACGACGGACCTGAACCCAGAGGTTTGAAACCCAGGCCCACGGTGGGGCTTGTACCCCACATCTGGCTGGGAACTGTTATGTCGCTCATGTCAACATCGCAGGCGAGCACGTAATTTGCCGCGGTGTCCATCTCGATGAGCTGGACCTGGTGCGAGGTGTAGATCATTGTGCTGTATTCCGACTGGAGGAACGGGCGGGTCTGGCCGTCGATGATGAACCAGTTTGCCGATCCGGGTGTTGTGCCAAATGTCCACCCTGCACCTGTGAATGTCGCCTGGGCCATCATTTGGACCGTGGTCCGCCCCGCTCCGGCTGGGCTGGTC
>JAQVMG010000158.1 GCA_028703755.1 Thermoplasmata archaeon | reverse complement strand
CAAACGATCCAATCTTGTTCCTTGAGATATCTCGGAAAACTCCTGCATATCCTTGTCCTGTGTTATCATGTAATTGCCGGGGAATATATTGACGATTCTTTGAACGATATTTTCAAGCGACATCTTCAGGTGCACTTGAGTAAGCGTATTGATGTGCGTGATTATCCCCAAAAAAGCCACGATGCATAAAATTATCATAAGATATTTAACTACTCTGACCTGGTATTTAAACATTTTACGTATCAGGCCCGTCCCTAAAATTAACACGATAAAAGCCAGATACCCCGCGCGAGACGAAATAGTTATAAGACAGCTTATCCCCAAGGCTATCAACAGGATATTTTTAAGACCGCGTTTTCCAAGGAGCAGGAAATAGAATATCCCGCCTATGACAAAAACATAGTTCATTGTATAGTGGCCCACGAGATAGGCTCCGTCTTCGGGATCGACGACCGGCGATACGTTTCGCACGATCTCGCCGAATACATAGGTAAGGCCGTATATAAAAACCACTATAAATACAAAATTCAATAATTTGATATATCTGTCGAGAAATTTCGCGTCCGCGCCTATATGGTAGCCGAAGAACGCGAATACAGGGTACCAGAGAATGACGCAATCTCTCAAGCTCGATTGGCCGTAATGGCTTATGCCTCTTAAGAAATACGCGGCGAAGAGGAGTATTATTAATATCATCGCCTTGCCGGGGCTGTCCTTTGCAAAATTTATTGATTCCGGGTATCTCCATTTCGAAAATAGAAAATAGGGTGTGATAAATATAAATACTATTTCTCCTATGAAAAAATTTCCTACGCCTATGTAGGCAAAACCTCTCCCGAGGATGGCATACCAGCTAAGTAAAAAAAAGAGGGCCTGGACAGGCAGGGGGAGGCCTCTTGTATAAAATAATATGCCAAGCGCTATGCCTACCAGGATACATATAAGTATGATCATCTTTTCACGCCGATCTTGATGGAGCCGGCCAGATCAAAACGGCTCAGCATCGTCTGCGACACGTATAACGCCGGCCCCCGGTCCGTATCGGCTACGGCATTACGCAGCCTGATCGTTCTGTCAAGGCCCGCATTTTTACAAAGCGCGTCCAGACACTTATACGTGAACCAGTATAAGTGCTCCATCTTTAAAAGTTCACGCCTGTGAAAGCCGTTCACGGTAATATTCAACCCTCTGCTGTTTATGGTCGTTATATAAATACATCCTCCCGGGGAAAGCAGTCCGGCAAGTTTACCTATGTCGTCCCATGGTTCCCGAAGGTGCTCCAGCACCTGTATCAATGCGATAAGGTCGAATCTCTTGCCTGAGGTCGACAACTCATGCGTGTCTTTATATACCGGGAAGAGGCCTGTCTTTATTAAATGTTCTCTCGCATGGGCGTTGGACTCGACGCCCGCAACATCCATGCCCCGCGCCTTAGCGACCCTTCCGAGAGAGCCGGCGCCGCATCCATAGTCGAGCGCGCTCTTGCCTTTCAGCGGCAACAGAAATCTGTCGATAAGGTCCAGATGCTGCCTAAGGACGTTTTCCGGAGAGGCCCCGCCCGGCCTGTTATTCGCCATCTTTTCTTTTGTATAGTGGCTGTTATACAGGGCTTCGAGATCCTCGTCTGAAGGCTGCGGGAACCTGTATAAAAGCTCGCACACCGCGCATGAGCGGACGCTTGTGCCGGCGGTTTTATGCTCCAACCGCGTTCTTTCCGACCCGCATAAGGGACATTTATCCATAGACGGCATTTATAGCCTTTTCTTTCTCTTCCCAGGAATACAAGACCGCCTTTTCCCTGGCGGAGCGCCCCATAGACCCGGCCAGGTCCGGACAGGACGCCAGCCGTTCGAGCGCCGCCGAGAGGCCTTCTATGATATCCCGGCGCGCGAGCGCCTTGACCTTTATGCCGCATCTCTCATCGACGAATTCACCGGGCCCGCCCCAGTCGAGACAAACAACCGGATCGCCGTGTGCCATCGCCTCCAGGACCACCATCCCGGCGCCTTCGAAGCTGGGATACAGGAAGATGTCGGCCTCGTCCATCAACTTAAAAAGCTCCTGTTGGGGCAATAGACCCAAGAGCTTTACCTTATCCTGAAGACGGCCCTGCCTTATAATATCCTCGATACGTCCCCTGCAGGGCCCTTCGCCCGCTATCAATAATTCCGAATTTTCATTGATCGACGCAAATCTTTTATACGCCTCAACTGCGAAGATCGCGCCTTTCCAGTGCACCAGGCTTCCGGCAAAGAGTATTTTGGTCTTCGATCCGCGGCTGCGCGGCTCAAGGCCGGGGATAGTTACGGCTATTGCCGGGACCGTTATCACCTTGCCGCTATATCCGGCAAATTTACGCGCGACACATTTATTGATGGCTATTATCTTCCTTGCCTTCCACCGGGTAAAGATCACAAAAGGGTTATAGTGCGCCGTCGTGTATAGTATTTTTCTTGCCAATTCGTAAATAAGCGCCGCCGGGTCGCCGTAGAACGGCTTAAGGGGCACGTTATGCGATCCTACAGGCCCCCAGATCAGCGGGACCGGTAAAAATGCCAGGCAACTCGGCATCCAATCGCTTACAAAGGTCAGGTGGTGCGCAAGATCGAATTTTAATTCTTTATGCAGCCTCTTCGCGATAAAAAAAACGGCCGCCTGCCAAAGCAGGTAATATAAATGAATGCCCCTTCTCCCTTTCTTCCAGAACCTGGACCATTTCGGATAGTCGAAAAAAATAAAGTGTATGTTATAGAGCGGGTTTTTGGGTAACTCAGCCTCTATAGCCGGCCTGTTTGATTCCCGCGTGATCACCCATGTCTCGTTACGCCGGGATATGATCTTCACCCACTCCCACCCGACACCATTTTCCGACCCCAGGCCCGGTTCGCAGGCATAGGCCAGAACAAGCGCGCGCTTTGCCGAACCATCTTTCTCGCGGCTACCGGTTATAGTCATCTAAAACTTTCCCGAATACGCTCAATATTTTTTTTGTTTGCATGTCCAGACGACCTGTTATTGAAAGCAGCTCCAGATATCTTAAGCTTATATTAATCGAGTAAAGCATAAAGGAAGCCTTTAATTTTTCCGTGCCCGCCGCCTCAGGACA
>JAQVMG010000157.1 GCA_028703755.1 Thermoplasmata archaeon | reverse complement strand
TCAAGGGAGAGGTATTCCAGACAGTTTTCAGGCTGGTTGCAGGTAAATGGGGCCAGGAAGTCTTAGATGGCATCCGCGCCGATCCCGACAGCTATGCTCCGGGTGAATGGTACCATTACTCGGCATTCTGCGACATCCTGACAGCGGTGAAGGACGCTGTCGGCAGAAGCAATCCGATGATCATTTACCAACTGGGCTTCAGCACGATGAAGAAGGACGCTCGTTGGAGCGAGCTTTTCCAGACAATGAACCCGGCGGATGTCTTCAGAAGTACCGAGCGCCAGGACACGCAGTACCGCGTAGGGCATTACAGTGCGGAAGCAAAGGGAAACAAGCATATCCAGGTCAAAATGACCCTCCCGGACTGCAGACCGGAGTGGTGCGAATTCTACAGGGGAAGGCTGCAGGGCGTCCTTGAGCTCACCGGCCGGACTGGGGTCGTGCATCTCCAGAGGGAAACTGGAAGCGGCGGGGAGCGCATATTCGATATCAAATGGGGATAGAGATTAAAAAAGTGTTTGAAACTATCTTTATTTGCGAGCCAGAAATATTTTCTGCAAACTATGAATGCAATATCCAACAAAGGAGTTGAATGCAACTGACAACAAACTAATGCAACGCATTCGACAATGGTGCGGCAGCAATCTATCGCTAAATCCAGCACCATAATCCCATCATTTTATTTGCACGAGGTGAATGCAGAAGCTAAATCACAACAAACTAGAGCATTCGCCCTGATGGAGCATATTCAAAAAAACACCATCACCCGTCCTTCGGTAATCGGCAATCTGAAAGCGATGAGATTACCGAGGATAAGATATATCTCCAAGTTCCATAATGCCGGGTGCATGACCGACAAAAAGAACGCGAAAAAGGTGCCTGTGGCCCCGAGCGCTTTTGACTACGCCCACCAGCACTCACGCGACATTGTTTGGATGAGCCAGAACACGAACCAGATACCTGTCTCGGACGTCATAGACAGGGCGATACTGAAAGCCGTCAAGGACAGAGAGTACAATCTTTATCCCAGGTCGAACGGAATCTTCGGCCTCTGCGAGGTCGTTTCCAAGCACCTTGACCTTCCCAAGGATTACAAAGTTCTTCTGACGAACGGCGCCATCGAGGCGACGTACATCCTCACACGGGCCCTAATCAAGAAGGGCGACCAGGTCATATGCACGGACCCCAGCTTCATGCCTATCCACCACCAGATAAAAATTTCCGGCGGCAAGCCTGTCGAGATTCCAGTATACCGCAAGCCGTGGAAGCTCACCCCGGAATGGATACGCGACGCCATAACTCCGAAGACGAAAATGATTCTCCTCATCGACCCGCTGAACCCGCTGGGCACCGCCTACACCAGGGCCGAGATCAAGGAAATCTGCGAGATAGCGGAGGAGCATGACCTTCTGATCATTGATGACGTCACATACAGGGACTTCAGCGACCCTCACCCGACATACAAATATGCTCCTGACAGGACCATTGTGGACTACACATTCTCGAAGCAGTGCGGACTCGCTGGCATGAGAATAGGTGCCCTGGCCGCGCCTCCGGAGCTCATGGAGAAGATGATGCCCTACAACACGAACGTCCTGAGCGTGAACATCCTTGCCCAGAGAGCGGCACATGCCGCGATGGAGTGCATCGACAGCTGGCTTCCCGCCCTCAGAAAGCAATTGCTTGAGAACCAGCGCATCATAAAGGATTCCGTTGACTCGGTAAAAGGCTGCTTCCTGCCAGTCTATCCGTCCCGCACCAATATGTTCGCGATTGACATCGGCAAGACAGGCGTCGACCCTGACGATCTGCAGAACACGCTCCTGTACGATTACGGCGTTTTCATCAGGTCAGGAAAGTACGTCTCGAAGACATATGGCAAGGACTTCATCAGGGTTTCATTCTCTGTCACCGAGGAAGGCGCGGAGAAATTCGCCGATGCATTCCCCAAGGCCATCGCCAAACTGAGAAAATCCGGAAAATGATTTATAGCAATACAGGATGACTGTAAACCGGAGATATGCAATGCATCCGGCAAGTCATATGATGCGAGTTATTTCGATAGGATTATTCGGAGCCATGTTCCTGGCCCTGTTCGCGGCCATGCCAGCATCGGCTGCGCCCACGACCAGTCTGGGGATTTCCGGCGCGCAGTACGGCACAACACCCCTTTATGTCACAGCCGAGACGTCGTTCACCCTCACGGCCGTAGACCCGCTGGGTTCGCCGGTCACACAAATATGGTATCAATGGGATTCTTACAATTACACAAAATACGTGACGCCGTTCAATCCCATCGTGGAGATTGCTTCCACAAGCAACGCTCCGCCATTGCCAATGGATCTTCCGGACGGGTTGCATACCCTGCATTACAATTCCACTGACAGCCTTGGACAGACCGAAGCAGTGAACACGAAATCGGTTTACGTGGACAACACCCTGCCGACCACTAACATAGTCTACGAGGGCACCCATGCATTTGCTGCGGGAACGGATTACATTACCGGGGCAACAGAAATTAAATTCACCTCGGCAGATGCCGGCTCGGGAGTTTCCGCGACATATTACTCATTGGACGGCGGTGCCAACGTTGCATATTCTGTGCCTTTCACTGTTCCCGCCGGAGCCCACACTCTGAAATATTACAGTGTGGACAATGTCCAGTGGGCCGAAACAGCAAGAACACTGAACCTGGTTGTGGATTCCGACGCGCCGACCGTGACAATCGGTGTGGGAGAACCATCTGTGACTATAGGAGAGGTTCACTATGTTCCGTCCAGCTCGGTTTTCACCCTGATTGTTGAGGACATTTCGTTAACCTCGGAGACAGTATACATGATTGATTCCGGTGCCTGGACCGCCTACACCGGGGCTTTTTCCGTACCGACAGCAGGCGAGCATACGATAAAGGGCCGAGCCACCGATGTTCTGAGCCAGATGTCAGAGGAAGCAATCATTACAGTGTACATTGACAGCACGGCGCCCCTGGCCTCGGTCAACGGGAGCGCAGGTGCGCTGATCGAAATTGAGAGCGGGGATTCCCTCGAACTAGTGGCTACCGATGTCGGAGTCGGCCAGTGCACGATTTATTACAGCCTCAACGGAGAGCC
>JAQVMG010000156.1 GCA_028703755.1 Thermoplasmata archaeon | reverse complement strand
GGTCTAAGGAGGCCGGCCTTGTGCTCCTCGCCGATATAGTTGAGGCCTCGTCGCGAACGCTGAAAGATCCGACACCGACCAGAATCAGGGCGCTTATCGATGCCAGAATCAGGGAAATCATCGATGACGGTCAGTTGGACGACTCTCAATTGACTTTCAATGATCTGGACAAGATCGCAGGAAGTTTTACCAGGATTCTTAATGGAATTTTCCATCACCGGATTGACTACATCCAAACGGACCAGGGAAACGCATATGGAGAAAAGAGTGGAAGCCCTCGTAGAAAACCGACAATCAAAGATATCCGTAAATCTTTACGAGGTCGAACAAGCTCTGTCGCAAATTAAGGAAATCCTGGAATGTACCGGTAAGGAAATCGGTGTCACTCTTCTCGACGATACAGGTATCCGTCAAATAAATCGCGACTTTTTACAGAGAGACCGGCCGACAAACGTAATCGCCTTTTCGATGCAGGAAGGTGAATTCGGAGATATAAACCCGTCCATTCTCGGCGATATCGTCATCTCGGCGGAAACAGCCGGCAGAGACGCCCAGGCAGGCGATATGCCCCTTTCAGACATGATCGATTATCTCATCATTCATGGGGTCCTTCATCTTTTGGGCTACGACCACGAAAAGGACGAAAACGAAGCCTGGAAGATGAGAGCAAAGGAACATGAAATATTTCAACTTTTAAATGGCTACTCGCTGGAAACGGGGGAGTGAATTCCCCTGCTTCGGAAACCGCGGTCAGTTTTCTATCATAAGCTTCTGGCCGGGATATATGGTATCGTTTTTAGACATTCTGTTGAGGCTGAGCAGCTTTTCGAGACCGATATTGCATTTTTTTGCAATGCTGAAGGGGCTGTCCCCCTTTCTTACGATATAGGTGGTGACACGTTTTCCCGAAGCGGCCATCCCCCCCTGCGCGATGGTCAGTTCCTGCCCGACGAACAAGCTGTTGCCGGCGAGACGGTTCAAGCTGCGGATCTCCGATACCGTCGTATCGAACCTTTTTGCCAAGCCCCAGAGAGAATCGCCTTTGATAACCCGGTACTTCATTATCGATGCGGCGGAGGCGGCTCCGCGCGGCTTTGATGCCGGCTTTCCATAGGACGCATAGGCACGGACCGGTACCTTCAATACTCTTCCTACTCGTATGGTGTGCCTGCTCGAAAGTGCATTGGCCCGCATTATTGCGTTTATCGAGGTTCCATATCTTTTCGCAATGGATGACAGCGATTCTCCTTTCCGCACTTTATGGCGAACGAATTCGCCGCCTCCGGGTTTTTCGGCAGCGGGAATCCGGTCGATCATGGCAAGAACGGCCTGTTCCGTTCCCGGCGGCATCTTAAGGGAGTATTCTTTTTCCGGCGTTATTTTATACCGCAATTCAGGATTGAGCGCCGTCAAATCATCCTCGGATATACCGACCTTGCCGGCGATATCGGCAAGTTTCACGCTTTTTGTCGTTATGAGGGTTTCATAGGGAATCGGCTCGTCACGCACTTCCTTTTCCAGATCGAATCCGAATTTCTGCGGTTCTTTTATGATATTCAGGATGGCGATAAACCGAGGCACATATCGTGCAGTTTCACGGGGCAACTGATTGTAGAGGTCCCAGAAATTATCCAGATAATTCATGTGTTGCCGTGAGATTAATCGAAGCACTCTCCCTTCGCCGCAGTTATACGCGGCAAGCACGGTGAGCCAGTCACCGAATATGGAGTGAAGTTCTTTCAAATAGGAAATCGCCGCCTGGGTCGATTTCTCCACATCCATTCGCTCGTCGATCCAGAGATCGCGCTTCAAGCCGAATTTATATCCCGTGGAGGGAATGAATTGCCATAATCCGAGCGCCCTCGCATGGGAAAGCGCCTTTACCTTGAATCCGCTTTCAACGAGAGGAAGCCAGGCGAGTTCCTCCGGAAGGCCCGCCTCTTTGATTTGAGCGGCGATGACGGGAAGATATCTGCCCGAACGTTTATACGAATGCAGAAAAAACTTTCTTTCCTCATGCTGAAACCGCCGTATTTCGTTTTCAACCTCTTTATTGACGACGAGGGGAATCTCGCACTGCTGTCCTGCCGCTACATTGCTTCTGGAGGTGTATATTTCGATTATCCGTTTTGCAATGAGCAGGCGGAGATCGTCCTTTTGCCAGGCGAGATCCGCATCCCCGTCAAAGCTAACGATAAGGGAATAGGCCTCGTCGAGGAGACTCAGTGCATTATCGAGTTCGCCTCTTTCCCAGAAGCCTTGGGATTGGTTGAGAAGAGCAAGAGCATCATCAACAGCTTCCTGCTGGCTGTTTTTGTCTTCATGGTTGCCGTTCGATCCGTCCTTCTTTCCGTCAGTTCCTTTTGCAGAATCAATACGTTCTTCTTCATCACCCTCTGAATCCTCTAGCTTTATTGTATCGGAAGCGGCCTTTTCGTTTGATTCCCCTTCGGAATCCAGAATATCGATCTCTCGCAAACCGGCTTTCGTAATTCCGGTCTGGTCTGCAAAAATCTGTTGCCCCTGTTTTTCCTTAGCGTCAATCTCCCGTGGTTCTTCTTTTCCTGCAGGCGCATCCAAAACCTGACGAGTAGGATGATAAGTGCATGAAAAAGAGAAAAGAGACAGAATAACCAAACTGAGAAGACTCCACACGCCGTGCCGCATCTCGACCTTCCTTATTGTTAACAATCGCAATCGCATCCCCGAGGTATACTGCAGGGAGTTCCACCGTATCAGTTTATATCTGAATGACGTTACTAAACTGTTTGCGTGACAAATGCAACGACTAATTTATCGCCCTTCCGCCGCCGTCTGTTGTATGAGATAGGCCTCGATGAGATCGTCGATATCCCCGTCAAGGACCCTGTCGACATTTCCTATTTCCAGGTTTGTCCTATGATCCTTTATCAGTTTGTAAGGATGCAGGACGTACGATCGAATCTGGCTCCCCCAGGCGATATCTTTTTTTGTCTTGTTGATTTCGTTCAACTTCTCATGCTTTTCTTCAAGGTGCATCTCATAAAGCCTTGATTTCAAAACCTTCAGAGCCATTGCCCTGTTTTTGTGCTGCGACCGCTCGTTCTGGCACTGCACGACGATCCCCGTAGGCAG
>JAQVMG010000155.1 GCA_028703755.1 Thermoplasmata archaeon | reverse complement strand
ATTCTCAAAGTGCAGGAGAAAGCGGATTGTCCCATAGGCCAGAACCGGGTCTTTGTTCTTCTGGAATAGAGACGGCCTACTTTTTCGATTTCTTGGATATGGACTGTTTCTTCTCTTTGTCCTTCCGAATGGATTTCTCCAACTGCGACAGCATCGTGCTGAGGGAAAGTGCCAACTCCCAGTCTGTGGCGGTCGAGTAAAACAGCTCATGCTCGGTCGTCATGCGCCCGCGTATTGTCACATTTCCAGCTGTTCGGTCTGAACCCATGTCATGTTTTGTCACATGAATGGTGAAAATCTTCGGGGTGACGAGCTTAGCCATCCTCTTCACGGATTTCTGGATCATCTCGTACATCATGTCATATGCTTCCGGCTCGGCTTCATGCAGGCCGGAAATCTGAACGAAGACCTGCTCTTCACTCTTGAAACTGGCAATCAGTTCTATGAGGTCATACTGGGTGACTATTCCGACGGGCTGGCCCATCTCGGTCACGATGATTGTGGAAATATCGTTCTTGTTCATCATTTTCACAGCGTCGGATATCTTCGCGTCTTTGGCTATGGACACTGCTGGTGTTCTCATGACGCTCTTGACTTCCACCTTGCTGGAGCTGCTTTTTCCGCCGGCCACATCACCTCTGGTCTGGCGGCTCTTAATCTGGTAGCTTATCTTCGCAAGGTCCTTGATTCCGATGACTCCGGTGAGTTCGCCTTTGGCGTTGGTTACCGGAAGGGCTCTGACATCCAGGCGGAACATGGAGTTCCTGGCCTGATCGACCGTGTCCTTCTCCGTTATGAAGTGAGGAGATGTGGTCATTATCTCCTGGACCATAATCTCTTTAAGAATATTCATCTCGGGGATTATGTTGATGAGGTCAGTTCTGGATACCATTCCGATGATGCTGTCCCTGTCGGTCACTGGAACCGCCCTGTAGCCTGAAGACAGCATGGTCTCCGCAATGTCTATTATGAGCGCATCTTCGCTGACGCGCGGCGGGAAAGACATGATGTTCTCCACCTTTGTGGTCATCGGAATGCTCCTCTTCCTGAGCAGTGTCTCGTAATTTATGAGGCCGAGTATCTTTCCCTTTGCGGTTATTACTGGCACCTCGTTGATGTCGTGGTGCTGCATCTTTCCGAGGGCCGACGCCACATCCTCATCCGGGGTGACCGAAACGATGTTCCGGCTCATTATGTCCTTTGCTTTCAGTTCCTGTACGCTCTGTCTCGTCATCTGTCTCACTCCATGTTTCTATAGGTCAACGGGCAACTGCGCGACTTGTTATATACTTTTCCCGTGGCCTGCCAGTATTCTGCCCAACTCTGCTTGGCATCGGGCTTTGAATTCATCAAGCCCGTTGTCATTGTCAATCGAGATGTCCGCGCTTTCGATCGCCTTGCCCAGGCCCCATGAAAGTTCTCTCTCGTCCCGGCGGACAAGGTCACCAATTGTCTGCGGGTCATCGTCCCTTTTTCGCTGGCTGAGTCGCCGGAACCTGGTTTCGCGTGATGCCTGCACTGCAATGACAATCAGATTTCCCCGAAGCATCTTTCTGAAGTATTGGATTTCCTCGAGGCTTCGGGAGCCGTCAATAACGGCGTTTCCGGAGGGTAGGTTCTCAAGGGTTCTGGTTGCCCATATGGCTGCGCCGTGCCTCTGCCGCTCGGCACCGGCGAATCCGCCGATGGATAAATCCGAGGTATCGATGCCCGATTCCTTGGCGAAGCGCCTTACAGTGTCGCCCATGCTGACATGGCCGAAGCCTGCGGCTTTGGCGCACTGCAGGAGCACGTCCTTGCCCGAACCAGGCATTCCGACCACTATCAGTATCACCATTTCAATCCCGTTCCAATGAAAAAGGCTGACTTTCACAGTCCGCCTTCATGTGGACTTCAAACTCGGGATAAATATGAGCGTACATGTATTTAATCGTCATGTAAGCGTGCATCACGCGATGCCTGAAAAAGTTTCGGAGCATCCGGCTATGATTAAATAGTGGGCTGCTGATACAGGTTCAGTGGAGAGAGATGTTAACAGTAAGGGACAGAATCATTGTCCATCTGTCAGCTTTGAAAAGCTTCGCAGATGATTTCGAATGCCCGAAGGAGATGTGCCAATCCGGCATTTCCGAGGTTCTCGGAAAGTCGCGGGCGCATGTGACTCTTGAACTCAACAGAATGGTGGCAGACGGCCTTGTTTCCGAGAGGATTGCACATGTCCGTGGTGAGAAATCACGCCGCAAGACATATTCGCTCACGTCAGTGGGAATTGTAAAATATTCCGAGATAGAGCAACATCTGGACACTCTTCGGATAGATTTACGCGCCGAGGGAAAAGATGAGAATGTCTCAGGCAGCTTTGCCATGGAATCGCTTTGTGCCAAATTCAAAATGCCGCGGGCAGCTGCCGCAGAAATCGTACTCGAATGCGGCGGAAAATTGAACATGGACATCCTGAAAGGGGCTGCGCAAGGAATGCACGCAACCTGCTGCGCGCTGCCTCCAAGGCCTGATAAGTTCATTTCCAGGAAAGAGATGGGAGAACTGGCTGAAATGCTTGGTCCCGGGCAGGCAGCAACGGCAGTCCTTCTGGGTATTCCAGGCATCGGCAAGACATCGCTTCTGTCGGAGTTCGCGCGCACAATCGGCCAAAGGCCGGTATTCTATAGGCGGCTGTATTCCTTTGATTCTGCCAACTCCGTATTGGCATCGCTCGGAAAATTCTTCGCCGACGCAGGCAGCCCCGCCCTGCAGAGATACCTGGCCAACACAGAAACAGTTGAACTTTCTGAAGTTTCTGTTCACATCTCACGCTTTTCGGAAAACCACGACTGGGTGCTCATAATGGATGAATACGCGGATGCAGTATCTCTTGATCCGTTACTCTCAATGCTCGCATCGGTGCTGGACGGTACAGGTTCCCGTTTGTTCGTGGCTTCGTCCGTAAAGCCGGGATTTTACTCAAAGAGGGATACTGTCTTGGAGAAACGGGTGCATGAGATAACGCTGGCACCGCTCGGCAAGAAAGAGATGTTGGCGCTTGCCGGTTCCCTGCTCAGCGAGTCAGACATTGCCGTTGCGAACGGTCACCCGCTCGCTCTCAGACTGATTGCTGCCGGATTGGG
>JAQVMG010000041.1 GCA_028703755.1 Thermoplasmata archaeon | reverse complement strand
GGCGAGGACGTTGTGGCAGGCGTACGGACACCCGACCCGGTTGCCAAGCTGGCCAAGGTCATGCCCTCAGCCCACAGGGAGCTGGAACGGAACCGCGCAATCCTCGAGAAACATTTCAGGGATGTCCAGGACTTCGAATTCACAATCGAGGACGGAAAGGTCTTCATGCTGCAGACGAGAAATGGCAAACGCACCGCCCAGGCGGCGCTCAAGATTTCAGTGGACTTATACAATGAGAAGCTGATTGACTGGAAGAAGGCGGTAATGCTCAACCCCGCTAATCAGCTTGACCAGCTCCTTGCACCTATCTTCGACCAGGCCGATGTCGGTAAGACAAAGGTAATGGCGACAGGCCTTGCAGCAGGCCCCGGGGCTGCTTCGGGCCAGATATACCTCAACGCCGACAGGGCGGTTGAGGCGGCAGAGAAGGGCAAGAAAGTCGTTCTGGTCCGCTCCGAGACTTCGCCGGAGGATCTGAGGGGCATGATTGCAGCCGAGGGAATTCTCACCGCAACAGGCGGCGTTTCATCGCATGCAGCGCTTGTCGCTCGCCAGATGGGAAAGGTCTGCGTCTGCGGGGCAAGCGACATTTCGGTCGATTACGCGAAGAAGACCGTCACGGCCAAGGGGGTCACTCTGAAAGAAGGGGATTACATATCCATTGACGGCACGGCCGGAACAGTTTACGCCAAAGAAATAAAGAGCAAGCCGTCCGAGATCATCGCCGGCCTCATTCACGGGGACAAAGCCGCCCGAAAGACAGAGAAATACAGAAACTTCCAGCAGCTCATGGACTGGTGCTCGCAGGCGACCAGGTTGAAGGTCAGAACCAACGCTGACAACCCGGAACAGACCAGGAATGCTGTTTGCTTCGGTGCACAGGGCATCGGACTATGCCGCACAGAACACATGTTCTTCGAAGGGAACCGAATCGACGCCATGAGGGAAATGATCCTCGCAGAAAATCTCAAAGACCGGCAGAAGGCGCTGGCAAAGATCCTGCCTTACCAGAGGAAGGACTTCATAGGCATTTTCACGGAACTGAACGGCTACCCAGCGACGATAAGGCTGCTGGACCCTCCGCTGCACGAGTTCCTGCCGCATACTCTTGAGCAACAGAAGGACCTGTCCAAGAAGACCGGCATACCTGTGAAGAAGATACAGGAACGGGTCGAGGACCTTCACGAGTTCAACCCGATGCTGGGCCACCGCGGTTGCAGACTGGGAATTGCTTATCCTGAAATCACAGAGATGCAGGCAAGGGCGATCTTCGAAGCCGCTGCGACAGTCCTGAAGAAGGGAATAAAGGTCAACCCCGAAGTCATGATTCCGCTCGTCGGATTCGCCAGGGAACTTGAACTTCAGGCTGAAATCGTCCGCCGCGTGGCGAAAGATGTTATGACCGAGCAGAAGATAAAATTCGACTACCTGGTCGGGACCATGATTGAGGTGCCGAGAGGTGCGTTGACTGCGAATGAGATAGCGGAAGTCGCAGAATTCTTCAGCTTCGGAACAAACGATCTAACGCAGATGGCCCTGGGAATCAGCAGGGACGACATGGGCCACTTCCTCGGGACATACACCGAGAGCGACATATTCAAAGCCAATCCGTTCGCGACGCTGGATACTACCGGCGTGGGCCAGCTCATGGAGATGGCCGTCGAGAAAGGCCGCAGGACCCGCCCGAATATAAAACTGGGAATATGCGGCGAACACGGCGGAGATCCGGAATCGGTGCGGTTCTGCCACAAGTTGGGCCTGAATTACGTGAGCTGTTCGCCCTTCAGGGTGCCGGTCGCAAGGCTGGCAGCGGCACAGGCAGCGCTTGAGGATGAGGAGAAAACGAAACCCAAAGCGAAAAAGGCTGCGCGGAAATAGCGCAGCCCAATTTTCGTCTTCAACACCGGCCAACCGCCCACTTGTCCCAGCCAACATCATCATGCCTCGGCTGCCCATTGCATATTGTTTTCAAGGCCGGGGTTGTGGCCAGGTTTTTGGAACCTGGCTGATGACGATTAAGTTCATCCCTAGAAAACCTAGGGCGTAAGCCCGGGGATGTATCTAAATCGGCATTCAACCCGGTGGTTTGTCCCGGCCAACCTGACAAGAGGGATAATTATAGAGATTTCTTTCGTTTGAGCCCGTAAAATACCATCATGATAACCGACTTAATAATCAATATCGCAATGACTGCAACGACATAATAAATACATGTGGTTTCCAGATTCTTACAGGTCTCGGGGGAGAGTCCGAAGAGGTTTCCGAAGGCCGAAAGAAAAACCATAATTGCGAATACACCCATACTTGCCAATGTGAACATTACCAGGTATTCCTCAACGAACCACTTGATGCCGTCTATATCCTTCGGTATCTTCCCGGTGCGGCACTCGTAACATCTGAAAGTCTCATGGTTAACCGCCCTGCCGTCCGGGTAGTTGTGGCACACAGCACTGCCGCTACTTTCGATTCCGTGAATATAGGACCGTATGAACTGCTCTTTCTCATGCCTGTGGCAGAAATCTCTCCGGCAATTGTCGCATTTGAAAACCGTTCCGAAGATTGCGCTTTTCCCGCAAACGCTGCATTTTCTTACCATTGTCGCTCTTCCGTTCACAAAATTGCACTCAGTCTCTCGGAATTACCCGCCGATGTCGCCGTCCAATTGGCGGCGCGCGTCCTTGGACATCGCCAGCTCCTCTTCCCAATGCTCCAGGGAATCGAGGGTTTCCTTGAGTTGCCTGAGGCAGTCGATGCAGACCCACTGCTTGCCGATGAGCTTGCCGGGCGTCTTGCGGTAACAGATTGCGTTGCACATCCAGCAGGTGTTCATCTCCTTGGTGCGGTGCTCGGCGTAGGCCTCCATCTTGCGGCCCTCGACTATGGATTCGATGACCATCCTCCGCCTGTCTGTGTCTTCCGTTTCCTTGGCCTTTGGCATTTCTGCACCTTAAGATAATGTATAGAGTCTAGATATTTATCTATTTGGATTCTGAGTGCACCCTGTGGCGAATCCTGACCGCTTCGCCGCGTTTCGACTGAGTCATCTCTTCGCCCGACATCCTCGCGGCCCCTGAGGCGACAAGTTCGCTGCCGCGGACAACCGCCACCTCGTCCCCGACCCGAATCTCGGGACTTGCTGATTCCACACCGACCGAGAAAAGGTTCCCGGTGATCTCGAAATTTTCTATCCTCACTGTGTGGATGCCCTTTTCCGCAAGCAGCCTCGCCCCGTCGATTGTCGGGACCAGCATTCCATTGGCCTGGGATATTGTTGCCAGTTGGACCCTTTCGCGGACGACCTTGACCTGGGGGAACCGGCCGGCCATGGCGCAATCGGAGAATAATCCGCCAGCTTCCGGTCCGAACTGGAACCTGGCCATGGAGGCAATCTCCTCGGAAGCGCGGTTCTTCCAGCCCGAGCCTGTGCCGGATATGTTGGCAAGGGCTTTGGAAAGGGCCATCAGAGACTCGTCCGAAGTCGGTGAGCCGTACACGGTTCTCACCGCATCCAGGTCATCCAATAAGCCTTCTCCGAGATGGTTTATTATGTGTGAATATTTATTTATTTGTAAATATTCTTTTAATAGATTATTAATCATGTGTTTCTCGTCCTCGAACCAGTGGCCTGTCACGGGAATGTCATAATTCTGGGCCGGGTAGAAGAGTTCAAGTTCCCTTGGGACTAGGCCCAGCGGAGAGGTAACGATGACCTCGTGGACCCTCGGGGCGGCGCCGCTGGATGAAACTGCTTCGGCGAAGAAGCCATGGCTTTTTGAGCTTGAATACGGCTTTTTCGCGGAGCAGGGCAGAAGAACCAGGATGTCCGGAGTGGGAGGCTTGCGATATCTCTCGATGACCCGCCTGCGGAAACGGACTATGTCCGGGCGGCCGAGAGCGAGGCGGGTTGTGGCGGTGAAATTGGCTGAAACAGCAGGGAAACGCGATTCCTGGAATGGGTAATGGTGCATGTCCAGATGGCGCAGCATCTCGACAAGTTTCGGGGAAGTCTTGGCGCGGTACTCGATGTATTCCCTCAGAGTCCCGTTGGCTACTCGGGATCTTGCGCGCATGACCTCGGAATGGAGCGCCAGCAGATTGTGGCTGTAAAGGCCTTCGCCGTTCGCGCAGGCCGAGCATGTGCAGAAATCGCGGCCCATGGCGGCATATTCGGTGCTGCCGTCCGGGGTCAGGAACCAGCCCTGGCCCGAAAGAAACGCAACCCTGGAGGAGTCCAAAACATCGACACCGAGGTATGCAAGGATGGCGGCGTTGTTTGGGAGTGCGATGCCGGGCAGATAGAGCGCCGCCTGATAGCCGGCCGCTTCGCGGATCTTCACCAGAGTGTCGATAAAAATCTTGGCATTTGTATATAATTCAATTGAATTTTCCAGAATGAATAAATCTATCTGGCCTCTGAGAGAGATTATCTCGTCGGGTTCCGTTTCAGGCCGCAACACGCACGACCGTCCAGAAACCGAGGGGGGGCATTCGGCTTTCTTGATCATGGGAAAACCTGAGAACCCTGGGACTTCGAGAGCTTCCTTTCCGCTCACGGATACCATGCAGGGGTTGAGTGTCGCCTCTGAATAACCCGGAGCCGGGAACCTTCCGGTGTCAATGCTGAGCAGTGCGGGAGTTGTCAGCTGCCAACCATCGCCGTAGAGCTTGCCTGCGCGTCCGCAGCCTGACCTGGATGATACTTCGAACATCGCCTCTCAATAACCCGGGCGGAATATTAAGGTTTCACATCTTTCTGAAAAGAAGCCCGTAATGGCTGTTCGAGCCGGTTTTGAATTCCCCAACAAAGACAAAACCAACTTCCTGGCATCTGGATATAACATCTGGGGCTGAGATGCGGTGGCGATATGGAGGACCGTTCTCCTCGTAAACCTTCTTCCAATCAAGAATGGCCAGCCTGCCGCCGGGCTTCAGGATGCGGGCGATCTCTCGCATCGTTCCGTCGCCCTCAAGCTCATGGAACACATTGGACATGAATGCTATGTCTACAGAGCCATCGGGAATCGGGATGGCCTCTTCCGTGGATAGGACGGTCTTAATATTGGTCAAACCCAGGACTTTTGCCTTGGCCCCCAGGGCTTCGAGCATTTCAACACTGAGGTCAACGGCCAGAACCCTACCTTTTGAACCGGCCGCCTCGGAAAACGGGATGCTGAAGAAACCTGTGCCAGCACCGATGTCGGCCACTGCCATTCCCTCGGAAATGCCGATACCGGATATTATACCAGGAATATCGTATTCCTTCAGACGCTCCGGGCGGTCGAGACGGGCCATGCGGTCCGGTGTGAACTTGCGGGATTCCATGATTCTCTTATTGTTGGGAGGTATAAAATCATGGCGCCGTAAGAGCAATCACGCAGGTGATTGCGAGGTGCAATCTAGAAGCAAAGGCGAGAACGAGCAGGGTTGCCGAGCAATCATACTTGATTGCGAGCTAGCCGAAAGCTGGCTTTCGGCGTAGCCGAGGTTTCTCTATTTGATTCATCAGAAGGTTATTGGTTTGATGCGATGGATGAAAGAAACGAATCAATGCAAGAGCTAATAAATCGAATCGCCAAACAGACTCTGCGATAAAATATTGTAGTCGCTAGTTTGGCGACACGTCCGAACCCTTGGATTTGTTTTAGGTTCGTCCTATCGCCAAAAAGACTCTGCAATAAAATGCTGGAATCGCTTTTTTGGCGACTGCGACGAACACTGGCTCACATAAAAATACAGGTCGTGTTCGTCTTGGCCACTTTCATTACAAAAATATTCAATAAAGCAGTTTATAACAACGAGAGCAATCACGCAGGTGATTGCGAGGTGCAATCTAGAAACAAAGGCGAGAACGAGCAGGGTTGCCCGAGGTTTCTATAAAAAAGTTTATTAGCTTATTTATCCACTTTTTTCTTTGCCGAGGGCAATCCAGCGCAGTTCGAGCTCAAAGAAAAAAGTGGCTGACAGCGTTCTGCGTTTTCCGTGGGCTCTCGCACCACAGTACTGCGCAGAACGCAGGTGGGCTTAACTGCTGGGTTCGGAATGAGACCAGGTGTGGCCCCACCGCTATGACCGTCAAACCAAGTCCATGGAAGGACGTGCGGTATTTAATATTTTCGAAAGGTGCCATAATAGGGTTCCACACATCGGTTTGCGTGGGAAAGGTTGTTTCGTCATTTGCATAACATTTATATCGCTATCTGTATATATGACGCCACAGGATGTGATGCAATGGTTTCGGCAATGAATATAATTGGCAGCGACAAGAGTCTCCAGGACCACTGGGTCAAGAGATTCATAGCATATCTGATTGATTATATAATCTTCTTAGCGATAAGCTCAGTCATATTCTTTTTCCTGAATCCGTTCGATTACGGGGCGGTCTACATCTGGACCGCGTTCATGCCGGGACTTGCGGGTTTATTCATGTTCGTTTACGCCATGATCCTGGAAGCAGCCAGCGGGGGCGCCACAATCGGAAAGAAAGTGATGAACCTCCGTGTGATAGCCCTGACCGGGGATGTGGACATCGGCAAGGCTGCCATCCGCAATATCTCAAAAATATACGGACTTTTCCTTCTCCTGGACTGGCTGATTGGCTTTGTCTCGGACGGAGATCCGAAGCAGAAGTGGCTTGACAGGGTCGGAGGCACAACCGTCATAATCACCACTGCGCTTAGTGAAGCTCAGCAACACACCTACCAGTCACAGCAGTCGATGTATGCCCCGCCGCCACAGGAGCAGTACCAGACCAGGCATGAGCAGGTTTATCAGTATCCACCGCCGCCGACAACCGCACCGCAGCCCCAGAAAGGGCAGGCACAGCCGACAAGCCAGGAATACGGGCCGACCTGCGCCAGCTGCGGCGGTAAAATGACGGAAACAGGCGCTGGCAGGCTGAAGTGCATTCGCTGCGGAAAGATCCAGTAGGTTTTCAAATGATAGATGACATTCAGGTGACCCGGAAGATTTTCGAGCGCTATTCCAGAGAGTTCCTGGAATCCACAGATGTAGATGTGGTGATTGCCGGAGCAGGCCCTGCGGGATTAACTGCCGCCCGGATACTGGCAAAAGCCGGGAAGAAGGTAATCATCATCGAGCGGAAGCTCGCGCCGGGCGGGGGCATGTGGGGCGGAGGGATGAATTACCCGGTCATCGTGATCCAGCCGGAGTCAAAGCATCTGCTGGACGAGGTCGGAATCCGCGTCGAGGATGCGGGAGACGGTTATTTCACGGCCGATTCTGTCGAATGCGTCGCGAAGCTTCTGGCTGCTGCCATGGATGCAGGCACGAAAGTCTGGAATGCGGTTACGGTCGAGGATGTCATGGTCCGCCGGGAAAGAATTTGCGGCGTTGTGATAAACTGGACCGGAGTCAGCCTGGCCAAGATGCATGTTGACCCGCTCAGCATAGGCGCCAAGTTCGTGATTGACGGCACGGGGCATGATGCGAGCGTCTGCACTGTCGCACGGAAGAAAGCGGGCAGGCTTGACACACCCAACGGCGATGTCATGGGCGAACGCTCGATGTGGGCGGAGGTCGGCGAGCAGACGGTTGTCGAGAACACCAGAGAGGTTTATCCCGGTCTGTTCGTGATAGGCATGGCTGCGAACGCCGTTATGGGCGCGCCAAGAATGGGGCCGATATTCGGCGGAATGCTCCTTTCGGGGGAGAAAGCCGCGCAACTGGTCATCTCAAAACTCAAATGACCAAAGGTTTATAGTAAAGTTGGCTTATTGCGTGACAGAGGAATTTCATGACAGATGAGATTGAAATGCTTGCACGCCGCCTTCGCGAGACGCCAAACAGACCTGTCTCCGCACCTGACCTGGCATCTGAGCTCGGCCTCCCCGAGGAAAGGGTGGCCCATGACATGAAGAGCCTGATGAAGCGCGACGGATTCTTCGACCTCGGAAACAGCAGGATGATGTTCACAGGCAACGCGGACCTAGCCGGTTTTGAAATTTTCAGAAACCTGGCTTCGCATATTTCATTCGAGGAATATATCCAGTACAGGGACCAGCCTCACCTCCTGATGAGACTGTCAAGGGACAGAGAAGTCAGCTGCCGCAGCGATCCAGACAAGCTCCTGCAGCAGGCAATCCGCGAGAAAGAAAAAACAAGGGGGAGTAACGTTCTCGAACAATAAATCCCCAAGGCCCAGACAGGCCCCTCTGAGGCGCCAGAAGAAGGTGCAGACACCGAAGAAGAAACGGCTGAACCTCCGGCGCATGATTGAATTCAAATATGAACTTGACAAGATTCTTTCTCCGCTTCCGGAAACCATAACAGGCACCATGAAAGGCTCGATAATCGCAAAAGCCGACAAGATGGACATGGACGCGGCAATGGATTTCATCGACCTCAAGACACAGGAAAAAGTCATCTCTGAGGAGACCCGGGAAGACCTCTACAAACTGCTCAAGTATTTCTGCGTCTACAGATAATTTTTATATCCCTCCACAATTCGCGGTGCACAAGGGAGGAAATGATTTGCTGATAAGATGGCACGGACATTCCTGTTTCGAGATTGGCAGCGATGAAGAAATAACGGTCGTAACAGACCCGCATGACGGCAAGTCAATCGGAATCAAACAGCCCCATGTGTCCGCCGATATTGTTCTCATGAGCCACGACCACTTCGACCACAATTGTGAGCGAATCGTCCAGGGGCTGGACAAAAAAGTTGTGACAAAGCCGGGCAGCCACACGATTAAAGCGATCCCAATCCTCGGAGTCAGCGCCTTCCATGACGAGGAGGAGGGGAAGAAGCGCGGCCAGATAGTAATATTCAGGTTTGAGATAGGAGGGCTGAAGTTCTGCCACCTCGGGGATCTTGGGCAGATGCTGGATGATGCCCAAGCCGAGAAAATCGGACCGGTAGACATCCTTTTCATTCCGGTCGGAGGCACTTTCACGCTCGATGCAATTAAGGCCTGGAAAGTTATCAAGAAACTGAAGCCCAGGGTGATAGTGCCGATGCATTTCAGAGTCGGCGGGCTGTCGCTCTCAATCGCACCGGTCGATGAGTTCCTGGCGAAAGCGAAGGCCGACCAGGTGGTCAAGGTCGGCAATGAGATAGAGATGGCGAAAGAGGATTTGCCGGAAGAGCAGGAAGTCTGGGTCTTCAGCCTTTGAATCCGGTATCATCCAATTTTTCGAGCATGGCACGCTCGTTGACTTCGGTTATCAATCTCGAATCGAACTCATTGCATTTTTCCGCTTTTCTCCGCCGTTTAAAGATAGAAATACCGAGGGCAATGCTGTGGAAGCCATACAACCCGCAGAAAAGATATAATGCCATAGAACCTATCACCAGCATGATGAGGACGACGAGCGGAATGAGGAGGGAGGCAAGTGAGAACAAAATATGCCTGATTCTTTTCAGTTCCGGAAGGCTGTCAACCACAATTCCTGACCAGAAAACGGTATAGGCAATTGGAGCTATGATTATTATGAAGACCCACGCAAGACAGAACATAGGATTCCATCCATCAAAATCGCCGACATCGTTCGGGTCGGGAGTCCAGAATGAGCCGAGAAAGATTATGAAACCGAGAAGGACAAATCCGATGCCGAGCGATTTGAATGTCATAGCCAGTGCATTTCGTCTGGGCGATACAAAACCCGCTGCCCACCCGACGAGGGTCAATAGTGAAGATACCAGGACCATAATTCGGAATTCCCACACCGCAGCCTCTAAAGGATACCAAAATGCCGATACGGCAATGGGCAAAGATGTAAGAAGACCAAAACCAATCAGAATGCCTGATGGAACAGGATACCATTTTCGAAAGAAACCTATAATTGATGGAAATGGAGTTCGGTTATGTTCCCCTACCATAAATCAGGATAAGATTTCAATACAGATTAAACTTTTGGAACTTTTCCGGACAAAGATGGATATCCGAGAACTCAACCCAACACCGGCCAACCGCCCCCTTGTCCCGGCCTACCATCCCTCGGTTCAGTTCCAGCCTACCTGACCATGCCTCGCCTGAATATTTTTTAATATTATCAAGAGGGCGGGGTTGTGACCCGGTTAGCGGAACCGGGTTGGTGACAATTGAGCTCATTCTTAGAAAGCCTCGGCCGTAAGGCCGGGGATGTATGGACTCCGGCATCCAACCCGGTCAAAAGGCACGGGCACCCACAATCTTCAATACAAATGCAGCCCTTCTTCAACCTTGCCAAGCTCGATGGGGGTTGTCCTCTCCCCAACAAGCGCGCCTTTTGAATTTGCAATCATGCAGGCGCCGACCTGGCCTGTGCCGTAATTTGCGGTGCATAGCTGGGGCGGGACTCCGAGAACCCGTTCCATGGCCTCCATTTCCAGGGCAGTGGTGTGGGGGTGGCATATCGCGCCTTTGTTGGTGGCGACCGCGGATGAGCCGACCGTCCCCCAACCTGCAATGGTCCCGCGCTCGGCCGGAACGCCGAGGGCTTTTGAGATTCTCTTGACCGTGGTATCATCAAATTCAGGATGAACAATGGCACCGTTGTCGTTGGCCAGAATGTTATTGCCCATGGCGTTGTGCCTCTGGGCGATACGGGTGACTTCCAGATGCGGGGTGATTTTCTTCACCTCATCCTCGGATATCGTATCCGGCACGACGGCCCCATGTGAATTCATCGTGACAAGCGCGCCCAGGGTGCTGCAGCCGTCTATAGACATCCTGACGGTTTCCCCGACGCCGAGAAATTTCATTACTTTCTCGGGAAATTCCGGTTCTGTTGCGTAAGGGATAACCGCAATATTCTCATTGGCTGAGCAGAATACGCCCACGTAGGGATTGCCGAAAATCATTCCTTTGCCAAGCATGGAGACACACGCGGTTATTCAGAATCGTCTGACTCGTCGGTCGGAAGCAGGACTTCGACCAGGTCTTCGCCCTCGACGCCTTCGACCCATGCAACCTTAAGGGTTATCTTGTTCGGAGGCCTTTCGATGCCCCTTGACCAGATGAGTTCGTTGACCTCTTTGTCTATCCAGATGTTGTCGGGGTCTATCTTGCGGTGCTTTGCCACATATTCCCTGATGAGCTTGATTGCCTTGGGCGCCCTTCTGGTGCGCGGGCATCTCTGAAGATCCCTTAGCGGGATCGTGTAAACCTGTTCTTTGAATTCTTTTTCATCGGCCATGGTTATCCCTCTAAAGCTTCAGGTGGTTCCTCCGCCAGTTCCTCTGTTTGGGGTGGCGCATGAACCTGCGGTTCGTCCTCTGGATGACCCAGGCTGGAACACGCCTGTTCGAGTTCGTGGCTTTGCATAGCCTCAGTTTTCTCGCGAGTGGTTTGTTTCGTGCCATTTTATCCCTCTATTTTCTCTTTATCGTGATCTCCCGCTTCTCGGGAGTGAGCCTTTCAAGGATCTGGACCAGGCTTTGGTCGTCTATCACGGCCTGCAGTTTTCCTGACTGCGCGAGCATTATCAGCTGGTTCTCGACCGCTTCGGCGAACTCCGCCCTGGCAATCTTGAGACGGGCCAGGCGGGCCCTCGCTTCGGGAGAGAGTATCTGTCTTAGAACAGCCTGTCGCTGCTGTTCGTACTGCTCATCGACCTGGGACTGCGCATCTTCCTGCGCCTGTTCCTGCTGCATAGACTCGAGCTTTCGGCGTCTTATCTCCTGGAGCTCCTTTTCGTCGTCCATGGAGGACACCTACTTGCCGTACATTGCCAATTTGGGGTTGTCCTTGGCCTGTTCCTTGAATATTGCGTATGATGCGTTGTCGAGCATTTTCTGGCCTTTGGGGGACACAACGCGGCCCCTTGTCTTCTGGGTTGCCACAAGGCCTGCTTTTTCAAGCTGCTGCAATGAGAGTCTGACTATAGACCTGCTGCCGGTCCATGCGTGAGAGGGTTTGGAACCCTTGTCAACCGAACCGCCGAAATGGGCAGCGAGTTTCTCGGTGCCTATCGGGCCGTTTATATAGACTTTCCTGAGGATGGCAGCCACACGGGTGTACCACCAGTCCGCCTCACCCGGTGACTTCTCCCGGTGTATGCCGGTCTTGACGAAGCCAGACCATTCTGGAGGCTGGATATCCTCTTTTTTCTTCAGTTCCTCGGCTATGCTCGCAATGAGCTTCTCTGCAGGTACATCGTATGCGGTGGTCATTTTGGAGACCTCCAGTGTATGTAGTAAACTCTGGAAGTAAAGTCCCTAAAGTCCATGGGGTATTTTATAGTTGTCCTATTCATTTGTTGGGATTGGACACGTGAATGGCATCTTAAATATTAAGTATCCTCTCGCAATAACGTGTGGTCGAAGGGATGCTGCAGGGATGCGCGGGCTTTGGCCAATACATACTGCATTAGAACTATTCCCTCCTACTCAAAGGTGATATGGATGGACATTGCCGAGAAACTTGCAAAGCAGCAGAAGGAGATTTCGATAGCTGAGTTTTTCGAGAAGAACAAGCAGATTTTGGGATTTGATTCCCAGACAAAATCGCTCATCACAGCTGTCAAGGAGGGCGTTGACAACTCCCTTGATGCCTGCGAGGAGGCGAGGATTCTGCCAGACATCCTGGTGGAAATCACCGAGGGAGAAAAGGGCGAATTCAAGATCGTCATCGAGGACAACGGCCCGGG
>JAQVMG010000154.1 GCA_028703755.1 Thermoplasmata archaeon | reverse complement strand
TGTCCCGGAGGATGCAGACCCTGACTTCGTTGACACGGCACAGATCGCTGTGACATCTTCAGTGAACCCATGGATGACCGATTACGCTTTCCTGCAGACAAATGTCGTGACAGTGCACAATCTGGACCTTGACATTTGGTATCCGACAATACAGGAAGCGGTGGACGGCGCCATGCCCGGAAATACGATCTGGGCGTATCCCCATCTCTATGAGGAGAGCGTGACCGTCGACAAGCCCCTCACGATTCAGGGCGTTGACAGAGATGCCACCATTGTTTCAAGCGCCGGAGCAGGCGGCACAACAACCGATTGGCTCGGCTATAATGACGGCTACACCGAGAACAGCATCGGCGCGGGCGGCAGTGCCATCACGATGGCAATAGAGCTGACAGACACAGAGCTGGCTGGTTTCAGAAACAGTGTTATCTCGGAACTGTATGTTTCCGGCGGAAGCGATGACTACGGCTTCTTTGCCGTCCCCTATGACATCTGGATAGAGAATTCGCTGCCTGCCTGGGGCGATGTTTACACCGGAGGCGTGAACATCGTGAGGAGCGGCACAACCTCGGGGACTGGCTGGGAAACTATCGACATACCGGATTACCCGATCCCTGACACCGGCAGTGTCGTTATCGGTTTCAATTTCGCGGGTTCCAGTGTTTGGCCCTGCGGATTGGACCAATCAAACACAGGACCGACCCCGCGGGCAAACTACTGCACAATCGAGGGTTACGGTTCCTGGTCTGACATCGGCAGCTTCGGGTTCCCCGGAGTCTGGGGCCTGGATGTCGGCATAAGCAGCGGAGGCGCGGTGTTCAACATCCTGTCCGACTATGTCACCATAGACGGCTTCACAATTCAGGACGGCAGTACTGGTATTTTGCTCAGCGATGCGTATTATTCCACCATCACAAGCAACCGCATCCTGTGCGAGAACGGCATCGCAGCCATCGATTCGGGATACTCAATGATCGCCGGCAACGAAATTCTGGGCGATGGAATTCCGTCTTCCATGGTTATCATCGATGAAGACTTCGAGGACACATTCCCGCCGACCGATTGGACGGTCGTCAATTACGGCGGTACCGATGTCTGGCAGAGAAATGACGTTTGGTCGCGTCCGAACTATGCCGGCGGAATGGGTTATTGCGCCGATGCGGACAGCGATGCCATCGGTTCCGGGACAACCATGGACACGGGACTACGGACCCCTGAGTTCGACCTCACCGAAGGTCTCAGTGCTCAGCTTGAGTTCGACCACTCTTACAACGACATAGGCGGCGCCGATTACGCGCAGGTCCGGGTAAGCACCGACGGCGGCACCTCTTGGACGCAAATAGCGTTCTACAACGAGGACCATTCCGCGTTAGGCCCCGGCGAACACATCACACTCTCGCTGAATGCCTTCCTGGGCGAAGCCAGCGTCATCATCGAGTTCCGCTATGGCGCAGCCACCTGGGACTGGTGGTGGGAAGTGGACAATGTGAACGTTCATGCGAATTTCGCTCCGGATATTGGAATCGAAATCAACGGTTGGCAATACTCAAATGATTTCAGTGACGACTTCTCTGAAGACAGCGGTTTCTGGAATTATCGGGGATATGCCTACCGCGACACGGCGGGTGGCGGACGCGTCCTGCTGACAGGCGATGTCACAGGCCAATACGGCCAGGCCAACTTTGATGATTACATATCCACTGACTTCCAGGCGGACTTCAGATACTGGGCCGGAAGCGGAAGCGGCGCTGACGGCATGTGCTTCATGTTCTACAAGGACCTGGCATATTTGCCGGGTGCCGGCGGATCGCTCGGGTTCGACGGCTCGAACGGTTACGCTATCGAGTTCGACAATTACTTCAACGGCGGCGTAGACCCGAACGAAAGGCACATCGGAATCATCCAGAACAGTTACACGAACCATCTGGCAGTAACCGGATGGGACAACAGGGTCGAGGATTCGACCTGGCATAACGTTAGGGTCACAGTGATCGGGAACACAATAACCGTCTATGTCGATGACATGATTACGCCATTGCTGCAATGGACCGGCGCGATAGACCGGTCATACGGCGGAATGGGATTCAGCGCCGGAACAGGCGGGCTCACGAACTACCACTATGTTGACGACGTCAGGATCCAATGGGGCGGGGCAGCCATGAACCTCATCGCACTGAACAGCATCTCATACTTCGACATCGGCGCGGACCTAGTGAACACGGGCGGCGAGACGTTGTTGTTTTGGAATGATTTCCTGGGCAACGCAGTGCAGGCGCAGGATGACTCAGCCAACTATTGGGACTGGGGATATCCTGTCGGCGGCAATTACTGGAGCGATTATTCGGGAACAGACAGCTTCCGCGGACCGCTGCAGAACATCGCCGGCAGCGACGGCTTCGGAGACACGCCATACGTCTTCATCGGAGGGCAGGACAACTACCCGATGATGGAATCCAACACGGTCCTGGGAACTCATTCGCCCATTGAGTCATGGGAAGATTTCACGAACCTGAACGTGGTATACGAGGAACCTGAGACGGAACCTGCAGAGACTGAGGGTTCCGCAGAGATACCGGCCGACATGGCAGCAGCCCCGGTTGAACCGATTTCCGAAGAGGCCGCGCCTGAGCAACCTGCGGATGACGGGATCATAGCAGCCGATGAAACTCCTGAAGAACCGGCAGCAGTCATAGCACAACCGGCAGCCGAGGCTGAGCCTCAAGATGCGGCAATACCCGAACCGAACACAGAACAGCCCGCAGCAGCGGAGACCGGCGGCAGCCCCATGATTGCGGTGCTGGCTATAGCCGCTTCAGCGCTCATACTGTGCGGTATCGCCATCCGCAGGCGAAAGCGCTGAACCGACCACTGTGAAGGCCCATGCCATGACCGAGCGCAGGCTGAAAGGCGGCGTCCTGCTGGGGTATTTCGACTTCATCAGACGCCAGTGGGGCCAGGATGGCCTCGACGAGTGCCTGGACGAGCTTAAGATGGACCAGACCGGCATCAAGGCCGAATCCATGTACCCGCTGGAAATGGACTGGGCAGTACTGAAATGGATTGGCGACCACAAGGGCATGGATTACGTGAAGAAGACCGGGCATCACACGGTCAAGAACCTGGGCAGCCTCG
>JAQVMG010000040.1 GCA_028703755.1 Thermoplasmata archaeon | reverse complement strand
CATGACCAAGCCGCCCTCAGTATAGTAATCCTCAAGTTGCATGAGTAACCGCTTGAATATTGTTGTGAAATTGCTGCCATCTTCAGAGGTATTGAGCAGCTTACCAGCTTCACGAAAGATATTATACAGGTTCGCTTTTGCATCAGCATCGTTCTGGGCTATATTGCTCACTGCTAGAAGGACCAGATCAGTACCTGCTACGCTGTTCCCCAGGTATGTATTTTTAGTTGAATAGGTGATATAGTCATTGGAACGGACCAGTAATTTCCCCATGCCTTCTTCAAAGTCGCCTATGAGGTCTTGAACTTTCGGATTGGTATATGGACCAGCGTCAGATAACAAGAGCCGAAAATCATTCAAAGCCTGCTCCATATTGCCGTTGTACACTGTAGGCTCCAGGAAACCACTCATCCCTTTAAGCGCTACGCTGTAAATATCATCCTTTATACCGGTATTGGCAGTATTGATCCTGTTTAAATAATCTGCGAGGTCCTCCCAATACGTGCCGGTGGGTTCAGTATCATACGTATCCTGTTCGATAACATATCCCAGTATATCGCGCATGGCAGCTATGAGATCATATGCGCCACTTTTATTTTCAAGATTTGCCGCGCACTGCAGAACGTCAATTACCGCATCGCGATTATTTTCTTTTATTTGGCTCAACCATCCCACAAATACGTCATATTCCGACGCAGCCATGTTCAGGGTAAGGTCCTGGTTGGGATTAAACAAATTCGCAATCGTAGTGGCGTCAAACATAACATCAGGAGATATTATAGGATTATTCTGATTGCCGATAAAAGGGTCTAATATGTCGGTGTTCGACGGATCAGTCGACCCTATATTATTCTGGAAAAGCGGCGTAAATTTTCCGCTATCAGAACAGGCGGACACAAAGGTCAGTGTCAGCAGCAACAATGCGCCAAGGATAGATTTAAAAAGTTTCATAGTATCCTCCTCAATAAATTCCTGATCTCACCTCATATCTTACTTAAAAATATTTACCGCGCATCCATCGTTACCACGTTATCATTTCGACATGAGGCAACTATCATCAATCAGCAGGCATTCCCTGCGTTGGCGGGAATACCTGCTGTATTACAAAGAACGTATATTCACCCCCCTCTCACCTTGAAAAAAGTTTTCCCATGGTGCGATAAGGATTAAACTCCATATCTTCTGCCGTATAGCCGTCCACCAGATTATCGAGCGGCGAACTGTACGATCCAGCGCCAAAAAAGATCATCCTCGTGTACCAGTCCTGTCCCAGCATGTCGGCAATCTGAATAACGAGATCTGACAGGTCATGCAGCAGGTTCGGCTGCGCATACCAGTCCACGATGAAAGGATCTGCGAGAAAATTGTAAAAATCATTTATCACGTACTCCCAGCCGTAATGCGTCTTTAGCGCGTGCAGGAGAAAGGGAACGATCCCGCCTTCCTGCAGCGCGCTATAGGCCATGAGCATGAGGTCGTCGTAATGATTGTTGAAGTTCCGCACGATAAAAGGAAGGTGCACTCTTATCACGTGCCAGAGGTCAGGATTGGTGACCCACCGGTCCTGTACTCCATCGCTGTTCGTATCAACATATCGCGTGCAGAAAACGCCGAGCGTGTGGCGGAGCCCTTTGAGCTCAGCATCGGTCCCGCTGACCCGCGACAGGAACTTGTCCATAAGGCTGATCACGTCATCCATGATATAATAGGATGTGCCATTAGGGCCCTCGTTGCTCAGAAGATTAACCATGCCTGCCATAAGCTTTTCGTAATTGTTCCAGTTCCATTGCGCATTGGGGAAATGGTTCGTGTAAAAGGCGTTTGCCACAGTGCTGGCGGTGCGGCGGTTAAAATAACCGAGCAGGCCTTTGCCCGGCGTTGTGAGCGTCCACAATTCCGGGTTCCATGTCGCAGGATTGGACACGTTGAAGTCCCCATCGGCCGCTGTGTTAATAGTATCCTTCATGCCGACCAGCTCGTCGAGTATGTTGTCAACGTCAAGATCAACATATTCAGTTGGGTCATAGGAAGCGGCGCGCTTGACAAAGAGCCATTTCTCTGTATTTGTGTAATTCATCATGGTCCAGTTGTCATCTGTGATATCGCCGGGTGTTGCATTGCCCGCTTCCTGACGGGTAATCAGCGTATTCTTCGAAGCTTTGACTGCTGTTATGACTTGTTCAAGTCCCTTGAAGAGCTTGACTCTGCTGTCCGCAAGAGTTGGATTTGCGGCTACAGCCTGCAGTAAAGCTAACACTTTCGAAATCGTAGAAGTCTCAGCTAAAAGCGGAATAAGGCCGTTGCGGTAGCCGACCTGGTTCTCGGTAAGAAGACTTGTGAGTGTGCGCAGGGTTGCCCGCGGCCTAAGATCCAACGTATCATCCACCGCGGCAGGCGTCAGGAATATATTGGCAGTACCAATCGTTCCGGTATCAGTTGACGAGTTAATGCGCGGCACCCACCTTGCACCACCACCAGTAGTTGAGGGGGACGCGGAGTCCATAACCCGCCGCATATGCGGCTTGACCAAGGGCATAATCAGGCCATCAATGACAGTGCGCAGTGGATATTTATGGTCCGTACTTGCATAATTGTAATTATTGCCACTGGTTGCTTTTTTGTAATATGAACGTTCGTGGAGCATTCCCAAGGACGCGATCATAACAGGCACCAGCTTATTGCGTGAGGCCCATATCGCGCTTGAAGCGTTTCCTATATCAGTCGATCCGGATGCCAGTGTAGCACCATACTCCATAAAGCCCAAAAGTGGGACAGGATCAAAATTCTGCGATAAAATATCCGGAAGAAGGTGTCCGTATCCTATGATGTTTTCCCACACAGTTGTAATAAAATCCAGGCCGTCATTACGGCAAAACAACATGACCCGCATGTCGCCCAGCTCATATGAATCGCCGTAATTCACCGTCATGCCGCGGCGGGTAAGTTCCGCACTAGTGAGAAGGTCAGTACCCTCGTCCCCTTTCTTGAGCCAGAAGCCGTTGCCTTTAGACGCATCGGCAGGAGCGCTTGGGTCTATACCCTTGCGCGCTTTTCCAAAACCGGCAAGGCCGTTGGATTCGACCATCAGGTATACCGCGGTATTGAATCCCATTACCTCCAATCCCATTGGTATGCAAAATACAAATTTCTTTTCATTAAAGAGCCACTGCAAATTGCGGAATATGGCCTCTTCCTGAGTTGCGCACTCGCGTGCCGCGCTCTTTTCCCGTATTTTTTCCCAGAACATGGCTCGGTCAGAGTTAAAATTCACATCTGGTTTAAGCTTATACTTGTCTCCTCCGGTAGGCCCTTCCACATAATTGGTGCCATTGTTGGTAATATTGACAGGCGGCGGACAATAAAGATCACTAAACCCTACTTTTGCCAGGAAATAATCGGTATACACAATTTCTCTATACCTGTTCTCGCGCTGGCCAGAACTGAGAGGATCTTCCACATCCATCTTACAGGAAGAATCAACCGGATAATCAAAGGTCCAGGTGTCGGCGTTATTGGCATCAGGTTTTGTTACCCGCGCGTAAATTGCGCCATTGGGCCGGTAATAGGTAGTGACATTGCCAGCGGTTGTGCTGTTATACGTGGAATAATACGGACCCTCGCCTTCCCAGCATATCCGTGCGATCATGCCCATCATAACAGCTGCTGTATTCATTTCGCCAATGCCATTGGCAACTTTAGGGAAATAGGTGCGATAATCGTCCTTAGTGCCATCAACACCAGTTTCATTCGTAGGCACACCACTGATAGCAACGTCTCCACCATTTGGAATACCCGCATCACCAGCAATCGATGATGGGAGCATGAAGAACGCTGGATAATCATATCCAAGGTAGAATGGGTGGCTGGTCCTTTGGGCTTTAGTAAAATAACTGCTGCACCTGCTGACCAGGCCCCCTAAATCTGCCCGTACATCAAGGGCAAGCTCATACGCGTTGAGACCGAGAATTTCATTAGTTGTTAGATTGAACATGGCGTCATTTATAGTTACGATACCGTTAGTCGCAATGCCATGACCGCGTTCATAGTTTTCTGCCGGCTCGCCAGCATCGGAAAGACGGGTTTTATAGCCTAAGTTGTAAGCAACTGCAAGAGTAAAAAGAAGATGGTCAAGGTACGATGTTTCGCCCGCTCCCCGCACTTGTCCGTACCCGTTGTATTGAATCATTTTTTTAAGAGAATCTTCAACGGTGTAGGTGCTCAAGTCTATGCCTGCGTCTTTTAGTTTAGCCAGCCCCATGCTGATGACTTCCAGCGGAGACCGTCCATCATCATCCTTGAAAATAGAATAATCCACCTTGTCCGCTGGATCGCTGGTCGCTTTGGACCGTATCATAAGGAGCTGGAGCACAGGCCATAGCTCGCGCACCGTACTTCGCAATTCGGCATTCACATAAATGCCCGCCCCAGTGCCGTCGTCTTTATAATAGTCGCTGGTAAACTTCGAGCCGCCTGCAATGAAATAATCGCTCATATTGACCATGAGCTCAAGAAGAATATCCTTCAATAATTTGCCGTTCGCATTTTCGTAGGTCACCTTGCCCGCTTCACGCAGAACATCGTAGAGCGCGGTGCGGGCTGCTTCGTCCTGGGTGGCAAGCGTGTTTATGCTCGAAATAAGCTGATCGATCCCTTCAACGGTGTTGCCGAGGTAAGTATTTGTATCAGAAGCGGGATCTATTAAAGCATTGTCAGTTATAAGATCGCCTCCTGAATCAAGGTACATGTACATGTTGTTGCGCAGCAATAGTTTTCCCACGGCTTCCATGACTTTGGGGATCATAGTTCCCAAATTCTGCGCATCTGGATTGTTATCGTATTGGTCCTCTTCAATCGCATAAAGAAGTTCATTCATGACCGCGTTTTTTTGCTCTGGAGTAGCATTCGTTACATTAAGATAGGCGATCAACTTTCGAATTATCGGGGATACGCTGTCGCCGATTTGCGCATTGGATGCTGACAATTTATCCATGTAGGAGAATAATCCATCATGGTAGGCGGTAGTATCATTCTGGTCATAGTCGTCCTGATTAATGGTCAAGTAAAGAATATCCCGGAGATGAGCGATAGTATCGTATGTATTCTGGTTCGCGAGAAGATCGTCCAATAAATAGAGGACATCTTTGAGACTATCCATTGGAGTGTCTCTCAATATACTCGCCATGGCGCTGTTAAAGGCGGTATCATTGAGGCCGTTAAATGCTTCATCCATACTTTTATAATCGCTAAAAATGTTGAAAAGATCATAGTGTGGCTGAAGAGCATTTACTTGAAAAGTAGGTGAACTGCTGCCAGAATTGGAACATGCTATAATATTTAAACATATTATAGCAGAAACAATTGAGAGAAAAATTTTACCGATCTTCATCATTCCTCCTTAAAACTACCTATTAAAAATTGTGTATTCAAAAACCCAGCATATACCGTCCAGCCGGTTTTAATTTATTCATATATGTAGTGTGATTCTCTTGATTAATATAAATTATTTCCCTCAATTAAATATACTCTTTAGTAATCCAAATGGTGAGAAAAAAATTTATATAGTTATAATAATTTATTAAATTTAATTGTTTTCCTACATATAAAAAATAAATGAAACTATATCAAAGTTCGCGCGGACGCTTGCGGCACCCACACATGGCAACTTTAATTAGTTAATAATTATATTTTTACGTCAAAATAAATAGTTAAAATCAACTAATAATTTATTTTTTAGTATTAATACTGAAAAATCCCACAAGTCATTAAAATTGTCCAGCATTTTTTTGGTTTATGAGACATAAAAATGTTGGTAGCAAATTATATTTCGGGTACATATGATGTACAAATATGATTCCAAGCTAAATACCCTCACCCCCTCGGTCCCTCTCTCCCATTAAGTTAAGAGGGAGACAAATTGTATTAAGGCTTATTAATACAGAAAACATCTCCTTTTTCTCGAGCTAAATAGGTGCGTAGAGCACATATGAGGGTTTGAGTGATAAATATTTGCCTGAAATTTTATTTTGCTCCTGAAATAAATCATTTTACTGAATCTTCTTATAATCACTACTGACTTATATAAAGCGAAGGTCCAGCTAATACAAGTTTAGACCAACCAGATGACGAAGTAATACTATTCCAACTCTTTGAACCTAATTTGTTATGCTCAACCCATGTAAATCCACCATCAAGAGATGTATATATGTAACCATAATCAGGAACAGCGGCAAATTTAAAACCGTCACTTGAAAGTGTAATTGATTTCCAACGTCGAACACCTGATTCAGTTTGTTCAGTCCAAGATATAGCACTATTTAAGGATATATATATATATCCGAGAAATTCAGTAGCTGCCATTTTTGTGCCATCCGGCGTTATAGCAACTGAAGACCAAGCACGATTACTTAACTCATCCTGAGCTTCCCAATTTTCTCCACCATCGATAGAGATGTAAATCTTATCTGAGTAAGCAGCAGCAATTAATTTCATTCCATCAGCAGATGAATCTGTAGAAACCCAATTATGTTGGCCCAGGTTTGTTCTTTCAACCCATGTCTCTCCTCCATCCGCTGAAGTATAAATATAGCCATTATTACCATTTGCAGCCGCAATTTTCATGCCATCTGATGATGATGTTATTGAAGACCAGTTCCGATTCCCCGCATTTGTTCTCTCAATCCACGTTTCACCTCCATCGATAGATGTATAGACATAACCTCCATTAACAGAAGCTACGATCCTGGTGCCATCGTTTGATATTGTTATGGAAGACCAGTTACGACTTCCGACATTTTGTCTTTCAATCCAATGTTCACCACCATCAATGGAAGTATATATATATCCGTTCATTGCTCCAGCAAGTTTAATACCATCTTCTGAAGATGCAATTGTTACTAATTTTTTACTCAATTTGATAACCCATGCATCCAAATTTAACTTATGTGCTATAATAACATAAGTCTTCTGTGTTATGCCATCTTCAGCTGTTACAATTATATTAATGCTAGAATTCCCTGGAGCAATATTAATAGGCGGTGAAGCAACTCCTGAAATGACTATTTGGCCATTAACAGTTATTACCGAGTTAAGGCCTGCGCCAGTTGGCGTAACTGTTATTGTATCACTTTCAACAGGTATGCGGGTTTGATACTCGAGTAAGTCCTTGTTGAATTCCGGGGATAATGTACCATAAGACAAAGTTACGCCAGCAAGGTCGGCATTTGTACTCCCTTGGATTCGATTTACTGTTATTTTGTAGGTCAGGATGGTAGAACCATCTTCAGATGTTACTACAACCTGAATTAAATTGTTTCCAACATTCAATGATATTGGATTGGACGCTGTTCCGGATATAACCGGGTTTCCATTAACCATTATCGCAGCATTAATACCGGCAGATGTGGGCGTAACAGTGATGGTTGACTGCTGGCAAGACACCTCAGATGTATAATCCAACGTATCTGGATTAAAGACAGGCGAGAGAGTGCCGCTGGAAAGCGATAAACCAGCAAGCTTCGCATTTGAACTTGGTTTTGGAAGCCTTTTTACCGTAACCGAATATGTTTTTTGACTAACTCCATCTTCAGCTGTTACTGCAATGGTATTAATATTTTCCCCTTCTGAAAGCAAAATCGGGCTAGAGGAAATACCACTGGGGACACTTATACCATTAACAGTAATCATTGCTCCTATCCCGGCAACGGTTGGGGTAAAGACTATTGTTTCCACAGAGTTCGGAACCTCAACCGCGTATATTAACGTATTTGCGTTAAATGAAGGAGATAATGTACCGGAAGAAATTGACAATCCTGATAAATCTGCGTTCGTGCTTACTTCAACGCGATCAATTACTATATAATAAGTTTTTTCTATCTTTGAATTTTGTGAAACAACATGTATGGTAATCGTGTTTTGTCCAACAACAAGATCAATTGGCTGTGATGCGGTCCCGCTCACTACTGAAATTCCGTTCACTGTAATTGACGCTCCATTACCGGCAGCAGTAGGAGTGAGTGTAACTGAATTCGTTGAAAACGGCACCTCAGCGTTGTAGGACGTCACATTTTCATTGAAAAGAGGCGACAAGGTCCCATTTGACAGCAACAAATTAGCCAGATTTGCATTATAGCTGGCATGCACCCTTAAAACAACAACAGTATAGGTTTTAACTCCAGTACCTGCTTGATCAGTTACATCAATTGTTACAATATTCATACCGACAGCAAGCGGGATAGGCGTTGATGAAGTGCCGCTTACAACTGTTTCACCATTTACGGTAATAATCGAACCGATGCCGGCGGTGGTTGGTGTTACTGTGATTTCATTAATATCATAATTTACTTCCACAGTATAGCCAGTTGTATTACTATTGAATGCCGGTGAAAGAACGCCCTGGGATACAGTAATATTTGACAGGAGCAGATTCGTGCTCGCTCCTTCAAGGCGTGTAACTTCTATCATATATATTTTAGTATTAGTCACATTTTCAGCTATGACTTGTATGGAAATTTGATTTTTTCCTTCAATTAACGATATTGGATTCGACGCGGAGCCTGATACAACAGATTCGTTGTTTATTTTGATTTGCGCGTTTGCGCTCTCTGCAGCAGGCGTTATTATTATGCTTGATACAGAATTGTCTACTTCACAGGTATAAGATATAACACCAGCATTAAATGCAGGAGAAAGGACGCCTGCTGACATAATTACATTCGCCAGATTCGCGTTATTGCTTGGCTCCTGCAAACGTGTCACTACTATGGTATATGACTTTGCAGCAATTCCGTCCTGCGCCAAAACATGCACCAGGATTGAATTTTGTCCCACGTTAAGCGATATTGGGTCTGAGGGAGCAAAGGATGGCACTTCAGAACCATTAATGGTAATTTCCGCGCCATTTCCCGCTGATACTGAAAAAACAGTTATGGATGACACGCTATTGTCTACTTCACAGGAATATGATGTTACATTCTGATCAAATGCAGGCGATATAGTTCCAGTGGATAACGAAAGCCACGCTAAATTTGCATTCGTGCTCAAGGGTGCTGCTCTTCTCACAGATAGAGTATATACTTTCGCCGTCTGGCCGCCCGGAGCTATCACTGCGATGCTAATAATGTTATTACCATTTGAAATTGGTATGCTTACCGATGGCTGCCCGGATTCAGTTTCAATTTCGTTTATGATGATGGTGGCATTTGAAGCAGCCGCATAAGGTGTTACTGTCATAGAAGTTACATCTGTTGGGACTTCCACATCATAAGTAGTAATTTCTGGATTGTATACAATTGTCCCTGCCGAAAGTTCAAGGTTGGAAAGATTAACATTTTCTGAATTGGCTTTACTGAAACTTTGTATTATGGAAAGAAGTATAGCTATAGGACTAATCCCACCAGTTGATGAATCATTACTCCCACCTATGTCACACCCGGTGATAAGCAATGCAACTGCCATAATAATAACTAGTGTAACTCTTTTAAACATGATGTTCCCCCATATGATTTTTTCGGGTATTTGATATCCTTAATAAATTACTCACACATCAATATACTCTTCCCTTCTCCAATAATTTCTCCAATAACTGCAAGCCTGTTCCAATCTTGAGACGAAATTATCGATGACCAATTACCTGTTCCAAGACTTGTCCTTGCTTTCCAATTTTCACCACCGTCAGTAGATGTATATATATATCCGTTGGTTTCTAAGGCGGCCATTTTGCTTCCATTAGGCGATATTGATATATTACTCCACTTACGGTTACCAGCATTTACTAGTTCAGTCCATGACACTCCATCGTTTGTTGACAGATATATTGATCCTACAGATGAGTCATTAACTCTTATAGATGCTACCACAACCAGTTTTGTATCATCACTGAAATACGCAATCGAAGTAAACTCATGATCCCCTAAGGAGATACGTTCTGTCCAGATATCACCATCTGTTGAAGTAAATATTCTACCAATAGAATCATTGCCCTTTATCGATACTGCCGCATACTTTGTTCCATCTCTCGATATGGCTACAGAAGACCAAGCGCGGATGCCTGCGTTTGTTCTGCCTACCCATGTGACTCCGCCGTTGTTAGAAGTGTATAGATATCCACTCGTAGCTATAATGGCCTTACTGCCGTCGGCAGACAATGCTAACTTACCCCAAAAACGTTGCCCTGCGTTAGGACGTTGCACCCATGTATTACCTCCATCATTAGAAGTATAAATATAACCAGGCGAAAGACCACTATCAACAGCTATAAGTTTTGTACCATCGGATGAAGAAACAATATTTACCCAGTTTCTTATCCCGGCATTGACGCATTCGGTCCATGTTACACCTGTATCTGTTGATGTATATATATATCCTCCAGTAACAACAGCCGCAAGTTTAGTCATATCAGGCGTTGATGTAATAGCACACCAACCATAAGGACCAGCACCAGTGCGCATGGTCCAATTGATGCCGCCATCATTCGATGTATAAATAAAATCACCGTAGCCTCCTGAATAGGAAGCAGCAATAACCAGTTTGCTTCCATCTGCAGAAGAAGCAATTAGGGGTAATTTATAATTAACCCCTTGTTGAGAAATCCATGTTAATCCGAGATCATTTGATGTCAAAATAGCCGAGCCAGTTAACATTATCAACTTTGATCCATCAGGTGTGATTATAAATGCATACTTAGTATAATTGTCACTTCTCTCAATCCATGTTGAACCACCATCATTTGATACAACTATCCCCCCACTTTTTGTTGCTGCCAAAGATAAACCATCAGCTGAAGAAGTTAGACAAGAAATATGTCCAGTATATTGCTCTGTCCACGTTAATCCACTGTCATTTGAAATATTAATTGAATACTTTGAACCTTGTTCTCCATACGCTGCCAATTTAGTCCCATCAGATGAAGAAGTAATAAATTCCCAATTAAGCACCGGGGCATTAATACTTTGCGCCCATGTGATTCCTCCATCAGTTGAGATATATATTCCCGTGCCATTTCTAGCTACGAGTTTCATCCCGTCAGATGAAGACGCTATAGAATACAACATAGAATTAACATTATATTCAGTCCATGATGTTCCGCCATCTGTAGAAATAACAATTTCTTGCAAAGAATTACTTGCAATTAGTCTCATTCCATCAGCGGATGACGCAATAGACACCCACCCAAGGCCTGCATTTTTTCGTTCATGCCAGGTTGCACCGCCATCATCAGATGTATAAATATAAGTTGGATTATATCTAATACCAGCAAGTCTATTCCCATCCAAAGAAGAAACAATAGATTGCCAAGTAGTCGTTTTTCTTCCCATGCCTACTAATTCTTTCTTATACCAATTGTTCAACGCAGGACGCCGTATATTCAACGTGTATGTCTTTTGATTTACCTGGTTCTCTGAAGTGACGACGATTGTTATCGGGTTATCGCCAACCTCGAGTTGAATTATATCGGACGGATCGCCTGAAACAACAGATGTCCCGTTAATGGTTATTGTGGAATTCGATCCAGCGGACATTGGCGACACCGTAATAGACGCAGTGCACACCGACATCTGCGCTTTATAGTTTACTATATTAGTGCTAAACACAGGCTCGAGCTTACCGTAGGAAATAAACACGCCTGCAAGGTTCGCGTTAAAGCTCATGTACTCAAGCCGGGTCACCGCGAGCGTGTATGTTTTTACAGCCGCGCCATTTTGAGATGTGACCTTTATTTCAACAGAATTCACCCCTGTGACAAGAGGGATAGGATTTGAGACGGTACCGGAGGCCACCGAGACGCCGTTGACCAGAATAGACGCACCTACTCCCACGGCTGTTGGCGTTATGGTGATTGATGACGTTAAACGTGACACCTCGACCGTGTACGCGGTTGTTGCCGGGCTAAAAAGCGGACACAGGGTCCCGTCGGATAGAGAAATTCCAGCCAGGTCTGCATTACCGCTTGTTTCAGTGAGCTGTGTAACCGCCAGCGAATATGTTTTCGAAGTCTCCTTGTCTGGCGCTGTTACATTGACATTTATATTGTTTTTTCCCACGGACAGGCTTACGCGTTTGGTCGGTGTTTGATGCAGCACTTCCTCGCCGTTAATGGTAACTTTCGCGTCTGGATTTGCTGTTTTTGCTGTTATATCGATATAGGCAACTTCAGCAGGCACTTCAACCTCGTAGGTGGTCACCTCAGGATTGAACACGATCGTTCCTGATGAAAGTTCAAGAGACGAAAGATTGACCCGCTGTCCGTTGACCAGGCTCTCTGCAACGAACAGGCCGAGAATCCGCATCCTTGTTGCGTCTGAGATGCCGTTCATGCAGGAGGTGAAGAGGAATGAGGCGATGATGAAGGTTAGTATTGATTTTTTTTGCATGATGGTGCTCCGCTTTAGTTTATTTATAAAATTATTTAATTGTTGATCTCTCTCTTCAAAGATGCCGCTGAAGGGCATCAAAAACATTGATGTCTTTTTCATTAACATTCAGATATTTTATATGCTATCACAATAAATTTAGTATCTTATTCATTGCGATGCTATTCTTACCCAGTATAGAAGATGCTAACAGACATATATATACAAATATGATGGTGGAACTTGAGTAATTGTAATATCTT
>JAQVMG010000039.1 GCA_028703755.1 Thermoplasmata archaeon | reverse complement strand
CTATACCGGCACGGACTGGCTGAACCTTACGATCGCTCCGATACCAGACGGCAGATACACAGTTGCCGTCACAGGCATAGACATGGCCCAGAACATCGAATGGACCAACGAAGCAAATGGAAATCCTATAATCACTGTTGATACCGTCGCCCCGACTGTCGCTCTGACGGTCCCCGCCGCCCTAGCAACAGGAGTTGTCGCTGCCCAGGACATAGTAATCACTTTCAGCGAAAGGATGGACACTGCATCTGTAACGTACTCCGTAACCCCGGACCCTGGCAATCTCAATGCAGTCTGGAGCGTGAACGATACAGTTCTGACTGTCTCCCATGACCCATTTGCCCAGCTGACTGTATACAACGTGAGCGTCACGGCAGCCAGGGATCCAACCGGAAACAACATGATTCCGGGAGCGGTTCCCAATCCCTGGGAATTCACCACGGGTGATTTCGAAGCGCCTACAGCAGACGCAGGGGCTGACCAGACTGTCAATGAGGACATTGTTGTCACCTTCAACGGAACCCTTAGCGCGGACAATGTAGGTATCGCAAACTACACATGGACTTTCAACGACAGCATTTCCGACGTGACCCTTTACGGTGTTGCCCCGGTGCATATTTTCGCTCAGCCCGGCAACTATACCGTGACGCTGAACGTCACGGATTCGGTTGGCAACTCTGACACCGACACGATGTGGGTGCTCGTCCTTGATGTCACCCCACCGACGGCCAATGCAGGCGCAAACCAGACCGTGAACGAAGGCGCAACCGTGACCTTCGACGGCAGTGCCAGCACGGACAATGTCGGTATCGTGAATTACACATGGGTGTTCTTCGACGGGATAACAAACATCACTCTTTACGGTGTCTCACCGGCCCACCAGTTCACGGCCGTCGGGGTATTCACCGCGACTCTGACAGTCAGAGATTCAGCCGGGCTCACCGGAAACGATACTATGGCCGTGGAGGTCCTTGACAGCACCGCTCCGGTGGCGAATGCGGGCATTGACCAGACCGTCAATGAGAGTTCAATTGTCACATTCAACGGCAGCGCAAGCACAGACAATATCGGCATAACCAATTACACATGGACGTTCAACGACGGCGCAGCTAACATCGCTCTCTACGGCATTGCACCGACCCATCTGTTTGCCATTCCCGGCGTCTATACCGTCACGCTGAACGTGACGGATTCGGAATCCAACTGGGGCCTAGATACCATGACCGTGACTGTTCTAGATACAACCCCACCAACTGCCAATGCAGGCGTCAACCAGACTGTGAATGAAGGTGCCACTGTGACATTCAACGGTGCTGCCAGCTCGGACAATGTCGGAATCGTGAATTACACATGGACATTCTTCGACGGCGCGGCCAACATCACGTTATACAGCGCGGGACCTGCCCATCAGTTCAATGTGGTCGGAATCTACGATATCACTCTGACAGTCAGGGACGCAGCAGGATACGCAGGAAACGATACGATGAGAGTGACTGTTCTGGACAGCACCGCACCCATAGCGAATGCCGGCCCTGACCAGACAGTCAACGAGAGCACAATTGTGACATTCAACGGCAGCGCCAGTTTGGACAACATCGGCATCGTCAACTATACCTGGACATTCAACGACGGCGCAGCCAACATTGTTCTGTACGGCCCAGGTCCGACACATCTGTTCGCGATTCCCGGAATATACACTGTGACACTGAACGTGACAGACTCGGAATCCAACTGGAACACCGATACCATGATTGTCACAGTCATTGACATAACGCTGCCGACAGCGGAAGCGGGAAATAACCAGACCGTGAACGAAGGCACAACCGTGACCTTCGACGGCAGCGTCAGTTCAGACAATGTCGGCGTCGTGAACTACACATGGACGTTCTATGACGGCGCAGCCAACATAACGCTCTACGGCGCGGGACCTGCCCACCAATTCAATGTTGTGGGCATCTACACAGTAACTCTCACGGTCCGGGATGCAGCTGGGAATGCGGACAATGACACGATGATTGTTACCGTTCTGGACATTACTCTGCCCACTGCGAACGCAGGCCCTGACCTGACTGTCAGCGAGGACACTCTCATGGCCTTCGACGGCACAGCCAGCACGGACAATGTCGGCATAGTGAATTACACATGGACATTCACAGACGGCGTAGCAGTGACACTATGGGGAGCGACACCCGGCTATAACTTCACCGCTCCCGGCATCTACGCGGTCACCCTGACGGTGCGCGATGCGGCAGGGAATTCGGACACTGACACTATGACCGTGACGGTCAACGATATCACCGGCCCCACCTCCAACGCAGGCGCGGATGCGACAATCGATGAAGGAGACCTGCTGATTTTCGACGGCAGTGCCAGTACCGATAACATCGGCATAGTGAATTATACCTGGACATTCACGGACGGTACCCCGGTCGCCCTGTGGGGCATCAACCCGTTCTATCAGTTCCTGAACGTTGGAATCTTCGTGGTCACCCTGAACGTCACCGACAATGAAGACAACTGGGACCTTGACACGATGGTCGTTACTGTCCGTGACATAACGGAACCGATAGCACGCGCAGGTCCAGACCAGACAGTTAACGAAGATGCCAATGTCAATTTCAACGGCAGCGCCAGCACAGACAATATCGGCATAGTGAATTACACCTGGTCCTTGGTTGACGGAACCCAGGTCTATCTGTGGGGCGTTTCCCCGGTTTACATTTTCAGCACGCCGGGCATCTACCTGATTGCCCTGACAGTTATAGACGCAGCAGGAAATTCGGACACGGATACGCTTACCGTGACCGTGAACGACATCACGCTCCCGACAGCGAACGCAGGCCCCGACCAAACCGTGATCCAAGGGGCAACTGTCACTTTTGACGGCAGCGCCAGTGCTGACAATGTCGGTGTTGTGAACTACACCTGGACATTCACGGACGGCACGCCTGTTACCCTCTGGGGCACCGGACCCAGCCATCAGTTCAACACCATAGGCGTATTCACCGTCACTCTGACAGTGCGCGACGCAGCGGGGAATTCGGACACAGACACGATGACGGTGACGGTAACTGATGCGACACCTCCGACTGCAAACGCCGGAATCGACCGAATAATAAACCAGGGCGGCAACGTCGCATTTGACGGAACAGCAAGCACAGACAATATCGGTGTCACGAACTACACCTGGACATTCACGGACGGCACACCTGTCACCCTCTGGGAAGCAACACCTGGCCACATATTCAACAGCGCCGGCACCTTCACCGTGACTCTGACAGTGCGCGATGCGGCAGGAAACTCGGATACCGACACCATGACGGTGACGGTTACTGACAACACAGCCCCATCAGCCAACGCAGGCGCAGACCAAAGTGTCAGCGCGGGAACAACGGTCACATTTGACGGCAGTGCGAGCACGGACAATGTCGGCGTTGTAAATTTCACTTGGACATTCACGGATGGGGCATCGGTCACACTGTACGGACTGGCGCCTGACTACCAGTTCAACAACGCAGGCACTATTACCGTGACACTGACCGTGAGCGATGCCACGGGAAACACCGATAACGACACCATGACGGTTACGGTGCAGATATTCACAGTTGATTACATCCGGATAGAGACTACATCAACAAGCGGTGTCGCAGTCGGCGCCACGGTCATGACCGCAGACCAGACGCTGACTGTCTGGGCCATTGGATACAGCAACATCGGCGGCAGACTCGGCCCGGTGAACGTCATTTGGTCTACTGCCGGTACACTCGATCTGCAAACCGGAAATCTGGATAATTTTGCCTTCTCACCGGTCCATGCCGTCACGAATGGCGTCATAATCGCCTCATACGGAATGCTTACGGCGGTCACCGGATTGATAACAGTGAACCCGGGCACCACAGTCGGTTACAACATCACAGCGGCACCATCCACCCTCTCTGCCGGTGAGACATTCCTGTTCCAGACTTTTGGCTATGACCAGGAATGGAACCCCACGGGGCCAGTGACTGTTACCTGGTCGATATCCGCTCCCGGCATTGACGCTGGTGCATCCAACGGCACCATAAGCTCGTCCGGTCTATTCATGCCTGTAATCACAGCGGATTGGACCATCACCGCGACCCATGCGTTGGGCGACAGGACCGATATGATATCCGTCGTCCCGGGAGCGCTCGCGTACATCCTTGTGAATCCCTATTATTCGGTTGCCGATGCAGGCGATGCAACTGCACTTGCCATATCTGGCTTCGATGCCTATGGCAATGACATCGACACTTTGACCGGTGCGACCGTCTGGTACTTGGACGGCACAATCCAGGCATCCGGTTCAATTACCTCCAATACAGCCGGCAATCACACTGTGTTCGCGAATTACTACGGATTCCTGGGCATAGCCTACATCAACGTCAGCGCCTCGGCCGGAAACCGCATCGTAATCGCGCAGACTGGCGTTTCCATCACTGCAGACCAGACCTTCACATTCTCGGTAAGCATTCTTGATGCCTTCGGCAACACTGTCACCGGAACTCTCCCGGCCATCACCTGGCGGGCAGGCAACGGAACAGTGGTCAACGGCCTCTTCACGCCATGGTCCTCGGGCACCTGGACAGTCTACGCGAACGCGACCGGCTACACCGGAGGAACAGCAACAATAACTGTAACGTCCGGCAGCGTTACGCGGATTGTCATCAGCCCGTCCGGCTCGACTGGGACCAGGGCGCTGGACGACATCTCCGCCGGCCAATCAAGGCTGTTCACCGTGAGCGCACTTGACCAGAGAGAAAATCTGGTATCGGTGCCCTTGGCATATCTTGAGTGGACCACCACCGCAGGAACCGTGTCCAACGGCTTCTTCACTGCATTGACCAATCTCAACGGAGCGCAGGTTCTCAGCGGAATTCTGAGCGTAGTCTATGACGATGGCATGACCGTGGTAACCAGTACCGAGAACATCAATATTACAGTCGGAGACCTGCATCACATTATCATAGAATCCACAGACGAAGTGAGCCTGAATGAATACCTCGAGTTCGCTGCGAGCGGCTATGACCTTTACGGGAACATAATTACCGGACTGACTTTCACATGGGGAACAGCCGGCGATGTTGGCGACATCGGCTCGGACGGCGTGTTCCACGGCACCGAGAGGGGCATGGGCACAGTCACCGCAACATCCGGCGGAATTACAGGCTCAATGCCGGTGTTCGTTTCGGAACCGGCCGGAATATTCGCGAACTGGCTGTGGCTTGTCATAATCCTCTTCATAGTGGTCATCATCCTGGTCGTCCTGCTGATAATCGGCAGGAGAAAGGAAGTCGTTGTGGTCCGCGAGGAAGAGCCGGAAGAGGACATCCCGGAAGAGGAAGAACCTGAGGCAATGGAGGAAGAAATATCCGAAGAACCCGAGGAAGAGCCCGAGATGGAAGACATTCCGGAGGACATTATTTCGGAAGATATTCCCTCAGAGCCTGTCGCGGAAGGGATGAGCGAGGTCCCAGATGAATTCAACGAACCGATGGCAGACCTGGAGAAGGAACTTGACTTCGCGGAACTCGAGGAGGAGGAAATCCCGCCCGAGAAGAAAGGCCCCGAGATTACGCCGGCCAAACTCAAAGCTCAGCTAGCCGAGGAAATGCGCGTCGACCGCTGCGAAAAGATGCTTTCGGCCGCGGTAGTCCTGCCCGAAGACAAGGAAAGGCTCAGGACGCTGATTGCCGGAGGTATCTCCGCCCAGGACTTCACAGCTGAGGTCGAGAAGGCTATCGAGAGGCGCAAGAAGCGCGAGAAGGAGAAGGACGTGACTGCCGACGAGAAGGCCTCGATACTGGAAGACGAGCTCGTCGCCGAACTTGCGGAACTCGAGGGCCAGCTTGACGGCGACTCGGAGGAAGATCTCGAGGACCAGATTCTGAAGGAGATCGAAGACCTCGAGGACATGTAAGCGCGGTAATCTCATCGCCACTAATTTGCCGATTACCGAATAACGGTTGATGCTGGTTGCCGATAGATTGCTCCATCAGGGCGGACTCACTTACAACAATCAGCAACCAGCCGTGAGCCCGCCCTATTTCGGGCTAGCATTGATAAATTACAAGGAATGAAGCCCGAAACAAAGGCGAATGCCTTTAATCGCAGGATTCAGCCTCGGCATTCACCACTTGCCAATAAATAAATGGAATTGATGGCCCTGATTCAGTTATAGATTGTGAGACGGGCCATCGCCGAATTCTTCCGTAATAGCCTGAACTGATTCAGAACTCGGCTGGCTCGAAAGATATGTGATAAAATGCCAGGGTCTTATCTTTCTCGTATTGTCGAATGCCCTTAACCTAATTGTTTGGAGTTGCATTCAACTCTTTTTCTAAAATTCATCAGTGTCCGAACGCTAGGTTTTTTAAGGCTGCGGGATTATATCTTCGCGATACATTTGTCGGAATTACATCTCAGGCGCAGACACAGGCTGAGGCGAAAGGAAGTGGAAAGCCTGGCCTCGGAACTGAAAGAGTCATTGGGCTGTGATACATTCAACCCGCTGGACGCCGTGGAGACAGGTGAGGCCGGCGGAAACGACCTAGTCATGTTTGGCAGCAAGCCGATGGCCATCTTCATCGGAGGAAAACCATTCCTGACAGTTCACGGACTTCTGAAATTTCCGGCGACAAAGAGCTATGTCACCGTGGACATGGGTGCAATAAAATTCCTTGCCAACGGCGCCGATGTGATGGCGCCCGGAGTGGTTGACGCAGACCCAAACATCGCGGTCGGCGCAAGCGTATGGGTCAGGGACCAGAAGAACCAGCGGCCTATTCTCATTGGAACTGCACTTATGTCCGGCCCGGAAATGGTCTCGTCGCGCGAAGGGAAAGCTGTGAAAACGGTCCATTTCGTCGGGGACAAGATATGGAATCTGGCGGATTAGCGGACAGTGAGTTCCTTCAGCCCCGTCGCAGGGTTGAGATTCCGTCCTAAAACCACGTTGTCCAGTCTCTTCAGGACAATCTCATTCAGAACGCACACCTTGGCCCGGTTCAGGTGTCCGCCCACGATCTCATGGTTTGAATTCGCCAGACCGCAGTGCAGATGGATAACGGTCTCACCGGCTGTCGAGATGCTACCCTGCAGGGATATCAACTCATGCGGTTTTTCAAGATTTTTAAGGATGTAACCTCTCTCTTTTCCCGTATAATATCCTATTTCGATGTCCCTGAGCATCCCGATGCCAGTAATCACCGAGCCTGAACAAATCTTGAACTGCGCGACGGCACCCCTCAGCGAATCCATCAGGTCCTCGCCGTCCTCAAGTTTCAAAATTATGAAGCCGTCGCCGTTGTCCTTTCCCTGCATTGTTTCACCGCCTCTTCCTCAGATGGAACTCATATCTGGAGGGCAGACGGATGTTGTCCATCTCTGTCCAGTACGAGCATTTCTTGCACTTGTAACCGGTAGTAACAGTTTTCCCGAATATCGTCATGTTCCTGGAAGTTATGAGCGTCTCCCCGCAAACAGGGCACTCCTTGATTGTGCCCTTCCTGCCGGTCGCCCGTGTCCACACCTTCAGTTTTGCGACGCCGGAGATAATGGCCAGCCGTCTTGCCCTTTCCGCGCTGACATGGTAGGTTCCGCCGCCAAAATTGAGCTCCTGCTCCACCCGCTCTCTCAGTTCCCTCTGGGACCGGATTGCCCTGTAACGGGCCATCACATTGCGGATCGCCAAAACTATGTCGCCGTCCTTCGGGATGCTGTACATATCGGGTATATCCCCTCAAACGTATTTAACCCTTTTACACTTGTTCGGAATTCTCATTGATTTTGGCCAGCAGGGTGGCAATCGTGTCCGGCTTATCCGTGAATATCCCGTCGGCTCCCCAGGCGATGAGTTTCTTCGCCTGCCAGGGCCAATTCACAGTCCATACATTCACCTTCAGCCCCTCCGCGTGAGCCTTCGCAATCAGTGCCTCAGAGGTGATTTTTCTTGCCGGATGTATCGCCTCCGCGCCGATGCTGGTCGCTATCCTTACGAGGTCAACGCCTCTCTCCTTGGAGATGACCGCAACCCTCGCTTTGGGGCATTTCAGCTTCAGCGAGACCAGCCAGGGGCTGTGGAACGATGAGAAAAGAACCGTATCCAACATCTTCATCCTTCTGACAATTTCACCGGCTGCTTCTGCCGAGCCTTTGTCTTTCAGTTCGATGTTGAGAATGCATCTCCTCCCGAACTTCTCCAGGACATTCTCCAGGGTGGGTATCGGCTCTCCGTTTCTCAGTCTCAGCCTTCCAAGTTCCTTCATATTCAGCCCGCTGACCTTACCGCGGCCGTCAGAGGTCCTTTCCAGCATTTCATCATGCATTATCACGATTTTTCCGTCGCGTGAGCATCTCGCGTCCATCTCCAGCATCCCGGCGCCCATCCTCAGACCGGCCTCGAAAGCGGAATATGAATTCTCTTCCTCCCTGGCCATTGCTCCCCGGTGGCCTATCAGCATGATTCTTTCCCTGTTCATTCCCTGCATTGCCAGGTAATTCCCGCATGGTGATTAAATGGTTTCGGAGCCGTGAGCAAGGTTTAACTATCTTCGGGCAATCCCGGAGTGAAAAGATGAGCGACGTTCAGAATCAGCTTCTCAAGGGCAGTTTCAAGCTCACCCGTGTCGGGGTCCGCGATGTGAAGAAACCTGTGGTGGTCAGGCGGCCCGGAAGAGATGTCACTCTCATAGTAACATTCGACCTGTTCGTCGACCTTCCGGCCCAGCTCAAGGGCTCGCACATGTCCAGAAATCTTGAAGTTCTTTCGAGAATCATCGACGACGCTGTGAGGGAGCAGGTGTCCAGCCTTGAGGACCTTGGAGTCCTCATCTGTCAGGAGCTTCTCTCGCGTCACGAGTATGCCACCTGTTCCGAGGTGCTCATGTCATCCGATTATTTCCTGGAACGCGGCATGGGAAACGGCACAACAAGCCTTGAAAGGTACATCCTGAAGGCATCGGCAACGTCCGTCCGGGGCGGTGCAACAAAGAAAAGCATCGGCGTCGAGGTCACCGGCATGACCGCCTGCCCCTGCGCCATGGAAGAGGTCAGGTCGCTCAGGGGCGTGTCCCCTGAAGACACCTCGGCATCCATAACCCACAACCAGCGTAACATTACCTCCGTTCGGCTCGAGGTACCGATGGAACTGCAATTGGAAGCCGACACGCTCATAGAAATAGTCGAGAAATGCCTGTCCAGCCCAACATACGAGATTCTCAAGCGCGCGGACGAGGCCAGGGTCGTGATGAATGCGCACGCCAATCCCAAATTCGTGGAAGACGTTGTACGTGACGTCCTCTCTGAAATTCTCATCAAATTCAGGGACCTGCCGGACGATGTCAAGGTGAGCGTGAAAAGCGAAAGCTACGAGTCGATCCACAAACACAACGCGTATGCCGAGAGGGATACGACCATGGGCGAACTGAGGGCGTGAGGGAACCGGATGCGAATCGCGGGAATCTGCCACATCTGCGGGAAACCGTCGATGACTTTATGCTCGAGCTGCGGGATGATAACATGCAACGAATGCCTGGACACAATAACCGGCATGTGCCCGAACTGCTCTCCTGCCGAGTTCTACGATGACACAGAGGATGAAGACACACTCTGATCAAAGCAACTGCTTTGCTTTGTCGGGCGTAAGGTTGATGGCTTTGAGGAGATACTCGAGTGTTTTCTTGTTAATCATATTCATCGTGTTCGGGTCCCGGTCAATGTGATTCTCATAGACAATCTGGGCGCTCTTGAAGTAGCCGATCGCGAATTCCGCGAAATAGTCGGGGAAGTTTTCCTCATCAAGTTCCGTGGCTTTGTTGTAGCATGCCTCTGCATCCTGGAATTTCCCGGTCTGCACGCAGAAAGCACCGAGCGATGTAACGTAAAAGACATTTGTCGGATCCAGTTCGGTGGCTTTTTTGTAGAGTTCCATGATCTCCTCGGCAGTCACTTTGTGCATTCCGAGCGACGCCTCGGCCTTTCCGAAGTATGCTCTGGCATTGTTCGGGTCTGCCTTGATGATGTCGTTGAATTTCTTTCTGGCCTTCTCGTATTCGAACATTGCGAGAAGTTCCTCGCCCTTGATGAGTTCGGTTTCGGTGTCTGTCATGGTAACCGTGCCATAATACTCAAATCCACAGATAAAGCTTTGGGAAAATAACGTAAGAATCCGCCATGCACCGTGCAAATATTTGCAATTGAAATCAAAGTAATATCACTTTGATTAAAAGGTGCATGGCTTAAACAAATAAACTTCCAGCCCTGGCAACCAATGTCAGCTACTTTAGGGCTGGTAGTTCACTTAATCTTCGGGCCTGACTCCTTCGGAAGCCAGTTGCAGAATAAACGCCTTTCCGCCTGCATCTTCGATGGCTTTCGCGGCCTTCTCGGGGTCTCTTGCCAGCGCGACAATGCAACCGCCTCCGCCGGCTCCGGTGATCTTCACACCGAAGGAATGTCTGGATGCGGCCTGCGTCATTTTCTGCAGAGTAGGTGTTCCCACGCCCAGGTTCGAGAGGAGGCGGTGATTCAGATTCATCAGTTCGCCCACCTTTTCCCTGTCATGCCGTCTCATGGCGGCACATCCTTCGCGGCATACCTGCTCCATATCGTCTATGATTTCCCTGGCAAAGCTGTTCCTTTCGCAAAAACGTTTTATTCTGGTGTCCATCCCGTTCTCCGCTGACGGGGTTCCGGAATATCCCAGGACAAAGTCCATGCCCGTGACAGGGATGTCTCTCACCTGCCAGGTTCTCGCATCCTTTTGGAATGTCCAGAGAGCGTTTTCTCCGGGCTTCGGGTCAGCCATAATCCCTCCCCCGCAGGTCGATACCGAGGTATCCAGCGGGTTGCACGCCTCGCCCACTTCGCAGATGGACTCATAAGAATTCCTGGCTACCTGTTCGAAAATTATGTGGTCGTGAATCATGGAAATAGCACCCAGGCATGCGACTGCGGTGGCTCCGTTCTCCCCCAGCCCGAGCTCGGGCGGGATATCCGATGAAATAGTTAGAGCCAGCGGTTTGTCCATGTCGGTCCAGCCGTGAATTACCGCTGCTCTTGCGAACGGGTGCTTTCCGGCCTCCATCGGCTCGCCGTTGACTGTGAATCTCTGGGACAGTTGAGCGTTGCATCTTACTCTGAGGTCCACTGCCACAGCGACGGCGGGATGGCCGAAATTCAGAGCATGCTCTCCGAAAAGCATGAACCTCCCCGGTGCGGATACCTGTGCCGGCAAATCTGTTTCCATCTGAAAACCTCAGGAACGATTATATTGCGGGTGTATGAATCCATTATTATAAAAAATAACGGCCTTCCCGGGACTCATTCCTTTCCCAGCTTCTTCCTGACTTCGGCCAGTTCCGAATACGCAATGGCGTTGGTTGGGTCAATTTCCAGCGCTCTCTCAAGGCTCTTTTCCGCTTTCTTCAGGTCCCCTGCGGCGGCCTGCTCCTTGGCCTTCCTCATCCATTTCTCGCTCCTGCTGGAAAGCACTCCCTGGGAATATTCCACCGTCCTCGTATAGTCTCCGATGCTCTTGGCGACATCTTTTGTCACCATGCTTATTCCCGCAAGCTCCTCCGGGCCTGCCTGGCTGAGCTTCTCCAGGTTGGTGAACCCCGCGTCGACCAATCTCTGGGCTATATCCCTGGTGACCAGCGGGATGTTTAGGAACTCGGAGATGATGTTCGCCTCATCCAGGACTTCCCCGACAACCGACATTCCTTTCGAGCTGATCTGAACTGCAATCTTGCCCTGCTTGAACTTGGTTCCGCTCATGGATTCAATCTCGATGAACATGTTTCCAGCCTTGTCCGCCGAAAGCGCGAGAACCGCGTCAGCCATGTGCTTCAGAGTGGATACCACTCTTTCGTCATGGGCTCCGTCCTCCACGATGAAGAGGCTCGCCATCCCTCTCGCCCTGAACCTGGATTTCTGCCTCTGGACAAACTCAACAACATCGGCAAGATCATAAATGTTCAGCGCGGGCGTTATCATATCCACAGTGGCCCTGAAAGTCGGCGCAAAGGAGAGCCCCTCCAGCGCCCTTGTGAAAGCTATATCCAGATTCGCAATGTCCTTTGACGGCACCAGCACATGCCCGTGCTCCTCCATGCCCACGATGGGTCGGCTCTTCTGCGAGTACCAGTCGATTGTTTTCAGACGGTTCTTGGATTCGCATGAATGGATATTTATCCCCTGCTTGGCAAGACGCTCCTTCATCTCTTTCACGGTCATCGCCGAGATGACAGCCAGGCCGGCTCCGCCGTTCTTGAGGCCTTCGGCGAGGAACTGGTTGGCAAAAAGATATTTCGCCGCGCCGGGCGGTCCGAAAAGAAGCACCATGTCGGAGCGCGGAAAGCCCCCGCCAAGCGCGCCGTCCAGCCCTTCAACGCCGGATGAAATCTTCTCTGCCATCGCCCCCCTGAGGATGGTGTCCCTGATGCCGAGCCTTTGGAACGAATCCTGGTATTGTTTCATGACCGTCTGGACCGCCTCCTCCGCCTTCCTGAACGCAGTCTCCTGGCCCTGGGAAAAGGCAATGATGTCCGTCATGGAATCGAAAACCTCCGAGAGCATGGCCACAATGCGATACTCGCCCCCCTCCCTG
>JAQVMG010000153.1 GCA_028703755.1 Thermoplasmata archaeon | reverse complement strand
GATCACATTGACGTCATTGCGCAGTTAAGGGCCATAAATGACCATATTCTTGACGAGTTGAACCGATGCCGGCGGTTGATAGACCGGGAAGACGAGATGGTGAGGCAACGGGAAGTTGTGGAGGATCAGGTGCGGCACGATCCGACAAACACGGCATTAGTTAAGAAGTTGAAGCAGATGGCCGGGGACAACATCGCCGGGATTTTGAAGTTACAGAGCAATCTTATCAGCATTTCCGGCGAGGTGCGGAAGCAGCTTGAGTTTCAGGTAAAGATATTTGAGACGATTTACAATGTCCACATGGTTACGGAGTTTCAGCAAGAAATTCTGGATGTTCTGAAAGGTGTTGATCCTAACGTCAGGAACATGGTGATTGCCCGGTTGAAGGAACGGCGCAGTTTACGGGGTCTGGTGAAGATTAACTGAGATGACCAATCAAGCACGCAAAAACGAGTTAATGAATCAGCTTATTATGTCGCTGGAATCGAACTTTGAGACGAGTGCCGACGACAAGTTGCCCTTGGGTGATTGGGCCTGCAAGCATGGGGTTGTCTTGGACGGGGTTCCGTTTTCTTTCAAAAAACATGAATACCTGATTGAACCCTATGCAGATACGCATCCATTTCAGGTAGAGATCAAGGCAGCGCAGTTGGGATTAACGAGCAAGGCATTATTGAGAGTCGTGCATGGCAGCAGGTTTGGGAAGTATCGGGGGATTCTCTATCTATTCCCGTCGAGAACGGATGTTACGGATTTATCTAAAGGCCGATTAGATCCGTTGATTGATGATAATCCTGAAACGATAGGGTCATGGCTCAAAGAAACCGATTCGGCAAATATCAAGAAGATTTGGAATAGTTACCTGTACCTCAGGGGGATGCAGAGCAGGATAGGGTTGAAAGGGATACCGATTGACTTCATCGTGTATGACGAATTGGACGAGGCTCCACAAAAAGCCGTAGACATGGCGCATGAACGTATGGGCCATTCGGAATTAGGCGAGAGTTTGTTTCTGTCGAACCCCACGATGCCCGACTATGGGATCGACAGGTTGTGGCAGTCTACAGACATGCAGTATTGGCTTCTCAAGTGTCCCAAGTGCAATCACTACACTAACCTCGTGGATACGTTTCCCGAGTGCTTGGTGACGGTGAAGGGCAGGGTAATAAGGGGCTGTGAGAAATGCCACGCTGAATTAAATCCGTCCGTGGGCCAATGGGTAGCCAAGAGGCCGCAGATCAAGGAGCGGAGGGGAAGACAGTTCTCGCAGTTGTTTTCCCAATCGAAGACGACTACTCCCGAAACGATGTTGCATATGTGGCTGACTACGACCAATACCACGAACTATATGAATCTCAAAGTGGGCGTGGCCCATGTGGAAGCGCAGAACAGACTATCCGTACAGGAAGTCTTGGATTGCTGCGGAAGCAAGGGGATGAGTAGCGAAGCGGAAGTCGGCACATTCATGGGCGTTGATCAAGGGAACACCCTGCATGTTGTAATCGGTAAGAAGGGGGATGTCAAGCCGGGGGAAATAATCTACGTTGGGGCGCATAAGGGAAACGACTCTAAGAATCCTGGCGATGAAAGCGGCTGGTTGGAACTTGATTCGCTGATGAAACGATTCAAGGTGATCAGGTGTGTCGTAGATGGTTTGCCCAACACGAAGTTTGCCCGTAATTTTGCGGATCGGCATCGGGGAAGAGTCTTTCTGAATTTCTACAATGAGTTTCAGAAGGGCAATCTAAAGTGGAACGAGAAGGAGTTGATCGTACAGGGGAACCGGACAGAGACGTTAGATGCCTCGCATAATCTTATTGCCACACAGAACATCATATTGCCGAGGGTATCCGACGAAATACGGCTGTTTGCAAATCATATGCACAACGTGGCGAAGCGCCTGGAAGTTGACGAGGAAACGGGATCACAGCGATATATCTACCTCCGATTAGGCGATGACCATTATCGTCATGCTTTCAACTATTTCGTGCAATGCCTACAGGGAACGCCGGACTATTGGTTTGCGGAGTTGATGTAACATGCGAGAAGCCTTTATTGAGAGAAAGAGAAAAGTAACCTGCGCGGTATGCGACGAGGTGGATGTTGTGACACAGGTTGTGTTTCCCGGCGAGTATTTCCCGGAGGTTACTCAACCCCAAGGATGGTTGAAGGCGGGGGAGTTTCTAATTTGCCCGAAGCATAAGGTGGTCATTGTAATTGATGAAAAGGTGTTTCTAAGCCAATGATCGACAAACCACTCCATCGTGCCTTCTGCGGTCTTGTATGGCCCGAAAGAGGGTATCCTGCCTACTATTGCACCCTGGCTGAATCTATTCCCGGCAAGGCGGAGTCGTTTGAAATGGGGCGCGTTAAGTTGCAGATCGTCAACGAAGGGGCAGCCGCCACCTTCTCGGAACTCACGGCGGCGTTGGAACTGCTGCCGAAGCATCAGATGCACAAAATCTATACCAATATCGAGCCGAAGTTTGCCAATTATATACGCGATTTTGCCAACTGGAAGCGCGAAAGGCAGGTCAATACGCAGTTAATCAGCACGAAGGCGACTTCCTTCGAGGCGTCAATGCTCAAAATCAAGGAATACGTCAAGAATGGGCGAATTGTCTTCCCGTTTGGGTCGGAAATCAGGGTTCAACTGGCCTCCTTTGCCAAGGAAAGTCTGAAAGACGAGGTGAGTCTATACGCGGTACGCGCGCTGGCTGTTGTTTTATGGGCGTTTGACCGCAGAAAGGGAGAAGGGGGTATGGAAGTAGTCCCTAAAATCGAGGCATGGTGGTAAAAAAACGCTCGGCATCTGACTTTTGCAGTACTTGTCCCGCAAGCAGCATGTGTCAATCAATTTGCCCGGAGTTGGAGTTTCATCTCAAGAACGATATTGAGGTTCCCCAGAGAGAATTAACTATCGGTCAACCCATTTACGGGCACGATATAGCGTGGCCGCCATCTTCATGCCTAACCATGAAGGAACGTGAAATCTTCACGCTTTTGTCCCGTGGCATGACCCGTGATGATGTATGTCATATTATGAATATCACTAAAGAAAACTTACGCCGACACATCGCAAACGGGAATAAAAAATACCGAGAATCTTCACGTTTTTGACTAAGGGTATAAAAGGC
>JAQVMG010000152.1 GCA_028703755.1 Thermoplasmata archaeon | reverse complement strand
TGCAGGAGCGGGAGCTGGGACCCCGGCATGAAAAGCTGGCCGGACGGTGGAACAACATCGCCACCGTCTACATGAACATCAACGCCCTGGACCGGGCGGCGGAGGCGATGGACCGGGCGATGGCCATCGCCGGGGAGACGATCTCCGGCGACGACCCGTTCTGGAACAAGCTGTGGATCAACATGGCGGGGCTGTGCCAGTACCGCAAACAGCGGGCGGACGCGGCGGCCTGGCTGCGGAACGTGCTGGATTTCAAGGGGCTCGGGCCCGACGACCCCCTGCGGGCCATCGCGCTCAACAACCTCGGCAAGATCGCCATGGAGCAGGGGGAGTTCGACCGGGCCCGGGAGCTGCTGCAGCAGGCCCTCGCCATCAAGCAACGGCAATTGAGCTACGATCACCCCGACCTGATGATCAACCTGGTCAACCTGGGAGAGCTGCACGCCAAGACCGGCGACTCGGCCGGGGCGGAATCGCTGTTCCTCGAGGCCATCAAGATCGGCGAGACCAAGCTCGGCGCCGGCCACCACATGGTGGGCATCGCCTATTCCCGGTACGGCAACAGCCTGTTCGAACGGGGGTACGACGCCAGCGCCCGGGACTGCCTGACGAAAGCGTACGAGATCGTCGGCAGTTCACTGGGGCCCGACCACCCGCAGACCGCCGAGGTGCGCGGCAAGCTGGGCGAGCTCTGCCAGGGCGGCGGCGAACTGGAGGCCGCGCGCGGCCATTACACAGCGGCGCTGGACGTGCTGCTGAAATGCTACGGCCCGGACCGGCCGGACGTCAGGCGGCTGCAGGAGAGGCTCGCGCAACTGGACGCGGCGGGGCAGCCCGGCCGCCGGCGGAAGGGGCATGCCTGAGCCGTACCTCGGCCACCACGCCGTCCCTTCCCCGTGGGGCCGGGGACGGCCGCATTCGCGATGAACGATCGAACGACAGCGGTGGCATACGCCCTGGCGGCGGCGGCGCTGTTCGGCGCCAGCGCGCCCCTGGCAAAGCTGCTGCTGGGCGGCATCCGGCCGGTGCCGCTGTCCTCGCTGTTGTACCTGGGCAGCGGCATCGGGCTGCTGCTGTTCATGCAGGCTTCGAGGCTTGTCCCCGGCGCGCGGAAGCGGGAGGCCCCGTTAGGCCGGACCGACATCCCCTGGCTGGCCGGGGCGATCCTGTCCGGGGGCGTGGCCGCGCCCATCGCGCTGCTGTACGGCCTGCGATCGACGCCGGCGGCCACCGCCTCGCTGCTGCTCAACGCCGAGGGCGCGGTTACGGCGCTGATCGCGGCGGTCGCCTTCCGGGAGGCCATCGGCCGCCGGGTGTGGGCCGCGGTGGTGCTGGTAAGCGCCGCCGCGGCGCTGCTGACACTGGACCTCTCCGGCGCCTGGGGCATCGCGCCCGGCGCGCTGCTGGTGGTGGCCGCCTGCGCGCTGTGGGGCCTCGACAACAACCTCTCCCGGCACCTCTCCGCCAAGGATCCGGTGGCCGTCGTGGCGGTCAAGGGAACCTGCGCCGGGGCCGTCAGCCTGCTGCTGGCGCTGCTGCTGGGCGAGCCGTTGCCGGGCGCCGGCCCGGCGCTGCTGGCCGCCGCGCTGGGGCTGTGCTGCTACGGGTTGAGCATCGTGCTCTTCCTGCGGGCCCTGCGCGGGCTGGGCGCGGCGCGCACCGGGGCGTACTTTGCGGCCGCGCCGTTCATCGGCGCGGCGCTGTCGCTGATCATTTTCCGAGGGCCGCCGGGCCCGCAGTTCCTGCTTTCCCTGCCCCTGCTGCTGGCCGGCGCCTGGCTGCTGTCGTCGGAACGGCACGGCCACGCGCACGCGCATGAGCGCCTCGAGCACGACCACGCCCACGACCACGCCGACGGCCACCACGGCCACGCCCATCCCGACGGCGCGGGGAGAGGGACGCACGCCCATCCCCATGTCCATCAGTCCGCGGTGCACGACCACCCCCACAGCCCGGACCTGCATCACCGGCACGACCACGGGTGAGTGGCAGTCCGGGCCCGATCCGGCACCGATCCCGGCGTAAGGATCCCTGCCCCTTCCCCGCGGGAAGGGGGTTTTACTTGTCCCACCCCTCTCCCAGAGGGGGTGGGGCAGGGGAGGGGTCAACGGAGGCTGCAAAGACACACCCCTTGATCCCCTCTCTGCCAGAGGGGACGGGATAATCCAATGCCCATTGAAAAAAATACCGGTTTGTGCTACAATAAACGTTCGTTTTCCACGCACACTTAACCTTCATATATTCCAAGGAGCAACCACCACCATGGCGAAGTACGTCTACTTCTTCGGCGGCAAGGCCGCCGAGGGCGGCGCCGGCGACAAGAACCTGCTGGGCGGCAAGGGCGCCAACCTGGCCGAGATGTGCCACCTGGGCATCCCGGTGCCGGCCGGGTTCACCATCACCACCGAGATGTGCACCGTCTTCTACAAGAACAACAAGAAGTACCCCGCCGAGCTTTCCAAGCAGGTGGACGCGGCGCTGGCCCGGGTGGAGAAGGTGATGGGCATGCAGTTCGGCGATCCCGCCAACCCGCTGCTGCTGTCGGTGCGCTCCGGCGCCCGTAGCTCGATGCCGGGCATGATGGAGACGGTGCTCAACGTCGGCCTGTGCTCCAAGACCATCCCGGGCATGATCGCCAAGACCGGCAACGGCCGGTTCGTCTACGACGCCTACCGCCGGCTGATCATGATGTACTCCGACGTGGTGATGGAGAAGGCCGCGGGTGTGGAGCCGGCCGAAGGCAAGGGCATCCGCAGGCAGCTGGACGACATGCTGGGCGAGGTCAAGAAGCAGAGGGGCTACAAAACCGACGCCGACATCCCCGAGGCCGAGCTCAAGGCCCTGTGCGAGCGCTTCAAGGCCAAGGTGCGCGAGGTGCTGGGCCAGGAGTTCCCGGACGACGCGCGCGGGCAGCTGTGGGGCGGCATCGGCGCGGTGTTTTCCTCCTGGAACGGCAAGCGGGCCATCTCCTACCGCCGGATCGAGGGCATCCCCGACGAGTGGGGCACGGCGGTCAACGTCCAGGCCATGGTGTTCGGCAACATGGGCGACACCTCGGCCACCGGCGTGGCCTTCTCCCGCAACCCGGCCAACGGCGACAACCACTTCTACGGCGAGTGGCTGGTCAACGCCCAGGGCGAGGACGTG
>JAQVMG010000151.1 GCA_028703755.1 Thermoplasmata archaeon | reverse complement strand
GCCCTATTGCGCGGAATACGGGAAAAGCCTCTTCCGGTACGGATATCTCCGGGATCTGCAATCACTCGGAAAAATAACTTCGGAAGAAGAAACCGAATTGAAGGGTTTGGACATCCCCCAAGAATACCTTGAAGATTTCCGGTCCCGCCGGGAAATCAACGGCGAGATCAACATTCGCTGTCTGGATTTGGTGAAGACGGGCGTCATCGATTTTTTGACCATTCCCCAGGATGACTCTTCGAAATACGGATGGACCGCCGTCGATCAAAACCGAATTCGAAGCATCATCAAATCGCAATCGCTTATGAATAAAGTTTATATGTATCCGGGAGCGGACGAAGCGGGCTGCGTGCTGATGAGCCGGATGGCGGGCCGGTTTTTCCAAAAACAGCCCAAAGTCCTCATCCGTTATCCCAGCCCGGCCTCGCCCACCGTTTTTCCGTCGATCGAAGACCGTTATTTGGATACGATGGTCAAATATCAGGTGGCGGCGGCGGGAGGGATCGCGGTCGAATCGCTTTCGGAATGCGAAGCGGTACTGTTTGTTAATGCTCCTGCTGACCGGATCCTTTCTTCGTTTTCGGAAGAATTGCCCGGACGGGGCCTGACTGTTTTGCGAAATGTTCCCGAATCGGCCGAATTTCTGGAGTACGCAAAAACCATCGGAAAAGAAATCATCGTCGCCGATGTCACTTACGGAAACGGAAGCAACATCGAAATCTTTCACCTCCTGGTTGGAAAAGGAATGCTTTTCTCCATTGCCGGGTTTGGCGGTTGGAACACGACTGCCAACGCGGTCGGCAGCGCGATCGCCCAAGGATTTGCTTTTTTGCTATTTGGGCCTACCAAACGCCATCTTGATTTCTTGGCCTTGCGATACATCGAAGACATTGGGTATTGCGGCTATGTTCGCCAGCGGGTCACGAGAAACATCTTGGCCCATCATCCGAAATATGATTATTACCATGTTGGGAAACCGGATGGAGAAATCGCGAAAATCGTCAAAACGGAACTGGAAATGTTCATATCCGAAGAAATGAAGGAATTGAGCGGAGTTGTGAAAATAACCAAATTGGAACTGCCGTGGCGAAGGATGTACGAAATCGATTGTGACGTTGTTTTCACCGGAAAAACGGAAGAATAGGAAAATGTTTCGGGAATTTGTGAATAAAAAAACCACGAAGTCTTGATTTTTCAGATCAGGACTTTCTTATTTTAACCTGGGTGTAAACCTTTTCACGATTTTAGTTGACTATACAAGTTTGACGTAATATAATGAGTTCAGCATTAGACGAAGGAGGACACTAATGACAAACATGAAAAAATTCCTGTTTTTTGGATGTTTAATCGTTGTGGCTTTATTGGTTGTAGGATGTAAGGGCGATACCGTCGCTCCGGTCCTGGCCATTGAGTATCCGACGATTACCCATGTTGTAAATGCAGATGTCGATTTACTGCAAGGCATCACCGCAACGGACAACAACGATTCCGCTGCGGACATCGTCATTGAAATTTCCGATTTAGGCGGATATGACAAAGATGTCGTCGGAACCTATGACGTAACCGTCAAGGCCACGGATAAAGCCGGAAACTCAGTAACCCAGACCATCACGGTCACGGTAACGGAAGTTCCGGTCGAAGACACCGTTGCGCCGGTTTTGACCATCGGGAGTGCGAGCATCACGCATCAAACCAACGCTACCGTTGATTTGCTTGAAGACGTGACTGCCACCGACGATGTTGATGCGGCGGCTGACATCACCATTGAAGTCTCAAACTTCAACGGTTATGACAAGAGCGTCGCAGGAACGTATGTCATTACCGTGAAAGCGACTGACAAGAGCGGCAATTTTGCAACCGGAACCATCACCGTGGTCGTGAAAAGCGATGTGTTGGCCCCGATGCTGACCAGCGCCGTTTCCGATGTCATTCACATCGCCGGAGAAACCGTTGATTTGACCAGAGGATTGGAAGGCGTTGACAACGTTGATGGCGTTAACGTCATTTTTACCGTTTCTGATCTTCTGTCTTACAACAAAGAAGTACCGGGTGAGTACACCATCGAGATCACCATGTCCGACGCCGCCGGAAACGAAGCGGCTCCATTCACTCGCAATGTCATCGTCCAAGAGGGTTATGCCCGCGCGGAAATGACTTCGTTTGAAGGGGAAACCATCCGTTACGAAGCTTTGTACAACCCGCAAGTATTGAACGGAGTGACCGGAACCGGATACAATTCCGCTTATGACGGACACTATGTCAACGTTCTTTCCAAAGAATATTTGGAATGGCTCCTGACATATGCTCCGGAAAGAATCGGTTCGGGAATGGGTTGGAACGTTATCGCGGTAACCGATTCTTCGAACAAGATCGTCTATGTCCGCCACTGGAACAGCGGTGAGGCCTATAAGGACGAGAGCAACAATTTGGTATCGATCCCGGCCGTGGATTGGTGTTCTGGAACCGTCCGGACCTGGACGGAAACTGTCGGTGAAGAAACCGTCGGCATGTCCAACGCCAAATACAGCGCCGGCGAAATGGGGATGATGATGGCCAACATCAACAAATGGGTCCCGGAAAACGGACATATCTTCATTTTTATGAATTGGACCACTATTGGCAAAGACGCAAGCAATAACGTCATCCCGATCGCCAACTCGGCGGACATGCCGCGTTCAATGGGCGCCAGATACATCATGGCCAGCGATGAAAACGGCGACGACGTAATGGATTACGCTTTGGGCCGCGATCTGTTCATTTTGAATTCGGAACTGAGTGATCAGGCTGTCAGAACAACTTTTGACGCCGCCAATCCGTTCCCGATTATCGCCGTGCCAAGTTCCCGGTTCATAACCGCGAATGGCGCCTGGAAAAATGATTATGTTAATGTTGTCTACCTGAACGAACATGACGAGCAAAGTCCGTTCGATCCGCTTGACGGAATCACCGCCAATGACGGCAAGGGAACCGACATCACGGCGAATGTTACTTACAAGATGTATCGGTATCAGACCACCACGCTCGCTTATGGATTGCAGACTTCGCTGCCGATCACCGATCCGCGCTGGGAAGAAAATCTTGGGGCGGAAAACACTTGGAAACTGGCGGACAATGAAGTAACCGTCGAGCAAGCCCTGAATCCGGTCAATGATGATTATTATTTC
>JAQVMG010000038.1 GCA_028703755.1 Thermoplasmata archaeon | reverse complement strand
CCGTGCCATGTGCCAGTACATTCCCGTCCAGAACGTAAATCATGTCGGCCATCTCCGCCGCGGCCTCGATGTCGTGGGTGGCCAGGACCACGGTTTTCCCAAGGCCTTTGATGAACGTCATGATTCCGGCCCTTGATTCCGGGTCCAGGTTGGCAGTCGGCTCGTCCAGCAGCAGAATCTTCGGTTCCATGGCAAGTATCCCGGCCATCGCAACACGCTTCTTCTCGCCGTAGCTCAAATGATGCGGAACCCTGTCATCGAAGCCTTCGATGCCGGATATCTTCATGGCTTTTTCCACTCGCCTCTCGACCTCGGCTTTTTCAAGTCCCAGATTGATCGGACCGAAAGCGATATCATCCCGGACGCGGGGCATGAATATCTGGTCGTCCGGGTCCTGAAAGACCATGCCCACATCGCGGCAGACGACTTTTGCAGCCAGTTCTTTCCCGAATACGGATATTTTTCCCTTGGTCGGAGCAAGCAACCCTGCCGTTATCTTAAGGAGGGTGGATTTTCCCGCGCCGTTTGGCCCGAGGATGGCAACACATCGGCCTTCGGGAATTTGTAGGTTTATATTTTCCAGGGCGCGGATGCCGTCATCGTATTCGAAAGATATTCCTTCTAGTTTTATGGCGCTCAGAGAATCAACCCCCATTCGACGCACACCAGAAGGAGCGGCATAAACACCAGCACCGCGCAAAATGCATAATCCCAGGAAGCGAACCTCAGTTCTGTGAGTGTGCGTATGCGGCCATCATACGCTTTCATCCTCAGGGAATCAAACACGCGCAAACCTATCTCGTAGGCCCGCACCAGCACCATCCCGGCTGTGTTGGAAACCGTACGCATTGTGTTCCTGTGGAGGAAATTTCCGCCGGCCCTGTAGGCCTTGGCCTTCCGGGCGATCTTCATCCTGGCCAGTTCCTCGGAAAATACGAAGATGTATCTGTATGTGAACATCAAAAGCGTTGTCATGACCTCAGGAACATGAAGCCGCTGAAGGCCTTTCAGAAGCTCAAAGAAGGGGGTTGTAGTGATGAGCAGGATGAGGCCGAGGACCGAGGCGGTTATCCTCAGGAACATGGCCGTTGCCTGGACCTCACCGGATGTCCACCACATTGTGATGGCGGCGAACAGCGCGAATGGAAATGCAATGGCGTACCTCCCGGCAATGTGGCGCGCCGGAATTCCGGACAACGCGAGAAGGCAGAGCATGAAGGATGCGGATATGAGCAGAAGCAAAATGTCCTGGAGGAAGGAAATCAGGACTGCGAAGACCAGGATGCCGATGAATTTTGCTCTCGGGTCGAAGGCGGAAAATGCCGATGTCCCAGAATAACTGTCAACGGAATCATGCTTCATTCTTTTTCAGCAACCTGGCCAGCATGAAAACAACCAGCAGAGTGATGATGAAACCGATGATGCCAAAGGCAAGGCTGGCTATGTAATTCTCTCCGTAATCCAGCGGACCTTCGTAGGCAGGTTCAGATTCCGCGAAATCGGCTTCGTCCATGGTGGTCTCAAGCCCGTCCCCGTAAGGCGCGGAGAAAATGTAGAATCCGACAAGGCCGACTGCGAAGATGATTATGATGGCTGCGAATATTTTCACGCTTTTTCGGGTCAGAAGCTCACGCATCTGCGACCGCCTCCTTTTCTGAGTTCAGGTAAGCGAGTTTGGGCAGCCTGAGCATTCCGGGGGAGACCTTTGCCAGATAGGCTACGATTCCGCCGGTGATAATGGCTTCGCCGATGCCGATAACCGCATGGGAAACCAACATGGTTGGGAACGCAATGACACCTGAAATTCCGTAAGCCCCGCCGGAGAGGCTGTAGCTCAAAGCAAGCTCTGCGGAGCATGCGAAAGCCGATGCAAATACCGACAGCCAGGCTGCCGCAAGAATACCGGCGGTTTGAGATCTTTGGGGAAAAGCCCGGTAAGCGTACCAGCCCACCAGGCAGCCGATGATTGCCATGTTGAGGATGTTGAGTCCAAGGGCAGTGAGTCCGCCGTCGCCGAATACAAGGCCCTGGATCACAAGAATGACCGTGAGAATCAACATGGCGGCCAACGGACCCAGAATGACCGAGGCCAGAGCCGCGCCTATCAGATGACCGGTCGTTCCGCCGCCGATTGGGAAATTCAGCATCTGGGCGACGAATATTCCTGCGGCAAGAACGGCCATCAGGGTAATCTGGCGGTCATCCAGTTTTCTGTTGAGAAGGCGTACCGAGAGGGCAATGAAGAGAATGGCTATGAGCCAACCAAAGGCGGAAACCGCCGGGGCCATCAGTCCGTCCGGGATGTGCATCTTATTCACCGTGTCACGATTGTTTAAATGGTAACATGGGAGAAATCCAGGAGATATATAAACCCCGTGCCAACTTTTATAATATCGTGCCACAATTATGTCTGGGAGTGACATGGAAGAAATAACCAGATTCGGGGTATCTCTGCCCACAGATTTGCTTGAAAAATTCGACAGCCAGATTGAGGAAATGGGTTACGGCAACCGTTCGAAGGCTATTGCCGACTTGATTAGGAACAGCATGGTGGAGACTGCCTGGACCGTGGGAAAGGAACAGGTCGTCGGAGTCGTTTCGATGGTCTATGACCACCACACCTCAGAGGTTGTGAACAGGCTGCTGGAACTTCAGCATGAAGCCAAAGTGGAGATATATTCCACGATGCACATCCATCTGGACCATCACAACTGTCTGGAAATTCTGGCGATCAGGGGCTTGCCGGCGGAGATCAAGGCGTTCTCAGACGCGGCCAGGTCAGTCCGCGGCGTGAAGCACTGCGGGCTCACGGTTACCAGCAATATGAAATAGGGCGACAATATTCGGAATCGGTATCACGGTGAGAGCATGGAACAGCCAAAGGATTTCATTCGGGAGGCCATAGACGAGGACTTAAAGACAGGCAGGTTCAACCGAGCGCACACCAGGTTTCCGCCCGAACCGAACGGCTACCTCCACATCGGCCACGCCAAGGCCATATGGATTGATTACGGCATAGCTCTGGATTACAACGGCAAGTTCAATCTGCGCTTCGACGATACGAACCCCGCCAAGGAAGACCAGGAATACGTTGACGGCGTCATCGAGGATGTCCGCTGGATTGGCGCAAACTGGGAAGATAGGCTCTTCTTCGCATCGGATTATTTCGAACAGATGTATGAATGGGCAGTCCAGCTGATAAAAGCCGGAAAGGCCTACGTTGACGATTTAACTCCTGACGAGATAAGCCAGTATCGCGGCGACCTCAAGACGCCCGGCCGCAACAGCCCGTTCCGCGACAGGACCCCCGAGGAGAACCTGGACCTCTTCACGAGGATGCGAGCGGGCGAGTTCCCTGACGGCACAAAATCCCTCAGGGCCAGGATAGACATGGCTCACCCGAACATGAACATGCGCGACCCAATCATGTACAGGATACTGCACAGGGAACACCACAGGCAGGGGAATAAATGGTGCATCTACCCGATGTACGACTGGGCCCACGGCCTGGAGGACTCGATTGAGGGAATTACCCACTCACTCTGCTCATTGGAATATGAGAACCACCGCCCGCTCTATGACTGGTTCATAGACCAGCTGGGCATCTATCACCCGAGGCAGATAGAGTTCGCCCGCCTCAATCTCACCTATACAGTAATGAGCAAGCGGTTATTGCTGGAACTTGTCAACGGTAAACATGTCAACGGCTGGGATGACCCTCGGATGCCCACTGTGTGCGGCATGAGGAGGAGAGGATACCCGCCGGAAGCCATCAAGGATTTCTGCAGACGCATAGGCATCGCCAAATCGCACAATGTGATTGACATCAGCATACTGGAACACTGCGTCAGAGAGGAGCTGAACAGAGTCGCGCCCAGGTTCATGGGCGTCCTCAACCCGCTGAAGGTCGTCATCGACAACCTGCCTGAAGACCACTTCGAGGAGATGGATGCTCTGAACAATCCCGAAGACCCGAACGCAGGCACCAGGAAGGTTCCTTTCACGCGTGAGATTTACATCGAGAGGGATGATTTCATGGAAGTCCCGGAGAAGAAATTTTTCAGGCTGGCTCCGGGAAGGGAAGTCAGACTCAGGGTCGCGTATTTCCTGACTTGCAACAGCGTCGTCAAGGATTCCGAGGGCAATGTCACCGAACTGAGATGCACCGTGGACCCGGCCACCAGGGGAGGCAACTCACCGGACGGCCGCAGGGTCAAGAGCACGATGCACTGGGTCTCGGCAACCAAGTCTGTGCCTGCGGAGGTGAGGATGTACGATAAACTTTTCACCTGCGAGGACCCTGGCAGCCAACCCGGCAATTTCCGGGATTACCTCAGCCCCGATTCACTGACTGTACTGAAAGACTGCAGGATAGAGCCGGCCGCCGCCAATCTGAAGGCCGGCGACAGGGTTCAGATGGAGCGGCTGGGCTATTTCTGCTTGGACCCCGACACGGCGCCCGGAAGAATGGTTTTCAACCGGACTGTGAGCCTCAAAGACTCATATGCAAAAGGCCCGTGAAACTGGCGTTTTTCTGAACGCCAGCAATGTGTTGAATTCAACTCCAGCAATCTTCTGCAACGAATTTGACGATGGCACGACATCTGATAGCAACTAAATCAGTGCCATTTACTCATATTATTTTGATTGCAATTGGTGAATGCGATGAATAAATCCATTCAATAAAGAGCATTCGCCGTGTGTGAACAATTACATAACGGATACACACACCAGTCTTCCCGGCAATCGGCAATTTTGAATCGAAAAGATTGCCGGGGGCAAACTATTTCAACCCGAGTTTATTTACCATTACACAGTGAGGGCAGGAGATACCTTCCTGATACTATTGCATGGCCAACCTTGTAGCGCTTGAGGAGATTCTGGATGAAATCAAGTCATCCGGAGGCATAACCGATGCCATTCTTATTTCACGCAGCGGCATGCATATCGCCGGCAATGTCCCAAAGGGCGCCCACGGCGAGACGTTCGTTGCGATGTCAGCAATAATGCTGGGGGCTGCTGAAACTTCAACTTCCGAACTTAGAGAGAAGCTGAAGATCGTCACAGTGATTCTCGAGCATTCAAAACTGGGATTGGGCGTCGTGAGTCCGAAAGCCGTGCTGGTTGTGAAAGCAGGCCTTGGCGAGACCGACGAGAAGCTCATTGAAACTCTTGCCAGGTTCGTCCCGAAGTTTGAAAAAGCGCTGTAATTTTTCCGTTGGGAAAAAAAATTCACATCTTCTTGAATCCGCGGCCCATCCACTGGGTCACAGTGAGCGTTCGGTCCTTGAGAGTGCCCGCCAGGTTCCGGCTCAGTCCTGCGGTTTTGGCCTTTCCCGACAGTATGGACTCAATAACTTCTTCCTCTGTCGAGACATCCGGAATAATGACATAAGCCCTTCCGACCGTCGGCTGCTCGTGGGAATCGCTGCCTGCAGTCATCGGGAGGCCGAGGGATTCCGCCAGCTTCCTGGCCTGGGCGTTGTCGCTGTTCGTTGAATGGGAGTTGAGCGCCTCGATCGCATCCGGTTTAACGGAAACGGTCCTTGACCCACCCAAACCGGACCAGTATCTGTAGGGGTGCGGTATCACCGCGGTGCCGCCCTGTGCCCGGATTCTTTCAAGGGTCTCTTCGGGACTGAGGTCGCGCGGAACCTCCTCGGCAATTCCGTAGCCGAGTATGTGGCCTTCCGAGCTGGATATCTCCATTCCGCGGACAAGTACAATGCTGAATTCCGAGGCTATCTTCCTGGCTTCGGTGTTTCCCCTGAGGGTGTTGTGGTCAGAGATGCAGAGCCCGCCGAGGCCTGCCTTCTTTGCCTGCTTCAGAATCTGCCTGGGGGAGGCTTTTCCATCGGGCGAAAAATTGGAATGGATATGCATGTCCAGCTTCATTTTATCTTTGCTCCGGGTCCGACGTTCCTGTCGGTTCCGATGGGTTTTCCGCCGACTGTGAGAGCATGGTGTTTTCCGTCAGGTGAAACGTATTCTGCGTTTCGGTCCTGGCCAGTCTGAAGCGGGAAGGCGGAAAAGTCGTTTATCGTTATTTGAGGCGCTGCGGTTGTGCCGTCCACCCTGTCGCCGGGTTTCGAGTCCTGGGGCGGTTGGAGGAGACTTACGACGTCACCTTCGCTTGCCGCAAGAAGCATGCCCTCTGACATGACGCCTCTCAGTTTGGCTGGCTGCAGGTTGCAGACAACGATAATCTTCTTGCCCACGAACTCCGCGATGGGATAGTGCTTCTTCAGCCCTGCGCACAGCTGGCGCACTTCAGTGCCGACATCTACCGTGAGCACTACCAGCTTGTCCGCGTCGGGATGGTCGTTCGCTGTCTTCACCTCACCAACTCTGAGGTCCAGTTTGTCAAGGCCGCCGGCCTGTGGGGGGTCCATCTTCTTCGCCTCCAATTTCACTGTATCTTCAATTTCAAGTTTCCTGAAAAGCGGCAGCGGCTCTGCGAGCTTTCTGCCTGCCTGGATGGGCTCAAGTGCTGACTCCCACCGGGCATCCAGGACTTTTCCCGGTTCCCCGAGAGAGGCCCAGAGCCTCTGTGACGAGAACGGCATGAATGGCGCCATAATCACAGAAAGGGCTTTCGAAATGGACAGGGAAGTGAACAGCGTGTTCGCGCATTCATCCCTGGATTCCTTGAGTTGCTTCCAAGGCGCCTTCGAATCGATGTACTGGTTGCCGAATCTGGCGAGCTCCATGGCACGCCTTATCGCGTTCTTGAATTCGCATTTCTCAAGGTGCTGGGCCACTTCCTCAAGGGCGTTTTTCATTTCTGTTGATGCCCCGGAATCCATAACGCCGGCTGGGATCTCACCGAAATTCCTGTGGGTGAAACTCAGTGCCCTGTGGACGAAATTTCCGTAAGTTGCGACCAGTTCGCTGTTGTTCCTTGTGATGAAATCGTCCCAGGTGAAATCCGTGTCGCGGTTCTCCGGCATCGTGGTGGTCATGAAATACCGCATTGCGTCAGGATCGAATTTTACAACGATGTCTTTGATGTCGATGGATACGCCGCGGGATTTGGAGAACTGCTCGCCGGCATATTTCAGGTATGCGTTGGCGGGAACGTCGTAAGGCAGGTTGAGGCCCCAGTCCAGGGATTTCAGGACCGCGGGCCAGAATATCGTATGGAACGGGATGTTGTCCTTGCCCAGGAAGTAGTAATGGCGGCATTCGGGATTCTTCCAGAAACTCTCGAATTTCCTCAGGTCGCCGTCTGCCCATTTCACCGCCATGGTGTAATAGCCCATGAAGGCCTCGAACCAGACGTAAATCCTTTTGTCATCGTGGCCGGCGACCGGAATCTCTATGCCGTATGTTGTGTCGCGGGTCACCGGGCGGTCCTTGAGGCCGGATTCCAGGTACATCCTGGAGAAATTGAGGACATGGGGCCTCCAGTGGTTCATGGGTGCCATCCATTCCTTCAGGGGCTCTTCCTGCGCGCTGAGCCTGAAAAAGAAGTGGTTCCTCCTGACGAACTCGGGAGCCGTTCCGCAGGCGATGCACCTGAGCCCGATAAGCATGTCCGGGTCCATCAGCTTGCCGCATTTCTCGCACTGGTCCCCTCTTGCCTTCTCGAAATGGCAGTGCGGGCATTCCCCTTCGACATATCTGTCCGGCAGAGTGCGGTTGCATTTGGGGCAGAAGGGAAGCTCCATCTCCTTTTCATACAGATACCCTCTTTCAAGCAGCCTCAGGAAAAGTTTCTTCACCTCGGCGATGTGTGTCGGGTCCTCGGTGCTGAGGAACAGGTCGAACTCGATGCCGAAATCGGAGAGGGCTTTCACATTCATCTCATGATATTTCCGGGCCAGTTCCAGCGGGCTGATGCCTTCCTTCTCCGCTTTGACCGTAACTGGCGTGCCGTGCATGTCGCTGCCCGAGACCATCAGTACCTCGTTTCCCTTCATCCTGTGGTATTTTCTGAATATGTCCGGGGGAAGGTTGCAGCCCGCCATGTGGCCAACGTGAATGGGTCCGTTTGCATAGGGCCATGCCACGCCGATGAATATCTTTGCCATGCTCATGTCCAATGTGAGCATAGGATTTAAATTTAATGAATGTGGGCAATCCGAACCCGGATATTTATATTGAACATAAATATTTAATATAATGAATGATATATCCGTCCCGAGGATGTACTATGAGCGGGAATGAAATACATGTCAACAGAAAGTATATTGCCGAATTTTTAGGTACACTGGCCCTGGTGTTCTTCGGCTGTGGAAGCGCAGTCATCGCGGGAAATTATATCGGTTTCCTCGGGATTGCATTCGCATTCGGAATGGTCCTTCTTGTACTCTGCTACGCCATCGGCCCAATATCCGGCTGTTTCGTCAATCCGGCGGTCACAATCGCCATGTGGATGGTCAAGAAAATCAAGTCAAAGGACGCGTTAATCTACATCGCAGTGCAATGCCTCGGAGCAATTGCCGGCGCAGGCCTTCTTTTCGCCGTCGCCTCCGGAGTCTCGGGATTTGATGTCGCTGACGGGCTCGGGCAGAACGGGTTCGGTGACGGATACCAGGACGGCTACAATGTGACATCTGCATTCATCGTCGAGGTTTTCCTCACGTTCTTCTTCGTGTACGTGATCCTGAAGGTCACATCGAAGTTCGCTTACAAGGGATTCGAGGGAATGGCCATAGGTTTCGCGCTATTCCTCGTGCACATCATCGGAATACCGATAACCGGCACATCCGTGAACCCTGCAAGGAGCCTTGGACCGGCACTGTTTGTCAACGGAACGGCGATAGAGCAGCTGTGGCTGTTCTGGGCCGCCCCCATTGCCGGCGCCATGCTTGCAGCGATAGTCTGGATGTACCTTTCCAACATCAAAGCGACAGACAGAATTTAAGAATGTGGGCTTCGGCCCACACATTTTCCTTAATTTTATTAATTACGCAGAACAGCGGAAGCCCTGGCGGGATTGAGAAAATCCTACTTCAAAGAATCCCTGGCAATCACCAATCTCTGGACCTCGCTTGTGCCCTCGTATATCTCGGTGATCTTGGCTTCGCGGAAGAACCTCTCGACAGCGTAATCCTTTGTATATCCGTAACCGCCGTGGATCTGGAGCGCGCTGTTCGCCACTTCCATGGCTATCCTTGAGGCGTAAAGCTTTGCCATGGCACTCTCCTTGGAGAACGCCAGGTGGGAATCCTTCAGATGCGCCGCCCTCTGGACAAGATATCTTGCAGCCGCAATCTTCGTGGCCATCTCGGCCAGCATCCACTGGATAGCCTGGAACCTGCCGATGGGTCGGCCGAACTGCTCACGCTCCTTAGCATATTTCACTGCTTCGTCAAGGGCGCCCTGGGCAATTCCGACGGCCTGCGCGGCTATGCCTATTCGGCCGCCGTCCAGTGTGGTCATCCCTATCCTGAAGCCGCCGTTCAGCTCGCCGAGCAGGTTCTCTTTCGGTATCCTGCAGTTCTCGAAGACCAGCTCAGAGGTGGCTGATGCGCGCACGCCCATCTTGTCCTCGATGCTGCCGTAACTGAAACCGGGGGTTCCTTTCTCGACAATGAACGCGGTGAGCCCCTTGGTTCCTTTGGACAGGTCTGTGGAGGCGATAACGAGGAGGGTGTCCGCCTCGCAGCCGGATGTGATGAATATTTTATTTCCATTTAAAATATAATAATCCCCATCTAATATTGCAGTGGCCCGAACTGCGCTGGCATCCGAACCCGCGCTCGGCTCTGTCAGGGCGAATCCGCCTAGCTTCCTTCCCTCGGCCAGCGGTCTGAGGAACTTTTCCTTCTGGGCATCGGTGCCGAATTTGTATATGGGATAACAGCAGACGGAGTTGTGAACAGCCATTATGACGCTGGTTGAACCGCAGACCCGGGCAAGTTCCTCGATGGCCAAGGTATAGGAGATTGAGTCAACGCCGGCTCCGCCCCATTCCCTGGGAACGGTCATGCCCAGCATATTGAGCCCGCCCATCTTGCGGAGGATGGGCCAGGGAAAATCGCCGGTCCTGTCAAGTTCCGCGGCTATGGGCTTAATCTCCTTTTCCGCGAATGCCCTGACGGCAGACTGGACCATGAGCTGTTCCTTTGTGAGGTCGAAGTTCATTGGGCGGGAGAAACACTGATACGTTAAATATATTATCAGAAGAGGACAAAAGGTTAATATGCGATTATCCGTTGCGCCAATGTCCCAATGCGGTTGTAACTCAGCTGGGAGAGTGCCTGACTGAAGATCAGGTAGTCGCTGGTTCAAGTCCGGCCAACCGCATATTATTTTCTATCTGCACTCAGTATGATAATATTAACTTAGGTTGGCCGGACTTGATTAATAGCAGTTCACAATGTTTTCCTGCGCATCCCATCAATACTAAGCCGAGTTACGACAATAACATTTTCTAATAAAAGTAACTCGGCGCTGTTCAAGTCCGGCCTACAGCATTTTTGGCAATCCCATCAGAATTGACATGATGGAATATCTAGAGACCGAATCGGCGCTGTTCAAGTCCGGCCAACCGCCCATGTGGCAGGGCACCATATACGCCAATCTCACATGGGATATCGGTAGGATAATCTCACAGGTCGAACGGCGACACAATGTCGCCCTTCCGGTTCCTCAGGTCGTCTATCCTGGCCCTCTGCGCTTCCATGACCTCGAACAGCACCGGCGGTGTGTTCTTCACCCTGTCGCGGTAGAGCACGAGAAGCCTGTCTATCTTGTGGAGATGCGACTGTGCCCAGAAGGAGAACTGGCGCACATAGTCTTCCTGTGAGTAATTCCTGCCCGAAACTTCCTTGAATATCTCTTTAAGGTCGCCGAATGTGGGAATCATGCCGGTGGGTGTACGGACTGCATCGGCATCTTCATGCACCCTATTGGCAATCCATTTGAGCCAGATGTGTTTGTCAGTTTTTGTGTTCAAGTATGTGTCTGATTCCGTGTCCTTCAGGAAATAATTCACGCTGAATATGCGTGGCGGATTCTGGCATTTCGCGCCGAACTCCAGGTTCTTCTGGACGTAGGTTCCTACCGGCACTGAGAGGAAATCCAGGTTGGACATCGGGTTGAACGTCATAACTCCGGGCTGGCCCAGTGTCGCAGCTGTTGTTTCGGACTCCAGGCTTGCGCCTTTGGTAATAATTCCGTGCTGCCAATCGAACGCCTCCTCAACGGGAACCCATGTGTCCGAATCCCGACCGCCATAAATCATTCCCCTGACCTTGACACCTACAGGATCCTCAAGACGCATATCGACGTTGTCCAGACAATCCAGTGATATGCTGAACCTGGCGTTCTTGTGCGAAACGGGTATTTCCTTACCGGCTGGGTCCTTCTTACCTCTCTGCCATACGCCTGAATGGTTGATTCCCTTCTCAGGAATTTCCTTGTCCATGCCGTCCCAGTATATGTCGCCGTCGGGCTTGACCAGCACATTCGAGAAAATGACTTCGTTCTGGGGATCTCTGAGGGCTTTCCACTGGAGCTCGTCGTCTTTCGGGTTGATTCCGTGGATGACGCCGAACATGCCCTTTTCGACATTTACGGCGCGCACGCAGTCTCCTGCATTTCTCAGGAAGGCGATATCGTCGCCCAGTATCGATTCCCCGGGAACCATCGTGGTGGAGGTTTTCCCGCACATCGAGGGGAAAGCACCGGTAAGATAGACCTTCCTGCCGTAGCGCGCGCTGACGCTCATGATGAACATGTGTTCCGTGAGCCAGTCCTCACTGCAGGCACGGTTGATGGCCAGGCGCATGGCGAGTTTCTTCATTCCGATACTGTTGCCGCCATACTGGGTGTTGACGCTGTAAACCGTTTCGTCTTTGATGTCGATGTAGACCCGGCGGCTGTCCAGGTTGTCGCATACCATGAGCCCCAGGGGGCCTTCCGAGGTTCGGCCTTCTGAATGTATCAGCCTGAAGAATTTGGCCTTCCTGCCGTGCCTCTCAAAAAGCCTGTATCCGGTCCTGTAAAGAATGTGCTCGGAATGGGCCACATAGGCAGAATCCGTTATCTGCAGACAGGGAATCGCATACTGTGAATCGACCGGTCCCAGGCTGAAGAAGCAGACAAACATTTCCTTGCCCTTCATTATGCCGTTCATGAGCCCGTGCATCTCATCGAGGCCCCTGTTACGGTCCATCTGATTGAGTTCGGGCTCAAGGTAATTCGGGTCATCGAGAAGGTACCGGGTGTTCTTCTTGTCGCGCCCCTGGTCCCCGTAGGCATCGTAGTGGACAGTGTGATTTTTCAGTTTGAGCGGGGATTCCTCGTGATTTCTCATGGCAGACTGCCTTATGTAATTCCAATCCGCAGGCGCGTCGGACGCCACAAATACGCTTGACGGCTGGCAAAGTTCAATGAACTTCGCCACAGTGTCATGCAGCTCAGGATTGTTGATGTTATACAGTCTTTCCAAACCGGCCTGCTGGAGATGTTCTTCCAGTATTATACGGGTTTTATTGATCAAGGAAATCACGCTCACCGCCGTGCATCCAGGCACGGCCTGGCGTGTCCATTATAAGCCCGGTATTTAAGCATTTGTTACAGAGCGCGGGAACATGCGCGGTTATGCGGTATGAAATCACTTTTGTTTCTTGCCAAAGAACTCTATGGCCTCGGCAAGTTCTCTGTGGGATTTGGCATACTCTGCAATGTCAATTCCGCCGGTATAAGCATCGCAGGACTGGACCAGCGCTGCGGCTCCGGCCTTTGTTCCGCGGGGGTGCGCATGGCAGCCCGCGCCCATGGTTGTGATGAATTCGGTATGGCCCATGACG
>JAQVMG010000037.1 GCA_028703755.1 Thermoplasmata archaeon | reverse complement strand
GCGAGGATGATTAGCTCGTCATTGCCGGTGGTCACGGACCGGTGGGCCCATCCCGGCGGGATGTTGGCAGCAGCACCGGGCATCAGCCAGATCTCTTCTGTCTCGCCCTTTTTGTTCTGCATGATTATGATGCCATTCCCTTTCAGGCAGAAGTAGACCTCTCCCGCTTCCGGGTCCTCGTGGTAATGGCCCTTGGTCATGTGGAATTCCTTTCCGACCTTTCCAGGCCTGATGACCGTCAGCGCCATGCACATTCGGCTGTTGGTTTCGGATTCATAGACCTCGTAAATGGCGGCTTTAGGATCGGTTTTCTCCAGGTAATAGCCGGCCATGTCCTTCCCCTTGCGGACCGAGTGCTCGCTGCACTTCCCCATGAACTCGGGGTAATTCTCGGGCGTTATACCGAAAGGCCACTCCTTTGTCATTACCCGGCGGAATCGCCCCCGGCATAAAAACTTACTGCCGGGGATAAGGCTTATACGCCTTTCAGGGATTCCCGAATTCCCAGATTGTGTGGGTCGCTTGGAAGGAACACAAATGAACGCAGCGCAGAAAACACAGGACAGCGCAAAGTACATGGCAACAGAAAATTCTGCCAAGGCCCAGACAAAAAAACAGCGAAGGGCGGATACGAGAGAATATCTCCAGCTCGGCTCACTGGCCATGGCTGTGGGCATTATAGTGGGCCTGGCATCCATAGCCTTCAGAGGGCTTCTCAGCCTGACTCACAACTTCTTCTTCCTCGGAGAAGTCTCTTTCAGATACGATGCATATCAGCATGAGTTTTTCGCGTATGGGTGGCTTGTTTTTCTCATTCCAGCAATCGGCGGACTTATTGTCGGCCTGATAATAAAATACGGCGCTTCCGAGGTCAAAGGCCATGGCGTGCCAGAGGTCATGTACGCCGTGATGAAGAACAAGGGCAGGATCAAAGCCAAGGTCGGGATAATCAAGGCCTTCGCCTCCGCCATAACCATCGGAAGCGGCGGTTCGGCAGGCAGAGAAGGGCCAATGGTCCAGATAGGCGCCTCCGGGGGTTCGGCAATAGGTCAATTTCTGGGCCTGTCGGATGAAAAGCTGAGGACCCTGGTCGGTTGCGGTGCCGCAGCCGGGATTGCCGCAACATTCAACGCCCCGATAGCCGGCGTGGTTTTCGCACTCGAGCTTATTCTGCTTGAATTCAAGACCAAATCCTTCGTTCCGCTTATTGTCTCCTCGGTTTCCGCCACTGTAATCAGCCACCTTTTCATCGGCGAGGAGCTGGCCTACCCCATTTACGGGATTGCGGAGATTTACATACTGCGGAGTCCCTATGAACTGCTGCTCTACCTGCTGTTGGGCCTCCTTGCGGGCGTGTTGGCGCTGTTCTTCATCAAATTCTTCTACAGGATTGAGGAGTTCTTCCAGTCAATCAAAATTCAGGATTTCGTGAAGCCCATGATCGGGGGGCTGCTTGTTGGCGCAATTGGCCTTGTGACTTTCGATGTCTTCGGGCATTATTTCATCTTCGGGACCGGGTACGGCAGCATAATGCCGGCCCTTCTCTCTGAGAATGTTTCCGGCGACCTCATGTATGTCGGAGGTAAACTCGCCCTTTTCATGTTGCTGTTAATGTTCCTCAAAATGCTGGCAACATCCCTCACTCTTGGCTCCGGCGGCTCCGGCGGCCTTTTTGCCCCGTCGCTCTGGATCGGCGGGATGATGGGTGCGGGATTCGGTGTATTTGTCAATCTGGCATTTCCGGGAATCGCCGCGCCTTTCGGCGCATATGCACTTGTGGGAATGGCCGCTTTCTTTGCAGGAACCAGTAGGGCAGTTCTTACCTCAATAATAATCCTTTTTGAGATGACCAGCACATACGAGATTATTCTCCCCCTGATGTTCGCCTGTGTTGTCGCCACAGCTGTTTCCAAGGTAATGTCCAGAGGGACACTGTATACCCATGGGATGGAGATGATGGGCATCCGTTACTCGAATGACCGCGAAGTGAACGTGCTTGAAACCACCGAGGTCAGTGCATTGATGACCCGGAATGTCGAGGTCGTAACTGAAAACATGACGCTCGGTGAAGTGATAAACAGAATACTGGCCACCGGCCACAGAGGCTTTCCCTGCATCAGTGCCGACGGGAGGCTGTGCGGGATAATCACCAGCAGTGACATCGAGGCGGCAGTCAGAAATAATCTGGACCGGCAGTCGCGCGTTTGCACACTGATCAAGCTATGTCAGCCGGAAACAGCATACCCGGACGAGTACCTCCAGGATGTACTGGAGCGCATGGCGGAAATGGATTACGGTTACATTCCCGTCGTAGAAAGGAGCGATTCCAGCAAACTAGTGGGCATAATCACCCGAAAAGATATTATCCAAGTATATCAGATGAGGTCCAAGGACAAGAAGGACAAGGAGGACTATTGGAAATGACGGTGATTGGAGTTCGAGGCGCAGTGCAGGACCTTGACGGTTTCCTGAAGAATGTCGCCAAATTCGAAAAAACTCATTCCGTAACACTCCAGTTCTTCCGTTCGGACAGGATATTCGGCCTTGAGCACCTTGCTTCGGCTGCCGAGAAGGCAGTCCGGGCGGTCCAAAACGGCACAGCCATGTCAAAAACCCTGGCAATGGAGATAATGCTCTATGCCGCGGCAGAGCGCCAGACAAGCGAGGCCCTTCGGAAGCTGGGCATTCAGCAGGAAACAACGGAAATGGCCGTTGTGATTATCGGATATGTCCCAACCGATGAATTCCTGAGGCATTTCGGGCTTGAGCGGGATGACTCTCTCCTGGAACCTGATGGCAAAGACCCCTGTGTCTTCGGCATCGGGGCAGATGAAACGGAAACCGGCGCGACGGTTCCCGAACTGGTGCTGGAAAGAATCGCGCTAAGCGAGATATCGAGGTGAAAACATGAAAGTATTGGGCAGCGAGATCGAGATAAATACCAAAGAAGAGAACGAGATTATCAACATTACCGCAGAAGTGGAAGACATAATTCTGAAATCGGAGCTAAAGGACGGGATTGTCAGTATTTTCGTGGGAGGCTCCACGGGCGCAATCACGACGATGGAATTCGAACCTGGACTCATCGAGGACGTCCCGGCCGCGTTGGAGAGGATGGCCCCCGCCAACGGCAAATACCAGCATCACCTGAGATGGAATGACGGCAACGGCCATTCCCACGTCAAAGCGGCAATCATGGGGCCGGGAATCACCGTGCCCTTCAGGAACTGCCAGCCCACTCTCGGGACATGGCAGAAGATAGTCTTCATAGAACTGGATGTCAAGCCGAGGAACAGAAAAATAATTGTCCAGCTGATAGGCGAATAACGCTCAGTATTCCTTCACCCGGATTCCCCTGAGGGCCATCTCCCGAATCAGTTCCTCTCCGGACACGCACATCTCCGGGGTTTTCACCCCACGGTCATGTATCCGACCGTCGGCGACCATCTGGGCGATTATGCTGGTCGGGTAAGCGGTCGTGCGCATCATGGCTGTTATTTTGTTCTTCCTGTCGAATTTATCCACGATGTCCAGGTTCTTGACGGCCTTCCTCTTTCCAACCTTTCCTGATGCGGTCACTCTGACAAGGACAAGGTCCTCGTCATCTCCTTTGAGATTCTTTGCCATCTGGGTTTCAAGCACCCTGCGCGGGGTGATTCCCGGTGCTATCTCATTCTCGTCGGCAAGACCAAGCCTGAGAATCGAACGGATAATGACGGCATGCCCCGGGTACCTAATGGTCTTGTAATCCAATTTTCTTATTTTTCCCTTGTAAATCTCTGGGAGCCAGGCAGCACCGCCCGATGTCGTGAATGCTTCCAGCTTCCCGACGCCCTTGAATTCCATGTCTTCGACTTCTTCCATTGGGTCAACGAGCGCTATCTTTCCGTTCCTCAGGACCTTGCACTTCTCCTTGTACTCGTTTATAAGGCCTCCGACAGAAAAGACCAGTTGGTAATTCAGCGGCGGGACAGGATGTTGGGGGAGTCCGCCCACCCTGATTGTGAGTTCATCAACGGAATCAAGCTGTGAAGCAAGATGCGCGCCTAAGATATCCGCCATGCCCGGGGCAAGGCCGCAGTCCGGCAGACAGAGCACGTCGGCTTTTTTCGCCTGTGCGTCCAGAGCAAGCTGGCTCTTCACGATGTCGTCATTGCCGCCCAGGTCGCAGAAATGGGCCCCTGCGGCAATGGCTTTCTTCATGAAGCCGAGATTGTAACCGTAAGGCAGCGCCACTATCACCGCGTCGGAGTCCTTTATATGTCTGTCAATGGCCCTGTCCTTTGCGTCGTGGCAATGAACCTCTATGCCGAGCCATTTTTCGAGAGATTTGCATGCCGCAGGATTCGCATCGATGACTGTGAGGGCTTTTTTGCCTTGGCTCTGGACCAGATCGAATGCGACGGCGCGGCCCATCATGCCTGCGCCTAATACAACAAACTGCTTCTTGGCCATCTTACCGACTCCTCTGTTCGGGCGTTTACTTCAGTAAGCCCTGGGGCAGGAAGAGCGGCGTAGCGTAAACCGCACTGAGCTTGGTCTTTCCGACCTTGGGGTCGTCCTTCGCTTCCTCGCTGAAGAAATTGTATTCGGCCTTTATTGATTCGTAATGTCCCATCTCGGTTGCAGCCAGGTATCTGAACAGCTTGCTGTTCTTTGGGTTCGTTTCGGCCAGGAACATGTAGATGTCATGGGCATTGCGCTCGTTCTGCATGCCTGTCTCCAGGGCTTCGATGAAGCTGTCGACCGTCTTGACGTCGACAACGCTCTCAAAGGGCGGGAGCCCCTCGGGAATCACGTACTTTGCGGACCCGAATTGGCTCTTGTGCAGCGCGAGGAGCGCTTCCTTGTGAAGCTTCTCGTCGTTGGACAGGGCCATGAACTTGGCCTTGACAAGGCCGTTCGGCTCGAAGACTTTGGCCAGAGTCCAGTAATAAGTGCTAGCCACATCTTCCGAGTGAATTGCATATCCGAGAATCTCTTTCATGCTCAGGGCTTTCAGCTTCTTCTTCAGGTCGGCTTTCATGTTATTGGGAATAATTCTGATTTATTTAAAGATAACCTCTCTGATGGTGCACGCTCGGGTCCTCACCACAGCATTATTCCTTATGGTATATTCTTGAAAAAGGCTCTGAGTATGTCAGATATGGGATACTTTTCCTGAACGCCCGATCTCATGTCCCTGACCGTAACCGAATTCTCTGCCAGTTCATTGTCACCTATCAGAATCGTCTTTGTGACCCCGATGCTGTTCGCATACTTCATTGCCTTTGACATGTTGCGGCCCATAAGGTCCATGTCCGCTGAAATGCCGGCATTTCGAAGTTCGCTCAGAATCTGTATCGCTGTGATTTTAGCCTCATCCCCAATAGGCAGAATGTATACGCTGAGGTTCTGGCTGGGCACAGTCACACCGGATTTCTCAAGCGCCAGCATTATCCTGTCAAATCCGAACGCGTATCCGGTCGAGTTAACTTCCTGGCCGCCGAAAAGGTCCGCCAGAGTATATGCTCCGCCGCCGCAGACCTGCTTTTCCGCGCCCAAGGAAGGCGCATCTATTTCGAAGACCATGCCGGTGTAATAGTCAAGGCCCCGGGCCACGCCGAAATCCAACTGGCAATTATCGAAACCGTAGGCTCTCAGGCGTTCCAGAAGGTTAGCCAGGTAGCCAAAACCTTCATTGTTGCCTGCTTCCTCCTTTGCCCGGCGAATCGCTTCATCCCCATCAAGGCTTACCAATTCGATGAGCCTGGCGATAGCCTCATCATTCGCATTGGCACCATCCAGCATGGAACGCAAATCCTCAAAATTACGCTTGTCAATCAGCCTTCTGGCTTCTTTTTCGGCGTTATCGGATATTTTCAAATCCCTGATGAATTTATTGAGAATGCTGAGGTGCCCTATGCGCACCACAACGTCTTTCAGGCCAAGGTTTTTAAGAGTGGCCAGCGCCAATGCGATTACCTCAGCATCCGATTCAATCGAAGGCGCGCCTATGAGTTCCGCGCCAAACTGCCAGAATTCCCTGTAACGGCCGGCCTGCGGACGCTCGTACCTGAAGCAATTTCCGAAATAAAAAATCTTGACCGGTTTTGGCAAATTCTGCATTTCATTGACATAGAATCGCATAACAGATGCAGTGAGTTCGGGCCTGAGCGAGATTTTTCTGCTGCCCTTATCCTCGAAAGCATACAGCTCGTCAATTATGCCCTCGCCGGACCTGGCAACGAACAGTTCCGTGCTTTCAAAAGTGGGGGTCATGACCTCGCCGAAGCCGAAGAGCTCTGCTGTCCTGCGCATATTTGCCTCAACGAATCGGCGCCTTGCCATCTCCTCCGGGGCGAAGTCGCGGGTGCCCCGGGGTTTCTGGAACTCTGCCATGATGGAGCATAATAACCCCTAAGATTAAAAAAGTTGTCTATGGGTGCAAAAGCCGTAAAAAGGGGGGACAAGAAAATTTTATGAAAACATTTTCTCAGCTGTATTTTCGAGCAAGCCGAATTTCGTTTATAGATAATAATCCAGAGAAACTCGGCGAAGGGAACGAAATTCTCAGTCTACTCTGATATGGAATTTCGTGCCGACCCACTTTTTTTTTCAAAATTACCTGGTTCGCACTAACCAGGTAGAAGAAAAAAAAAGGGGGGAGGTAATCGTGAGTTCGCAAAGGAATTCGGGGGGGTCCCATCCCTGTTAGGTGCGTGTGCATCCATCTGCCTTTCGGCATCCCGTTTTCCCTTACTTTTTGACCAGCTCTCTTTCGAGGGCCTCCGCATTTGCGATTGCTATCTCCGCGTCCTGCATTTTTCTGAGCTTGTCCGGCACCATGTCCATCCTGTGATAGACCATGTCCCTGATTGCAGCGCGGATCGCCTCCGACCTCGAGGGGAAGTCGTCGGCCCTTACCAGAAAGTCTATGGACTTGAGATACCGCTTGGGTATGCGTATGGTGACTTTCTCCGTGTCGGTTTCCATCATATCGTCCTCTTGAATCGTTTGTACCTCTTTTGTCTTACTCCCGTCCGACAAAGGTGTATTACCCTTTTCATATATAAAGCTTGAGGTAATAATATAATAAACACTAGATTAATTGTGCTGGCTTGTTATTTTCAACATAATAATAACCGAATTAATCTGAGTAGCCAGATTATTATATACAAAAAATATTGAAAAAGAAATGGGAAGCGGCCGGGAGGGCGGCCGCCTCATTGAATGTCAGTAGGGTGGCAAACATTGTTTTTGGTTCAGAACAGCATCGCGGCGACCTTTGATGCCGCCGCTCTCACCGAACTCAGCCAGGCATGTATCATGTTACTGCTCTTGGCCGGCCGATGGGATTGCTGTGCCTCAGCCATTAGCCAGGCTGAATCACTGTTGCCGAATTCGTGCAGCGAGAGCGTGTGGGCCGATTCCGATGCAGCCCTGCACACCGGCCTGTAGCACTCTGTCGGATACCCAGTTCCTAACATGTCGCGCAACCTCCTTCTCTGCTCCTCAGGCTGATCTGCCAATCCGATTCCTCGCATGCCTTGGCCAGCCTGACAGTGCCTTCCTGGAGATCCAGTATTACCCGGTAGCTCCTCGTTCTTATCTCGAGCTCCAATCTCCTGTTTGCCATATCGTATTTCATGTTTGCATCACCCAAACCTAGGTTTGGTATAGGCAGATGTAGTTAATAAAACTTTCGTTTGGTTGAACGAAACCTTTATATTAGTGTTAAAACATATACTATCTGGTGATGTCAAAATGCAAACCGTGAAGATGATAACCGACCCGGAAGCGTTTCAGCTTCTTGCAGATGAAACACGCAGAAAGATCATTTACCTTCTCAGAGTGAAGGACATGACCGTGAGCCAAATCGCCGAACAGATGCAGCTTACGACACAGGCAATCTATCACCATGTACGCAAACTGAAGGACGCGGACATGATAGAGGTGGCCAAGGAAGAACGCATCGGCCACTTCATCGAGACATATTACCGGACGACCGCCGAGATATTCCACCTATCTCACGGAGAATCGACCCCCCAGAAGGACAGGGAGGCCCAGATCCGCGGCGCCCTGGGCGGTCTCGAAAAGCTCGGGATGAAGGTGGACTGCTCCCCGTCCAAGATGAAGGAAATTCTCCGTATAACAAAGGAAATGGACGAATGCTGCACCATGGCCGAGTGGACTGAGAAAGCGTCAGGGCTTGGCCTTGATTTTATGACCCAGCAGCTCGCCATCGAGTATGCCTACCTGATGTCAATGACAGAAGCACAGTATGACCTAAACCAGGCTCAGCAGAAGCAGATATGGTCCCTGCTAAAATCCTGCGTTGAAGTCCCAGAGATGAAGAAGAAGAAAAATGTAAAGAAGAAGTAACTGGGCGCCCAGTTACTTCTTTATTTCTGATTATTTACTGTTGGTTGTTCTCAGGCGCTTCCGGTGGATAGTTCACCTCTGTTGACGCCTGTCCGGCTGGCTCCGTTCCCTGGTGCTTTGGTCCCTTCGGCCTGAGCGCGATTACAGCAACTGCGATTACCGCTACGATGATTATGATGAATATCAGGTAGAGCATCATATTGCTGGATTCAGCATCCTCGGCAGGGTTCAGCGGATCCTCGTCCTCAGCATCAGGGATGCCGTCGTCATCGTCGTCGTCATCGACAACAAGGTCTGTCGTGGAATCCTCGGCCGTGTAGCCGTCATTCCAGTCGTCCGGGCTTCCGTCGCCGTCAGTGTCCACCGAAGCTGCTGGGTCGGTCGGGAATGCATCCGCATTATCGCCGACGCCGTCATCGTCTGTGTCTGTCGTTTCGTCGGCATCATTGGGGAATGCATCTTCGTCGTCTGTGACTCCGTCGCCGTCAGTGTCAGTATCGCCTCCGACATCCGGGTCCAATGGGGCGCTGTCCTCAGCATCCGGGACTCCGTCGCCGTCATCGTCCGTATCGGCATTGTTGCCTGTGCCGTCACCGTCCGTGTCCACCGATTCATCAGGGTCCAGCGGGAAATCATCCTGGGCATCGGAAATCCCGTCGCCGTCATCGTCCGTGTCTGCGTTGTTGCCGATTCCGTCATCATCGGAATCGACTGTCTCGTCCTCGTCAAGCGGCAGGTCGTCGGTGGCATCGGGTACGCCATCCCCGTCATCGTCTGTATCGGCGTTGTCACCGGTTCCGTCACCGTCATTGTCCGAGCTCTCGGAAGAATCCAGCGGGAAATCGTCGGCAGTGTCCGGCACACCATCCCCGTCATCATCGGTGTCTGCGTTGTTTCCTGTTCCGTCATTGTCAGTATCGACCGTTTCAGTGGAGTCCAGCGGGAAATCGTCGGTTGTATCCGGCACGCCGTCACCGTCATCGTCGTCATCGGCATTGTCGCCGGTGCCGTCGCCATCGGTGTCGGTGTCTTCGGCAGGGTCATTGGGGAAATCGTCGGATGAGTCCGGCGTTCCGTCATTATCGTCGTCAGGGTCAGTGCTGTCGGCAATACCGTCGCCGTCGTTGTCTGCGCCAATGGCGATGGTGAAGTTGCTCCAGTCAATCCCTCCTTGGCCATCGCTTACCGAGACGTTTGCCTGATATGATTTGCCGGATGCCGTCGTATTGGGCGTGCCATAAACCACGCCCGTCGCACTGACGATATGCAACCAAGTCGCATTTGTTGCCAATGTCCAGGTCAGGGTGTCGCCCTCCGGGTCATTGGCATTGTAGTCTACTGTATAATTGACATTCACGGCTGCCACAGTGTCATCTGCGGTTGAAATAACCGGCGCGTCGTTGGCGCCGTTCACGACAACTGTGACCCTTGCTGAGTCAGACCCGGACCTTCCGTCGGATACAGTGTAATCGAAATAATCGAAAAGCGTGTCTCCGGGCTTAAGGGAAATCAGTGCAGGGGCATTCCTCGGGTCATATGTGAACGAGCCGTCTGCCGCGACTGACACGGTCGCGCCGAACGCGCTCGGGTCCCAGTGGGATATCACCTGGAGCAGGTCGCCGTCCGGGTCCGTGTCGTTTGCCATCAATCCGGGCGCTGCTACGCTGAACAGAAGGTCCTCGTCCGCGGAATAGCTGTCGTTTACCGCATTCGGGGCCCTGTTCATCGGTATGTCGAGCGCGATAGCGTTCGGGTACTGGCCCGGGTCCCCGGCCTGTGATATGGCAGCCCCTGTGATCTGGGTGATGGGCGTGTATGAGATGGCATTCAGCTGAAGCATCTGCGGGGAGTTCCAGCCGTTCATCAATATGCCGACCGAGTAGTTGACGTACTTTCCGTTTATTGCCGGCGAGCCGGAGTAGCCGTATAGAGACATCTGGTCCGGGAGATGGATGCTTAATTCCACGCCGAATGCCGTGTCAGGGCCGCGGTTCGTCACTGCGACATTCAGCTGATATGGGCCTCCCAGCGTGGCGTAGGGTGCACTGAATGCCATGGATAACTCCAGGTCTGCCTGGCAGAGCGCCCTCAGGACCGGGTAATCCAGGTTCTCGACTATGCCCCAGGTGTTCGTGAAGTCCCAGCCGGCGAACGTGGCCTGCTGCTTCATCTCGGCTGTGGTCTTGGCGACGCCCCCCGCGCTCACGGCCAGCCCCGAGGTCTCGGCATCGTAGTAGCAGCCGGCAACAATCGCGCCGCTGTTCATCCCGCAGAACCCGCCCGTGTCGCTGCCGCCAGTTACGTGGCCGGTGCTGTAACTGAGCTGGATGACATCGTCTCCGCTGGCCTGGTGTATTCCGACGAATCCACCCACGTAGCCGCTTCCTGTAACGCTCCCTCTCGCATAGCAGTTGGTCGCATCTGCATCCCATGTGCGGCCGACGAATCCACCGACGTAATTTCCTCCGAGCACGTTGCCTGACGCATAACACTTTGATGCTCCGCTGTTGCCGTTCATGTCCCCTACGGCTCCGCCTATCCTGGTGTCAACGCTCCCTATCGGGCCGGTAATGGCCCCCGCAGACTTGCAGAGTGATATCTGGCTGGCGCCGGCAAGGTTGCCGATCAGGCCGCCCGCCCTTATGCCCGTTATGGTGACAGATGCAGTGCTAGAGGAATAAGATACAGTGCAGCCGCTCGCCTCGCCTACAAGGCCTCCGCTCGAGTTGAAGGCATTGACAATGCCTGCGCTCGAGCAGTTGGTCATGGTGCCGCCGACCATTTGCCCGATGAGCCCGCCGACATCGTCCGTTCCCGTAACAGTCATGTCTGCGGAGCACTCTGTGGTGCCCTCACTATTAAAGCCCGCCAGGCCGCCAAGTTCGGCCAGGCCGGAAATGGTGCCTTGCGCATGGCAGTTGATGATGTCTGTTACCGCATGTCCGACCAGTGCGCCGCTCCATTCTCCCACGGTCAGGCTGACCGAGGCAAGGTTCACGTCCCTGATGAAGCCCCCATCCGTCGCGCCAAATAAACCTTCGGTGTTATTTATCCAGTTGATGAACAGGTTGTGTATTGTATGGTTGTTGCCAGTGAAGGTTCCCTGGAAAGCCCCATTGTAACCGATGGGATACCAGCCCAACCCGCTGCTGGCGCTCGTCCCCCACATCTGCGATGGGTCTGTTATCTCCGTGAGGTCGATGTCGCATTCCAGCGAGTAATCTGCAAATTTGTCCATATCCATCATCTGTAGCTGATGGCTGTTCGTTATCTCCTCGCTGAACTCCATGCGCAGGAACGGGCGGGTGTGGCCGTCGACCATCCACCAGACGTTGGTGAAGTCCCAGGGGATGTAGGTTGCCTGGGCCAATAATTCGGACGTTGTTTGGGGTATCGCATACACGACCGCAGGCGTCCAGATGCCGGAAGTCTCCCTGTCGTAGTAGCAGTTTCCGGTTGAGCCCATCTCCTTGCGGCCGATGAACGCGTCGGTGTTGGTCGTGCCGGTGACGTGGCCGGTGCTGTAACTGCTGTCTACGGTCCCGTCGCACCATCCGACCATCCCGCCGACGCTGTCAACCGCTGTGACATCGCCGGTCGCGTAGCAATCGCGTATGGCGAGATAATTGAAGCCGGAGAAACCGCCGACTGTGGAGTTGCCGGTTACGTCAGCGGTGCTGTAACATTGTTTGACAAATGCCTGGATGTGGTCGGTCGCACCGGCGAACCCGCCGACGTAATCGCGGCCCGAAACCGATCCCCGGCTGCTGCAATAGGAAATGTTGGCGTACTTCCCAGTGAACTGACCTATGAAGCCGCCCACCCAGTCGCGCCCGGTGACTGTGCAGTCTGCGATCGAGAGTCGAATGTCGTCATTTGCCTGGGTGGAATATCCCAGCAGTCCCCCGACGAAATCTAATCCGGTGACAGAGCCTGTGGCCGAGCAATTACCAATATTGCCGATCGACCAGCCAGCGAGGCCGCCTGTCTCGTTGTTGCCAACTATGTCCACAATCAAGTTCGTGTCATTAACAAAGGCTCCATCATTGAGCACTGCGAACAAACCGACTTTTTCCTCGTTCGGACGATTTATGTGCAGTCCGTAGATTGTATGGCCGTCGCCCTCGAATATCCCCTTGAAAAATGACGCGGTGCCCGGATCCCCGATCGGGTCGAACCCCAGCCCCCCGTTCCATGTCGCGGTCGCGGAGGCGTCGATGTCGTTCATCAGGAGGTAGTTTGCTGTAAGGTTGTTGTTAATGTTCTGCAGGTCGTTGACATCGTAAATCTTGGTGTGGACTGTCGTCATGTATGTCTCGAACACCATGTCAACTGTCGGTGTCTGCGACCAGGGATTGGTGTGATGCCACCACATTGTGCCGCCGGCATAGACCCCGCCGATGTCCGCGCCCCAATACCAGGGGTAGAAGTCTCCCAGCATTGCGATGGCGTACATGTTCCCACCGGTTAACAAGACCTCGTCGTGGAAGACCACATCCACCCAATTTCCGCCAGCCCCGACCTCGTTGCCGTCTATGGCAACAGTATCGGATATTGCGTTCGAGGGAGTACCGGCAGATGTGTCTAATATGGTAACGTAAAGCTCGTCAAAGCCGCTCGGA
>JAQVMG010000036.1 GCA_028703755.1 Thermoplasmata archaeon | reverse complement strand
CGCCGGTGTAGGTGTACACGGTGTTGCCGACTGACCATGCCCAGGTTCCTGCTACGAGCGGGGCCGGGTCGATTGTGACGGACATGCCGGCCGTGCTCATTGCCTCGGACCAGGTAACGGTCACTGCTGCGTTGAGTGCGACGCCGGTTGCGCCGTCTGCCGGGACGATGGTTGTGATCGTCGGGGCTGTTATGTCGGGTATGATTGTCTGGGCCCTTGATGCGAAGTCTGCAAGGCACATGTTTGTGTCAGCGTGGGCGTTCCTGTAGATTTCGTTGCCGGATGTCGGGTTTTGTGCGTTGCTCATGAGGGTGTTCTCAGGGGCGGTTGCGATTGAACCGTACTCGACCCTGTCAACGACGCGTGTTGCCAGAAGGAGCTTCACCGAGTTTCCGGTGTTGCTCAGTCCGCCCCACTTGACCATGTTGATGGCCAATGAGCCGCCTGCCGGTATTGGGTTGACGTTGTTCGTTGCAAGTCCTGCAACTATGTCGCCCGCTATTATCGGCTGGGCTGCTGCGGTTCCGACTGCCAGTGAGTAGGTTGTTGCGTCGACTGCTGCTGTGTGCGGGTTGTAGATGACGACGTAGTCGGTGACCCCGGCTGTTGCCTGGGATGCGACTATGTCTATCTTCAGCAGGACTGTGTCAGCAGCGTCTGCTGTCAGGTCGCTTGTGAATGAGCCGCCAGCGGTGTATACATCATTCTCTGCAACGGCAAAGAATCTTGCTGTTGCGCCGGTAAGCCTACCGACTGAATACTGTATAACGTTGGTTGCGTCTGCTCCGGTCTGGACGTTGTCCTCGACCGTGTCGTCACCGGCTGTCGAAATTTCGAGGTAACCGGTTGCGCTGGTGGTGGCGTTTCCGTATTCAACGCCGTCGACCCAGCTGCACACAAGCTGTGTGTTGTAGGTCGTGTCCCCTAGCCTGTCGAAAGGCAGTTGGGGGCCGGCCATAACAGTTGACAGACCCATGGTGACCATCATCATGGCTGCCAAAAAGCTAGCTCCTTTCATTAAGTTGGTTTTCATATTTCGTTCCTCCTCTCAAATTCTCCTTTTCTGTTTCGAAAAACAGCACAAATCCCCACAAAACCCTTAAGAAGATGAATATCCCCCCGAGGGAAATGAGGTTTCGCCTGTTTTTTCTCTTGTTACTACCCCTATATGTGCGGGTATTTATATACCATTTGGTACAACATTCGAACATTAATTAAACATAATAATAACGGGCTTAGCCAGATGTGTTTTTCAGGGCCTCGGCGATGCAGGATGCGGCCGATATTTCCGAGGTGGGGCGCTCGAGAGTGTCGGTCGAAAGGACCCTATCGCAGGCCGCCTGCAGTTTCGGCAGGGAACCGCCTGTGAAAAGGCCGTGAGTGCAGGCCGCGAAGACCTTCTTCGCGCCTTGGGACCTGAGCTGCTCCGCGGCTTTGATCACCGTGCCGCCCGTTGCAATTATGTCGTCCACTATCGCGACGGTTTTTCCGCTCACATCGAGGTTCTTCGGCTTTATCTCGACGGTGTTGCCGTCTATCCTCTTCTTCTGCAGGAAGTCCCACTGGCACCCCGCAGCCTGGGCGGCGATGCTGGCCCTTGCCTTGGAGCCCTCGTCCGGCGAGACTATCGCGTCCACCGAGTTCTCTGCGAGGAACCTGCCGATGGCCGGCATGGCGCTGAGGTTCTTCACCGGCACAGAGAATGCTTCCAGCACGGAGACGTTGTGTATGTCAACCGTGAAAGCCCTGTCCGAACCGAGGCTGATGTGCTTGGCCATGAGACGTGCGCTCACCGCCTCGCCCTCGGTGAAGCTCTTGTCCTGCCTGGCATAACCGAAGTAAGGAACGACAGTTGTGACGCTCTCCGCACCGGAGTTCCTGACAGCGTCCTGGAGAAGGAAAAGTTCCACAAGGTTGGGGTCCGGGTAGGTCGCCTGGACTATGACTGCATCCTGGCCTTTGAGGGATTCTTTGACCTTGACGTAACCTTCCTCATCCGGAAATCGCCTGATTTCCACGTCTGCCATCCTGCAGCCGGTTTGCCTGGCCAACTCCCGGGACAGCGCCCCGGAAGCGGAACCTCCTACCACTATCATTTTCGCACCGCCTCTGCAATGCCTTCAGGGTTTTAAAATTTGGCCTGAGGGAAAATCATTTTATAGCACCTGCCCGAATTCCTACCTATGAAGATTCTGGTTACGGGCGATGCAGGCCAGCTTGGAAGTTACCTTGTCGGTGAGCTCTCGAAGGGGCATGAGGTCACCGGCCTGGATCTCAGGAAGCCCGAACACCCGGCAAAAGGCGTCAGACATGTGTGCGGAGACATTGGCGATTACCGGCTGGCAATGGACCTCTGCCGGCATGCCGATGCGGTCATACACACTGCTGCGCAGGTCAGCGTCGACCGGTCCGTTTCCGACCCTGTGCTGGACGCCAGGGAGAACATCCTGGGCACGCTCAACATGCTTGAGGCGGCGACCAAATCAATGGTCAGCCAGTTCATTTATATCTCCTCAGCCGCAACATACGGCAACCCCCAGAAAATCCCGCTGGACGAGGGCCACCCCAGGGAGCCGCTCTCACCCTACGGCGTGAGCAAGCTGGCAGGAGAGAATTATGCATTCGCTTTCGGGGCCACTTACGGCCTGAAGGTCACAGCCATCCGCCCGTTCAACATCTACAGCGTGAGGCAGGACCCCGATTCGCCGTACTCCGGCGTGATATCCAGGTTCGTCGGCCGCGCAAAGGCGGCCGAGCCGCTCACAGTCCACGGAGACGGTACCCAGACAAGGGATTTCGTCCATGCCGGCGATGTCGTTGCAATGATCGGCCTCTGCCTCGGCAATCCCAAAGCTCATGGCCAAGCCTTCAACTGCGGAACGGGAAAAGCGGTCAGCGTGAACCAGCTGGCGGATATGGTTATCAAACTCTCAGGGAAAAAGATCGGGAGGGAAAACTATGAAAGCCGCATAGGCGATATTATGCACATCATCCCAGACATCTCGAAAGCGAAGAAGGTCCTTGGCTACCGCCCCGCAACCGACCTGAAAAAGGGGCTGGCAGAATTCTTCTGAGAGGTGCTGGATGAAAGCTTTTGACAGGATGCTTTTCGTTGCCGGCCTCGTGCTCCTTTTCGGCGGCCTCAACATCGCCATTCTGCTCAGCCACACAAGCCGTCTTGTCGGATTCGCCCTTATACCGATTGGCATCGGACTTCTTCTCTGTGCCCTCCGGGGCGAGAAGGCGGCAATCGCAAAGCCAGCCCGCAGAAAGCAGAACCTCGCCACAACCATAATCGACAGGCTTACTCTGGGCGGCCGCCTCAGACCGCTGATACCGGTGGCGGGAATGTCCGTGATAATAATGGTCATCGCCTTCAACATCCTGCGGACCGGCGGCCTATACCTCGGAAGCAACGACTATGTGACGTTGGTCCTGGCCGGCATTCTCCTCGCTTACAATTACATCCCTGAAAAATACAGCGTGGAGAGGGATTTCACGCTTCTTTTCGGCATCCTGCTTTTCTTCCTGCTGGTCATACCCACGACTCTGCTCAGCCTGAGCGGGGGTGAGGCCGACACGAACACGCCGCTGACCTATTACCTCCTGGTCATGCCCACTGCAGCCCTGGTCCGGCTCCTGGGTGTCGATGTCACAGCGCCATACATTGACCCGATTTACGGGGATGCTGTTTACAACATTATGGTCATACCGGGACCGGACGGTTTTTCTCTGAATCTGTCCATCGCCCTCTCCTGCTCTGGACTATACTCTGTAGCAATCTTCGTTTCTGCCTTCATCGCATTTGTGGCTGTCGAATACCGTAGATTCGACAGGGTGGTCGCGACCCTGCTCCTCATCGGAATAGTTCTCGCCTGGATAGCCAATATATTGAGGATGTGCATCATCGTGATGGTCGGCCGGTATTACGGCGGCGATGCGATGGTCTGGACCCATAACAACATCGGCGAACTGATTTTCATGGCATGGGTCACGCTGTTCTGGCTGCTCATGTTCAGGCGCTTCGGAATACTGGACAGAAACACACCTCCGAAAAAGAAGAAAAAACCGAAGAAAGGGATTTGCCTCGTGTGCGGAAAATCCCTATCCCCCACGATGCCATCCAGGAAATGCTCCTGCGGAGCCATATCGCATTCGGAATGCCTGGAATCATCAGACGGCATATGCCCGTCCTGCGGCGCAAAAGTCGGTGCCGTTGCTGCGGAAGAGCTTTAGAAATTTATTAATACGGTCGAAGGGCATTACATACCGACGATGGTGGGCATGATTGAAACAGTGAAGAAAAATATCATCCTTTTGGGCGACGGGGCTGCGGGAAAGACCAGCCTGGTGCGGCGCTTTGTCACAGACCAGTTCAGCGACAAATACATGACCACTCTCGGTTCGAAGGTCACAAAAAAAGATGTTTACATCAATCTCCAGGGCACACAGAGGCACATGGTCCTTCTAATATGGGACATACTCGGTCAGAAGGGCTACCAGTACTCCCAGGCGCTTTCTTTCGGCGGCATCGAAGGAGCGCTGCTTGTCTCCGACATAACCAGAAAAAGCACACTTGACAGCCTCAAGGATTACTGGATTCCATCGCTGGTGAGCGTGACCGGCGCGCTGCCGATGATTTTCCTCGGGAACAAGAACGACCTGCGCGACCAGGCGGAGTTCGGCGAGAAGGAACTTAAGGAAATGGCGCATGGCTATGAACCGTGCGAGCTCAGGAACCAGACATACATGACCAGCTCGAAGACCGGAGAGAACGTTGAAGCGGCCTTCCGGGAGCTTGCCGAAACACTGATGAGGAACACTGAAAAGGCCAGGCTCAATTATACACAGTATATTATGGATAAATCAGAAATCAATAGCATTAAGGAAGTGGCTGACCACATCCTCGCGGATTTCTCTCTCCAGTTCGGCGGCGCGGAGAACGCAGGCCCGATCCTTGAGCGCCATATTCGGGAGGTCGGTATGAACATCAATGATCCGACAAAGAAGGAACTGGTCGAACTCGTCAATGCATTGGCAAACATCGAGGAGAAGTTCAAGCCTGAAAAAGTTGTCAACCTGAACAGGACGAAACGGCTCTACCTGATAAATCTTTTCTGAACTGGCAAAGGTATATTTCCATTTTCTTTTCGCAGGAACCAAACTTTTAAATATCGACCTGGCGATATAGGTATAGAAAAGTATTTAAAAAATGTGTGCGCTTTTGTGTGCGCAGAAAGGTGGAAGCGATGAACAAGGAACGGGTCGATGTCAGGGTGGAACCCGAGCTTCTTGAAGAGCTCGATGCAATAGCGGAGAGAAAGGGATTTGCAACCCGGAGCTCCGCCATCCGCGAGGCAATTGTTGAATATGTCACGCAGAACGGCGACAGCTGGAATTCCGCTGGCATCAACATCGGCATACCCAACAGGATCGCTGAGCGGCTCCAGCGGCAGATAATGAACGGCGACGCTAGGGATGCCAATGAGGCGATTGTTCTAGCTCTGGATTTCTGGCTCAGGGACATGGAGGCTTACTACCTCAGAAGGCGCGACAGGATTGAACGCGCTGTCAAGGAGAACATAGTCTCGGATGCCGCACTGAAGGAACTGCAGACCAGGGGAAAGGACCTGGAGGGGCTCTGATACCGTGGCAAGCCTGACCCATGAGATTTCAGACCATATTTCGATAAGCCACATGGACATCGGCATCAGGGAGTTCTCGCGTCTGGAAAGGATGTTGCTTTTTGCAGTTATATCGGAATGCGAGAGATGCATCGCTTCGGAAGGGTTTGACTGCTTCGACACCGGAAGGCATGTCAGCTGCCCGTTCGTTGCAATCAGGGAGGAATATCATGTTACAGATCTCCTCGAATGGAAGGAGATGCTCAGATGAGATATGTATGCTCGGTTTGCAAGAAAGATGCCTTTCACAATGAAAAATTGGGCATTCATTTCTGCAGGAAGCACGGACTCTGTGCAAAGCCAGTGATTCCAAAAAGAGCCCGGGCTTAGAATTGTATGACATTGTTTGACATATAACGAAAATTATTTATACTTGTTTGACATTCACGTTTACGTTTGTCCAATCTAAGCACAAAATCTGTCGGACAAAATGGTGTCACATGCAGGAACAGGTAGACGAGCGGATTTCGGCCAGATTCGAAAAGGCCATGATGGACGAGATAGACGTTCTGGTACAGCAAGAGGGATACACGAACCGGAGCGAATTTTTGAGGACAGCCGCTCGGACGCTTCTCGAAGCGCAGCAACGCAGGAACAGCATACAGGTCGAGGTGTCCCCCTTACTTATGGAGTTCATCCAGACCATGGTGGACCGGGGATTCTACCGGTCGCGGGAACACGCCATTCAGGCTGCAATAGACAGCTTTTTCACGGAAGAGCGCGTAAAAGAGGCATTCACGGCTATGAAACGCATGGAGATAGCCGCCGGAAAGAAGGCGGACATCGATGTTGAAGCTGGCACCTCCAGACAGATTGTGAAGCAGTGATCGGGCAATTCACACGCAATGGGAACGGAGACCTGTGGTCAGGCACCGGTAAAGTGAGCGATCGGCCTGGGCCGATAGAAAAAAGGATGCCTTCCTTGGCTGTCAGAGGGATGGGATGCACTCTGCTTGATAAGGATATATCAGGTTCATAGACTCAATATAGCCCGAGTTCCGCAATTTGCCCCGAACCATGTCTAACTGGCAGGGCTCCGTTCTGATTCGTCACAGGAGGTCACAACGATGAGCCTAGCATCGGAAAGAACACGGATGGAAAACGAAATAATGAGCATAATAACCGGCGGCATGAGCGAGCCGCGTATAGTGATAATAGGTTGTGGCGGGGCAGGGAACGGCATAGTCAGCAGGATGGACGGGCACTTCAGGGGTGTCCCGAGGATAGCCATCAACACGGACATGACCGGTCTCCGGTTCTCGGAAGCGGACAGAAAAGTATGCATCGGGAAGAACATCACATTCCAAGGCGACTCGGGCGGTTACGTCGAAGTTGCTCAGAAATGCGCCGAGCTGGCACAGGATGAAATCCGTTCATGCCTCATCTCGAAGGATGTGGCATTCATCATCGCGGGATACGGCGGGGGCACAGGCACCGGCGTGGCTCCGATGGTGGCGGAGATGGCGAGAGGCCTTGGCCTGGTAACATTCGCAATCTGCGTTCTTCCTTTCAGCGCCGAAACATCGAGGCGCCAGATGGCCGAGGAGCATGTTCAGAAGCTCCGCGAGGTCACCCAGAGCACCATCGAACTCGATAACGATGCGCTCCTCAGATTCGGGGAAGACATCAAACTGGGAAAGGCCTTCGGCATAATGGACAGCATGATAGTCAACATAATCAAGGACGTAACAGAATCCATGGGCCGCGAGTACATGGCTGTGCTCGCGGACGAGATACTTGCCTATCAAAATGAGCTGGGTATGGCAGGTATCGGCCTTGGCACCGGCATCAATGAAGCCGACCAGGGCATGATCGCCAACGCAGCAATGGCGCCAATGGCATTCCCGCAGCCCTCCGACCAGAACCTGGTCGAGGCCGGCGGAGTGTTCCAGAGATTCTAGAATGACTTAATCAGGATTAATCCTCCCCCTTTTTTTTTCTTTTCCGGGTTAGCGCAAGCGCCGGAGCAGGATGTACCGGCGGCGCTTTGCCGGGAAGGAATGCCGAGTCTCTGTTACACGGCAATGTTACAGTATGAAGAAGTTAAATCATAAAATACATAAGGGACATGTGTTATCCCTTCGCCACTGAGTGACAGGTGAGCAAATGGCAGCAAAAAAAGTACTGATAATGGGCGCAGCGGGCAGGGATTTTCACAACTTCAACGTCATATACAGAGACAACAAGGACTATGACGTTGTGGCTTTCACGGCCGCTCAGATACCGGACATCGAGGGCAGGACATATCCGCCTTCACTGGCAGGAAAGTTATATCCGAAGGGCATCCCGATCTATTCCGAGAACGACCTGACCAAGCTCATTGAAAAACACAAAGTCCAGGAAGTAATATTCTCATACAGCGACGTCCCTTACCCGGTGCTCATGAACAAAGCCGCCATCGTTAACGCCCACGGAGCGGATTTCATCCTCCTGGACGCCACAAGGACCATGATTAAATCCAAAGTCCCGATCATTGCAATCTGTGCAGTAAGAACGGGCTGCGGCAAGAGCCAGACCACCAGAAAGGTCATCGATATACTCAAGGCCAAGGGCAGGAAGGTCGTGGCCATCCGGCACCCGATGCCCTACGGCGACCTGGAGAAGCAGAAGGTCCAGAGGTTCGCCGAGTACAAGGACCTGGATTTCCACAAATGCACAATCGAGGAGCGCGAGGAATATGAACCTCATATTGACAACGGTATCGTTGTTTATGCGGGAGTTGACTACGGCGCCATCCTGAAGGAAGCTGAGAAGGAAGCCGACATCATCATCTGGGACGGCGGTAACAACGACACGCCGTTTTACAAACCGGACCTGCACATCACTATCGTCGACCCGCACAGGCCCGGCCACGAGCTTGCATATTACCCGGGCGAAACCAACCTGAGGATGGCCGATGTCGTAGTCGTGAACAAGATAACGACAGCCGACCCGGACAAGGTCGACATCGTTCTGGCCAACTCGAAATTCGCCAACCCTGAAGCCATTGTTGTCAAGGCCGCGTCGCCTGTAACAATAGACGACAAGGACTCGATACGCGGAAAGAAGATTCTGATTATCGAGGACGGACCCACCCTGACTCACGGCGAGATGAGCTACGGCGCCGGAATGGTCGCAGCCAAGCAGTACGGGGCCGGCGAAATAGTCGACCCGCTGCCATATATCGTCGGCGAGATAAAGAAGACATTCGAGAAATACCCGCATGTCAAAGGCAAGAAATTCCTGCCCGCGATGGGTTACTCCGACAAGCAGATTGCAGACCTTAAGGCGACAATCGACGCGACGCCGTGCGACATAGTCCTGGCAGGCACCCCAATCGACCTGAACAGGGTTCTCACGGTCAACAAGCCGATAGTCAGGGTCTATTACGAACTCGAGGAGATATCCAAACCCGACCTGAAGGACGTTCTTAAGAAATTCTAAGGGATAAGTTCTTTATCCGAAATCCGGATTTCCCTCTCCGATGACCGCTCAGGAGCTTTACAGCCAGTTCGTTGACCTTCTTCAAAAGGAGGACAAAGGTAAGGCAGTCCAACTGGTTCTTGAAAAACTTGAGAGCGGTGAGCTTGACATACTCACCTTATACTCTGAGATATTGACGCCGGCGCAGAACGGCCTTGTATGCTGGCAGGACGATTCCCTCTGCATCTGGCGCGAGCACGTGAGAACATCCATCGTCCGCACAGTTCTCGAATGCTGTTACCCTTATGTCGTGAAGGAAATCCCAAAATACCGGGTAGCCAACGGCGAGAAAGTTATAATCGGCTGCCCCTCCGAGGAATACCACGAGATAGGCGCCAGGATGGTCGCCGATTATTTCACGCTTCTGGGTTTCCATGTCACATTCGTCGGTGCGAACACACCGCAGTCCGAGATAATGAATGCAATCGCTCACGTGAAACCGAAGATAGTCGGCATCAGTGTAAGCAATTTCTACAATCTGGTGGCAGCCGGAAAGATTGTCGGAAGCCTCGCCCGGATACGGAAAGAGGAAGACCTGGATTTCAGAATTGTCGTCGGCGGAAATGCATTCCGCCTCAATCCCAAGGCCCATGAGAATATCGGAGCCGATGCTGTCCTCCAGACATTCGGGGACCTGAAGAGGTATGCGGGGGAGGTATTGCAACGGTAGCATTCAGAATCGCACTCAGGTTCCTCAGTTCCAGGAAAAGCCAGACAATCTTCATCGTCCTCGGACTCGCCATCGCAATCTCGGTCCAGCTTTTCGTCGGGATCCTTATCAGCAGCCTCCAGGTCGGCCTTGTTGATGCGGTCACCGGCACTTCCCCGCACATAACCGTGGAATCGGCCGACGACATGGGAATAAGCGACTGGTCGGCAAAGGCCAGCCAGATAGAGAATAACATAGATTCGGTCACAGGAATTACTGTGTCGGGCTTTTCATACACTCTGATTTCCTATGGGGGAACCAACATTTCAACGGGAGTCAGGGGCCTTGACCTGGCCACTGCCGACGCGATGTACGGAATCGGGGATTCGCTGGTCAACGGGACCATGCCGGCTTCCAACGGAGATGTTCTGGTAGGCAGCGTTCTTAACGACGAGCTCAACATCCCTCTCAACGCAATTCTACAAGTGACGAACTGGGACCAGACCACCACCAACCTGACTGTTACCGGAATCTACGAATTCGGCGCTGCTGTTGCCGACAACCAGATAATTGTCAACCTTGAGACATGCCAGGCCATTTTCAACATGGGCGGTTCTGTCGATGCCATCGAGATCCAGGTTGGGGAAGTCTTCACAGCAGACACAGTGGCCCTGGATGTATCGACCGTTCTGAATGACGACAGCCTTGAAATCTCCAATTGGAAGGAGACCAGCAAGGACCTTCTGGACGCGCTTCAGAGTCAGAGCCTTTCAAGTTACATGATTCAGGGCTTCGTCCTCATTTCAGTCGTGATAGCAATCGCCAGCGTTCTCGCGATAACGGTCCTGCAGAAATCCCGGCAGATCGGTATCCTGAAGGCCATGGGCATCAAGGACAGGACGGCCAGTCTCATATTCCTCTACCAGGGGCTACTCCTGGGAATAATGGGCGCCATCGGCGGTGTGCTCATCGGCCTGTTCCTTCTTTACGGCTTCATTTTTGGCACAACTTCGAGTGGCCAGGAGTCCGTCATCACACTGATAATCGATTTCAAATTCATAGCTTTATCCGGCGCCATTGCAGTGGTATCCGCAATGGTCGCCTCCGTGCTTCCCGCGCGGCGCTCATCCAAACTCAGCCCTGCCGAGGTGATACGCAATGGCTGATGTCCTTGAGGCCAGGAAGATATCAAAGATATACAGTGGCGCAGTTGACACCCAGGTTCTGTATGATATAGACCTGGCATTCGCCGAGGGCAGCTTCAATTCGATAATTGGCCAGTCGGGAAGCGGTAAATCCACACTTCTGAATATCTTGGGGACACTTGACAGGCCGACTTCGGGCGAGCTCATCATCAACGGCAGGCCAACAACTGGTATGAGAAAGAATGAGCTGGCTGAACTGAGAAACGAGTCAATCGGCTTCATCTTCCAGTTCCATCACCTTCTTCCGGAGTTCACTGCCAGGGAGAATGTCCTCATTCCCTATCTTATAAGGAATGATAAGGACAGCGAGAAAGCCGGGGCAAGGGCTGACGAACTCATGGACATGCTTGGCCTCGCTAAGGTCAAGAACAACAACTCGACAAAGATGTCCGGCGGACAACAGCAGAGGGCCGCCATCGCCCGAGCACTCATGAACAGCCCGAAAATCATCCTCGCCGATGAACCGACCGGAAACCTGGATTCGGACACCAGTGCTACAGTTTACGATTATTTCAGGATGATTAACAGGAAGTTCGGGACCACCTTCGTCATCATCACCCATGACAGGAAAATAGCTGAACAGGCAGACCGCATAATCGAGATCAAGGACGGACGGATCCACTTAGACCTGAGAAAATGAGTAATAAAATCTATTTATTCGTATTACGCAATAATTGAGATATAAATACAAAGAAAACATAAGATTGTCGGCAATATTGAGCGTGAAAATAAAAAAGACGTAACAAGAATCGAATATAAATATTACGATAGCGTTGAATCATGCAATTTTACACAATTCTTCAAGGGTTTTTGCCTTTAATGTCTTGTTTGTGAGCTTTTGACTTTGAATTGTGTCGAAAGGAATATCCCCGTAATCATGGCCAGGATACAAAATTGTCTTATCGGGAAGGGATTTCAGTTTCTGCAGGGACAGAAACATATCCCTGTCGCTTCCTCCGGGCATGTCCGTCCTGCCGCAATCTCCGATGAACAGAGTGTCGCCCGTCATGAGAAAGCGGCTGTCGGCAAGTACACACATGCTGCCGGGCGTATGGCCCGGAGTGAGTATGAATTCCAACTTCGCTAATCCAAGTTGAAGCGTATCACCGTCCGAGACTTTCATTGCCACATCTTCAAGTCTATCGGAATCCGGGGCTGAGGCAATGATTCCGCATCCGTAAATCTCCTTCAGGCGGAGATTTTCGGCAGTGTGGTCGGAATGAAAGTGCGTGTTGATTATCCAGAGCAGTTCAAGATTGTCTTTGCCGATAGCTTTCATCGCTTCGGAGGCATTTGTTCCGGGGTCCACAATTGCGGCCTTCTTTGTGGCCTCGCAGCTTATCAGATAGCTGAAGTTGTCCGCACCCACTCTAATTTGGCTGATTTTCATGCAAAACCCCTAATGTTTCGACATTTATTTGTTTTCCTATGAGTTTTTATTTTTGACAGGTTTTTCTCCGCTGGTTCACCGTCGCCAAAAAGAAAAAATCATTAATAGAAAAAGCTCTGGTGAACCTGCTCAAAAACCTATATGGTTGGCCGTGTGACATTCGCCCTGTTTCCTAAGACCTGAAAGTCGCGGAATTAGGCTGTTAAGTGTTTATCAAAGCATCTTATATGTCTCAATATGCATATTTAGTATGTAACAAGTTTATCTATTTCTATGTATATATCCGAGCGGTGAAGAAATGGACATAAAAGACCTTGAGGGGATATTCGATAACATATTGGCAAGGACAGAAAAAATTGTAAAAGACGGCAATCGGGACAAAATTCTCAACGAACAGTTCTTTCACCATCAGTTCTCCGCCCTTGTCACTAAACATTACACCGACCAAAGGATAGACCCCTGGCGAAGAATGATAATCGTTCCCGATCACCCGACGAAGGCGCTCTACGCCTGGAAGGAATTCGGCCTGAACCGGCCCAAGACAACCCAAAAACTTGCCCTGGACGACGGACAGCCCGCGAAATTTGATTTTGTTATAAGGGACGAGCCGCGCATCCACGTAGAATGGAAAGGG
>JAQVMG010000150.1 GCA_028703755.1 Thermoplasmata archaeon | reverse complement strand
AAAGATTCACCCGTTCGAGGTTGAAGAGTTTTACCTTGCCAATCGGGATTCAATCCAAACATTCCAGCATAATCTTTAAAGGAATTGTCAATCTCTTCGCCGGTTTCTGAAAGATTCTTGACGGTTACTTTTCCATGAAAATCATTTGTAGAGTATTTAATATCGCCAAATTCAACCTTGACATTGTATTTCTTTTCGAGTTGTTCAACTGCCTTGCAAAAATCAGAGCGGAAATTTTTAAGATTGGTTACAGTGATTTCCATTTGTTTTCTCCTGTTTGATTGATTGAATTTTATTTCTGATTACCGATATATTCTACCACACTATACCAGGAATTGCAAGGATTTTACCATAGCAATTCGACATTAACTTTTTGAAAGAAACCGGTACAATCTTTTCTACCTGTTCCAGCAGACATTTTTCTATGTCCATTTGCTTGCATAATTTGAGTCATTCGTTTTGCTATGCCGTTTTTTCTAAAACACATGCGACAAAACCACATGCCGAATCCGGTTTCATCACAAACATGAACGGCTATAACGATTCCCATATAAGAACAAATTACAATGTCACTTTCAGCATATTTACTGATTAGATTCAATTCTTTGAATAACTGCCATCCTGATACATATAATCTGTTTTTTAATGCCAGTTTTGCAAATTCTTTTTTCTGATTGATTGTACTGGCAAATCTGAAATCCAATTCATTTAATGCAATTTTGATTGTTTTCATCTTGTTTGTCCAGGTTATCATGATGGATAAAATTTTGGTTTTATTAGTTTATATAAGGATTCGGAAAGTTTGTAGCTTCTTCAAAATCCTGCCACAATTCAAAATCCACAAAACCAGTATTTACAATTTCATCAACTTCCCCAATAATCATGTAATTGGGAAAATACCATGCCTTGCCATATAGCGTGTTACTTCCATCGTCTTCTACACTGCCGTCTTCACAAATCACAGGACAATTAGACATTTGCCCCAAAACATCAGCATCAGGAAAAACTGCCCAAGAATTTGTCCAGTGAGATTCGGTAATATCCATCAAAACCGAATTGCTGCCTTGTTTTTCCAACATTTCAAGAATTTCAATCTTATCATCTTCATTACCCACAAACTTAATGCGGAGTTTACCATTTTCGAGTTTTTCAAATTCTGTGCAATTCATGATAGACATTTTATTTTCTCCATTGAATGTTGTTTCTTTTGTTTGATAATCCAATGATACTACCATCATTCTATAATGTCAAGTAAATACAATAGGCAATTTTGCCATTTATAGACAATTCCAGGCGTTTTTAAATGTGATGTATATATTTATATGGTTTATGTCTATAAACGTCTTATAACCGCTTGTAGTGTCATGCAGAACTAGGTAAAATAATCTTTTTATTCTGATATAAATAGAGATAACAAAAAATCTGCCTATGTAAGCACAGATTTTTTATTGTTTAGTTGAATGTAAAAACTTTGCATTCTGGATTCCGTAAAAATTTATTCAACTTACGTTTTGTATATTCTGCGTATACGTCAAAATCTCCATTAGGCATGATTACACCAAAAACAATTCGATATGGATAATATGATTTTATATAATTCATTCTGTCTATTTGTTCTTTATTTAATTCCATTATGTTTATTCCTTTACTGGAATTTCAAGACTATCATAATACATCTTAGGAACTTCCACATATAGCAAACCATATTTTTCATTTGAATATCCAATATTATAAGTGATTTTTGGAGTCTTCAATTTTTCATAGGCAAGATGGATTCTTTTTTCGCTATATTCCTGTGTAAAGATTTTCTTGCAAACTGGAGGGTGAATTGCCAGGAATTGCTTAAGAGACATTGTACCATCTTCAAAACGATAAATCTTATTCATAGCGGATTCTAGTTTTGCCGAATTCATTTTACCGAGTTGGGTATTTTTATCAGTATTTGCCGGAGTGGAAAAATTCCCTCCCCAATTAATCTTCATACCAAGTCTATCAGCCAACCAATTAAACCCGTTTTTTGTTTTGAACATATCTGTATTTGAAAGTTCTTCATACCGAGATTCAAATAAACGAATGACATTATCACCATTACCAGTCAAAAAATCATGCAATGTTTTGTCTTGAATAGTTTTTGAACCATCGGCATTAATAAGACTTTCCAGCAAAGAATTTTTATTCATTATTTAGTTTCCTTTTTAGATAAATTCTGCCATGCTTCAAATGCATCATCATAAGTATTAAACATCCTGCCTCCCGTTGTACCATCCTTGTAATAAATGCGATATCCCCAAATTTCATTTGTCCAGCGACCACAAGAACCGGCAATAGTATAACCTTCTGAACGATGGTAGAAATTTGCATTGAATTCCATTCCAGAAGGATTTACATAGATAGTGTTATCTAAAACGGTATCATGTGATTCGAATTCCTTGTATTCTTTTGAACCATATTCAGCGGTATAAGGATGTTCAGACATTTTGTTTTCCTTTTTGAATGTGTTATTTGCCTGATATTGACTATCTGATTATGTATTGATTATACACGATTTCTGCCTATTGTCAATAATTTTTGCCTATCAATTTGTAATCAATTTCTGCCTACGATTTAAAATATTTTCTTAAAATTTCAGGATAATCTTTTAAAACTTCTTCAGAAACGTCCTTACCCAATTGTACAGCCCATTCTACCTCGTTTTGGTGGTTGTATATCAATTGCCCCAAACGACTAAAATATTCGTGTTTAATGCGTTTTCCGCCCATACTTGTAATATATTCCTTCTGTGTCATTTGATAGATTTTTTTCTCTGTCATTTTAATTATCCTTTGTGTTTTCTGCCATAATCCAGGTAAACCGTTTATAAAATTAACGTTTTATTCAACATATGAAATAAACTTCTTACAATTACATTTTTGACACCCAATAAATAAACCATCAATAAATCTACTATGTTCATTTTTTTCATCCCCACATTTACAGAAATCATGCAAGTTCAACCAATTCAATGCCTTTTTTTCTTCTTCTGACAATTCCTCGTTTGTGTTATCTTTTAATATATCGTGATAATAATCTCTGATAGTATAATTTGCTTTTCCAACCGTGTTATTTTTATATGTTGCCATTTTATTTTATCCTTGTAATTTCTGCCTATGGTTACTATCAAACACCATCAAAAACTAATTCGGATAAACCTGATAGTTTTTGATAGTGTTTATGAGAATTGCCGGTTTATGATACAAGCCAAACAACGATTGACAAGCGGGCAATTTTCGCATGAT
>JAQVMG010000149.1 GCA_028703755.1 Thermoplasmata archaeon | reverse complement strand
CCCCTGGAGCTGGCGGACCCGTTTTTGCAGGTCGGCAAAATCGAGGTCTTCCTGCATGATCTCTTCGTAGATCTCCATCGCTTTGCGCGGTTCCCCGGCGCATTCGTAGGTCGTCCCGAGATGGAAGCGGATGATCTTGGCCTGTTCCTGGTTGGCCGACTGCAGCGCCCGCTGGAAATTATCGGCCGCCAGGTCAAACCGTCCCAGGCTCCGGTAGATCCCGCCAAGCATCAGGAAAGCGAGCGGCGCGCGGAGCTGGTCCTTTTGCGCCAGTTGCAGTTGCCGAATGGCGTCATTCCGTTCCCCTTTTTCCAGGTAGGCTTTGGCCAGGTCGATATGCTGCGATAGTTTCCAGGAATCTTCCTGCAACCGCTCCTTCAGACCGATGATCTCCTGTTCAAGCTGTTTTTCTTTTGCCGCCCGATATTTGTCGTGGACTTCCAGGTTGTATGGGTCAAGAGTTAAAGCGGTCCGGAAAGTTTCCACCGATTTACGCTGCAGGTTGAGATTGGCGTAAGCTTCACCGAGTAAAAGGTAAGCGGGAATAAATTTCTTGTCGCTGTTAATGACCCCTTCAGCCGAAAGGGCCGCCCGTTGAAAATCGCCTTTAGCCAAACAGGCTTTGCCAAGGACGACGTGGGCCGGCAAGAGCTGCGGCTGGGCACGGAGAATCTCGCGGCAGCGGCGGATCACCATCTCCGCCAGCGACGGGTCCATCTCGACCATCTTGCCAAGCTCGACCAAAGCCTCTTCGGTCCGGTTCTGGCTCAGGAGGATATCGAGCAGGTAGGTCCGAGCGAGGATCTGTTCGGGACAACTTTCGATAATCCCGTGATAACCGGAAATGACCTGGCCGATCATCTCGGGGTGGGCTTTGCCAAGATCGTTATATTGCTCGACCGCTTCGCTCAAATCCCCTTTGCTCCGCAAGGCTTCCGCCAGGGCCATGACGGCCGACGGCAGGCTGGGATAGCTCTTTAAGATCGTCCGTAAACGGGCGATGATCTCATCTTGTTTTGCCGGTTCCAGGCGGAGGATCTCTTTAAGCTTCTCGACCGCCGATTCCGGTTTGATCGTCCGCATGTAAACGTCGGAGAGGATCTCCCTGATCTCGATGCTCGCTTCAACTTTCTGCAGCAACCCTTCCAGCCGCTGGACCACTTCTCGGACGACTTCCGGGTCATCGGAAAACATCAGCTGATAATATCGGGCCGCCTGTTTATAGTTCTCGATCCGGGCATGGAGCTCGCCTAAGATCCGCAGGGTCTGCTTATCGGTTGGACGGTGGGTCAGGATCTCCTCGTAAAACTTGATCGCTTCGTTAAGCCGCCCTTTTTCCAGGTACGCTCCGGCCAGGATCTCGATCAGAATGACGTCGCGAACCCCTTCTTTGATCGAGCGCTCTAAAAGATCGATCGCGTCGTCGATCCGCTCCAGGCGGATGTAGAGACGCCCCAGGGCGTTATAGGCTTCGATATTGCGCGGATCGGCGATCAGGACCTCTTCCAGCTCCAGTAAAGCGGCGTCCAGGTGTCCCGTCGAGAGGAGAAAACCGGCCAACGCCATCCGCGGTCCGACCTTTTGCAGGTCGCCGTCAATGTGGCGTTCGTAATCAAGTAAAATATAGGGAAAAACGTGGGGCGAAAGAAGCGATGCCTGGGCAAAGAAAGATTGCGACTTCTTATAAGCCCCTTCATCCAATTCTTTTTTGCCTAACGCTTTTAATTCAATTGGATCAAGTAATGTTTCCATTTAGCGATACCTTCCCTGAAAGTATAGCATCACAAAGCCAATAATCATAAAGCAAGTTTGGGGCGCGAAAGCGGCGATCTCCGGCGGGAGAACTCCGCCTTTACCGAGCGAGCGAAAGACCGACGCGAAGACGTAAAAAGTGAACATGAAGACGATAGTCACCACGATCCCCCAGGTCTGGCCGGAACGCGGCGACGACAGGGAGAAAGGAATGCCGACCAGGGCAAAGATAAAACAGGTCAAAGGAATGGAGTATTTGAGGTAGAGTTCGGTCATCAAGGCCCGGGTGTTGGAGCCGCTCTTGGCCAGGGAATCGATCATCCCCTGCAGTTCTTTGCGGTCCATATCGGCAAATGTTTTCTGTTCGCTAAAGGCGTCAAAGTTGTCGACGACCGCGATCTTCATCCGCTCAAAGGTCGCCTGGTAGCTCAGGCTCCCCTTTTCGTCGTATTTATGGATCACCCCTTGATGCAGTTCCCAGATCTTGCCGGTAAAGTTGGCGCTTTCCGCCAGGATGGTCCGGGGATAGGTCCCGGGCAAGACCTCGTAGATCATGACCTTGCTCATCGTCTTGTTCTTCATATTGACCCGGCCGGCGTAGTAAAACCGGTTCTGCGCGTCCTTGAAGAAAACGTTGTCTTTCACTTCCGGAAGAGGCTGCTGCTGGATGACCTGGCGGACGATCTGGCTGGAAACGTAATTCGCGTGGGGGACGATCTTCTCGTTGGTAAAAAAGGCGAGCAGACTTACTAAAAGACCCATCAGGAGCATCGGCCGGGCGATACGAAAAAGGCTGACTCCCGAGGTCCGGAAGGCAGCCATTTCGTTATCTTTACAGAATCTTCCCACCGCCATGGTGGTCCCAAACAAGGTCGAAACCGGAAAGGTCAGGACCAGGATCGACGGCAGTTTGTAGACCAGCAATTTCAGGACCGCCAGGAGCGGCACCCCTTTGTTGATGATCAGATCGGCCATCGTGAAAAGAAGATCGACCGTCATCACCAGAATAAAGCCGACGACCCCGATAAAAAAAGGGCCGAGCATCTCACGGATGACGTAGCGGTCGAGAATCTTCATTTACTTAGTCTGAATCTCGGCGTCGTTTGACTTCCCGCCGTATGGCCTCCTCTTCCTCTCTCCTCCTCCGCTGCGAAGGTTTTTCGTAGAACTCCCGCTTCTTCATCTCGTCCAAGGTCCCTTCATGGCGCAATTTCATTTTAAATTTGCGCAGAGCCTTTTCGAGTTCCTCTCCCTTGCGAATCTCAATTTTTGGCATTCTCTTTTCCTCCTCTCTGTATTGGCTTATCGTATTCGTATTCTAAACAGCACATCAGGCGGCCGCAGACGCCGGACGTCTTGGTCGGCGAGATCGCGAGCCCCTGGTCTTTAGCCATCCGAACGGTCACGTGCTTCGGTTTGTCAAGCCAGACCGAACAGCAAAGCGAGCGGCCGCAGGGCCCCATCCCACCCAGTAGTCTGGCATCGTCACGGGGCGAAACCTGCCGCAGGTCAACCTTCGCCGACAGGGTCACCGACAGGTCGCGCGACAGGTCGCGCAGGACCGGCGGCTTGTCGTTATTCCCCTTGTTTCGGTAATAGATGATCAAC
>JAQVMG010000148.1 GCA_028703755.1 Thermoplasmata archaeon | reverse complement strand
GGCAAACACCTCCGCCGGCATCGCCTGTTCCATCCGCACAGGAAACTCCCCCAACACCTGCAGCCGCCCAGACACCGGCAGTTCAGGTCCCGGAAGGCCAGATTGCCTGTCCCAGTTGCAATACTTTACTCAACACCGACGATGTGATGTGTTTCAACTGCGGTGAAAGGGTCACCCAGAGTGTGACTCCGACCGCCGCTCCCTCTGTTTCCGGACCGGCGCCCCCGACAGCCCCCGAAGGAGATTTCCCCTGCCCCGGATGTGGCACGGCGCTATCCCCCGGAACTGTGATGTGCTTCAACTGCGGGCAATCGATTAACGCTCCCCAGAACCCGGCCCAGCCGACGGATGCCCCGAAAACCGTGAAGAAGAAACGGGTCATCTGATTTATTCCGGATCTCATTTCATCTTTCGGTATGCTTTCAATATCAGCTTCTCTGTCGCATCCCAACCCAGGCATTCGTCCGTGACGGATATGCCGCGCTTTAGACCGGATGCCTTGAACCCGGCCAGGTCTTCCGGTATCCGCTGTTTTCCCGACTTCAGGTTGCTCTCCAGCATCAGGCCGATGATGCCGCTGTCCCCCGCGGAAATCTGTTTTATGACATCCTCGAAAGCAGCCATCTGGCCATCGGCAACTTTCCCGGAATTCCCGTGGCTGCAGTCGACAATAAGCCTTTCGGGAAGCCCCGCTGTGGCCAGTTCTTTGAGAGCTTTTCTCACGCTGCGTGAATCGAAATTCGGCTTCTCTCCGCCCCTGAGAACCAGATGGCAGTGCCTGTTGCCCAGCGTTCTGAACGCCCGCAGATTGCCGGTCTCATCCGCCCCGAGGAAATGGTGGCTCTCCCCTGCGGACTGAATCGCGCCCACTGCTATGGCCACATCCCCGTCCGGCCCGTTTTTGAATCCCACCGGCATGTCGAGGCCCGAAGCCATGTCCCGATGTAGCTGAGAGCCGGATGACCTTGCGCCTATCGCAGCCCAGGATACAAGGTCGCCGATGTAGAGCGCCGTTATCGGGTTGATGAATTCCACAGCGCTCGGTATCCCCGATTCCGCAAGACCTTTCAGGAATTTCCTGGTCTCGGTTATCCCGTGCTGGATGTCTCCCGAGCCGTTCATGTAAGGGTCGCCTATGAACCCGGTCCATCCCCTCCCTGAGCGGGACTTCTCGATATATGCTCTCATGACCAGCAGAAACCGGTCATTGACTTCCTTCTGAAGACATTGCAGCCGACCTGCAAATTCCTCTGCCTGGCCGATGTCGTGGACCGAGCATGGGCCCATGATTATGATTTTCCTGTCATCCTTTCCGTCCAGTATTTCAGAAATCGCCTTTCTGGATGACCTTACAGAGGCTGTCGCTTTTCGGGAAACAGGAATGGCTGTGCGAAATTCCAGCGGCGGAGGGACGAACTGGGAACCTGCTATGTTTGGCCGGACCGCGGCAGTCGGATTCCTCGCGCCTTCCTGGCGTATCCTGGAGCTGGCTATCACGGAGCGCATGATTGATTCTGTCATCCCTGGGTCCAGGTCCAGCTCCCTGGCGGCAGCAAGCGCATTTTTGACGACCGCTCTCTCAACCTCCGGGTCTTCCACGCGCATCTCCTCGGCGGCTTTTCTTCTGCCCAGCTCGGAAGTTATCTCGAATCTCTCTGCAATAAGCGCAACCAGTTCCCTGTCCTTGGCCCTGACCTTCTTTCTCAGTTTCTCCAGGTCCGCCGTTTCAGCCACCCCCGGTTGCGGATTTGAATCGCAGGAAATGGTCCAAAAGCACGATGGCCATCATGGCTTCGGCGACAGGCACCATTCTGGGGCAGATGCATGTGTCGTGCCTTCCCTTCACCGAAATTTTGGCGGGTTTCATGGTATCCAGGTCAACCGTGTCCTGTTCTCGTCCGATGGAACTTGTTGGCTTCACCGCAATCCTGCAGGCGATCGGCATGCCGTTGCTGATGCCCCCCAGTATCCCGCCGGCATTGTTGGTTCCTGTTTTCAGAATGCCGTCAACAACAATGATCGGGTCGTTGTTCTCCGAGCCCAGCATCCTCGTGGATTCAAAGCCCGCCCCGATTTCGACGCCTTTCACCGAGGGTATGCTCATGAAAGCCTTCGCAAGATCCGCGTCCAGCTTGTCGAAGACCGGCTCTCCGAGGCCCGGCGGGACTCCCTCGGCCGTTATCTCGACGGTTCCGCCGACAGAATCCTTCCTGGCTTTAGCCTCTATGATTATTTTTTCATGGCCCGAAGTTTTACCTGAGATCTCTATTATCCTGCCGCTGACTTTGATGCCTTCCCGAGCCAGAACCTGTTTGGCTACTGCGCCCGCGAGCACCCTTCCGACAGTTTCCCTTCCGGAGGACCGTCCGCCTCCTGCGGATATCTTTCCGTATTTCTGAAAATATGAAAGGTCTGCATGGCCGGGCCTCGGTTTGTTGACCTCATAATCCGACGGCCGGGCATCCAGGTTCCTTACCTGCAGTTTTATCGGGCCGCCTGTTGTTCGCCCGCCTTCAATGCCGGAGATTATCTCCAGGATGTCGGGCTCCTGCCGCTCCGATGCTGCCAGACCGGCTCCCGGCCTGCGCCTGTCCAGTTCATGTTGGATCATATCTGACGAGATATCTATGTTTGTAGGGCAGCCTTCAATCACAACTCCCACTGTCTCTCCGTGGGAATCCCCGAAAGCGGTTATCCTGAATGATTTTCCGAAAGTGTCGACAGTCAACCGTCCACCGTCCGCATTTCCGCACCGAGCATCGAAAGGTCATTCACGAAGCCCGGGTAGGATTTTGAAACGGTATCGGCACCGTTTATTATAGTCCTTCCTTCCGCGCCCAGGCCCGCGACTGCCAGGGCCATCACTATCCGGTGGTCCCCGTGCCCATCCAGTTCGGCGCCTTTCAGTTTCGAGCCATGAATTTTCAGTCCGTCCGGAAGTTCCTCGGCGGTCGCGCCCATCTTTCCAAGTTCCCGGCACATAGCCGAAATCCGATCGGATTCTTTTTTCCTGGCATGTGCCACATTATTTAGGACGGTCTCCCCGTCGGCCAGACAGGCGATCACGGCAAGAATCGGCAGAAGGTCCGGCGTATCTCTGAGGTCGATTGTTCTCTCCCTGCCAGACATAATATCTTCCATAACCTTTCCAGCCACTTTGTCGCCCTGGGCATCCTCCTGCTCCAGGCCTGAAATATGAATTTTGGAATCTGTGACGATGGCTGCCGCCTGAAGAAAAGCAGCCGATGAATAATCGCCCGGAACAGTGTAATCCCCGGACCGGTATGACTGGCCGGCCGGGATGAAGAAATTGGCCATGTCCCTGGTCCAAACTTTCACGCCGGCCCTCTCCAGGTGCCGAAGCGTC
>JAQVMG010000147.1 GCA_028703755.1 Thermoplasmata archaeon | reverse complement strand
TGGCCCAATTCCTCAGCCCGCTGAGAACCGAGTAGGTGAATCCGACAAAGGAAGCCATCAACGAGAGCAGGATGAGGTCCAGAACGATGTCCGGCGGAATCACGAAATGCAGGAACGGATGTATGAAAGTCATTGCAGTCATCGTCCCCAAACCGAATGCCAGAAGGGAAAGATTGAAAACCGTGATAGAGAGCATCTTACCGAGGACTATGCTGGCGCTCCCGAACGGCTGCATCAGAAGGAATACGCTCGCCGGCCGCTCAACAAGATAATGATACGTATCCAGAAGGGATTTTCCCATGAAGACCAGGAAAAACAGAAACAGCACATCATTCAGGTCAATCGGGAATCCCTCGATGACCTCGGAACGTGATATCAACGCTATGAGGGCGGTAACCGCTCCGAAGGCGGTCATCATGACCATGACCGACCAGATGCTGTATATCCTGTTCTTTCTGAGGCGCTTCTGTGTGTTTCTGTAGCCAGTGAGTGCATCGGCGAAATAAATTTCCAGAACTGGCGAGGCCATCAACTTACCCTCCCTCGACCAGCATCACGAACGCATCTTCCAATGTGGCTGCACCCAGCCCCTTCTTGAGGCCCGAGGGAGTGTCCAGGCCGGCAATCTTTCCTCTGTGGACAACCGCGACACGGTCGCACAGGCTGTCAGCAATCTCGGTGACATGCGTGCTCATGAGGACGGTGTTGCCCTTGGCAGCATAATCTCGGACCCAGGCCTTCACCATCTTGGAATAACGCGGGTCAAGGCCGCTGGTCGGCTCGTCCAGTATGAGTATCGGGGGTTCATGCAGCACTGAAGATGCGAACGCCACCCTCTGCCTCATACCCTTGGAATATGTCCCAATCTCCAGGTCCAGAAATTCACTGAAATCAAGGATTCTGATATACCCGTCAATTCTCTTTGCCAGCAGTTCGGGCTCCAGCCCCCTAAGCGTCCCCAGCATGCCCATGAACTCCCTGCCGGTGAGTTTTTCAAAAAGGTTCGGCATCTCGGGGAGGTAGCCTATTCGGCGCTTCACTGCCAGAGGCTCTTTGGTCACATCCAGGCCGTCCACAAGAGCCAGCCCGCCGGTCGGCTTCAGGAGGCAGGAGAGGACCTTTATCGTCGTTGTCTTGCCGGCCCCGTTCGTGCCCAGCATGCCGAAAACTTCGCCTTTCGCCACTGCGAAGCTTATGCCGTCAACAGCCAGCACATGGCCGAAACTCTTGGTAAGGTTGCGGACTTCCAGCATCGGAAAGCGACTCCAACTCCTAGATATTGTTTGTGAATATTATGATATTGCCAAATTCATGAGAAATTTTAAGAAGGAAGCCGCTTTATGCGCCGTACCCACGATGACAAATTGCCGTCGTGAGCAACCAATTGCTCCCGTAGTGTAGACCGGCCAATCATTCTAGCCTTTCGAGCTAGGGACTCGGGTTCGAATCCCGACGGGAGCATCTCTGTTTTTTTATTGTTTTAATACGATGCTCCCGCGGGATTCAGCCTATTGAATATAGGTTGCAATAGTGAAGGCTGAAACTGCGCCTAATTCTTGTGTAGTAATATGCTATAATACAGAATTAGGCTTGCCTCGGGCGACCGTCGGGACATTGTTGGCAATCTCGCCCTCGGTCCCGACGGGAGCACCTATTCTATTTTATTGGCATAGGCGGTGCTCCCGCGGTGTCTCGGTCTATTGTTATCAGATTGCTAATAGTGAAGACCTCGACTGCGACGAATTTCAAATGAATTTTCTATGGAAATTCGTCTTGCTCGAAAAGTTTAGGATATCTACACATAGAAACTTTTCTCGTCCCGACGGGAAATTCTTCAGATTATATCCGTTCTGATTCAGAATTTATATTTGTATTTTTTAAAATGAAAGCAGCTGATATCGCTATACCTGCCACGTTGGACGCGAGGCTCCCGATGCCGCATGCATATATCCTCCAACCACCCCTAGAAGCAGTTCCAGCCAATCACCCAGATCTTCGAGCAGATATTTTCAAAAAATAAATATAAAAAGAGGAGGGAGGTAATCTTGATCTTTTTGAATGGCCATTGGGTCATTCGGACTGATGCTCAGCTTCGGCCGGTTTCTGTTCCTGCCTGGCTTTCAGGGCTTTCTCGTATAAACCGGATTCGAGGTTCTTCAACGCCTTTTCGTAATCCTTCCGATTTCTGTACATCATCCGACTCACTTCCAACTCCCCTATTTGTTTTCAGGGTATATCCCGATATCGCAATATTTCATGAAAACTCGTGAAAAAATCGGTTCAAAACTCGTCCTTGAATCTTCAGAGGGCCTCAGCACATTTCGTCTGCCACTCACAGCCCGAACAGTCCCAGTCCTGTGCCTGTAAGATACATGTATATCAGCCTGCCGTAAGCCGCCAGATTCACAAGTATGGCCATCGTCATGATGAGCTTGAAGCCCTCTTTCCGTGTCTTGTGGCGGAACAGCCGCATGCCCAGGGCTCCGCCCGGCGCCCCTCCGAGGAAACTCGCGGAGAGCAGCGCAGCCTCGGATATCCTGGAGCGGCCTGAGACGGCTCTGGATTTATCGGAGCCGAAAAGCCACTGGGTCACAATGTTCATCAGAACGAGATATCCGAATATTATCTGCCAGATTAGGTCCATCGGTTCACCTTTGCAGCGGGCAATCACATTAGGGTAATAACCCTTTGCCAGCTCATTGTACCCCGATACTTTCGCCCCCCTCCCCATAAACCATTTATAAACATCAAGGCAATCTCCTTTCCATGGAACCCCTGACAGTTACCGAGGTTTCCCGCCTGGTGAAGGACACACTCAGGTCCAACCCGGAGATAAATGACATCGCAGTCAGAGGCGAAGTCACCGGGTACACCGACAAGGGCCATCATTATTTCTCGGTGAAGGACGAGAACAATGTTCTGAAATGTGCGATATGGAAGGGCAATGCAAGCGCCATTGACTGCCTGCCCCTGAAGAACGGAGACCGTGTTGTCGTATGGGGTAGCATAACTTCATGGGGTGGAAATTCCACATACCAGATGGACGTGCGAAGATGTGAGCCCGAGGGCAGGGGCGAACTCTACAGAAAATATCTAGAACTGAAAGAGAAACTTCTGAAAGAGGGCCTGTTCGCACCCGAGGCCAAGGTTCCGATTCCCGCCTACCCCCAGAGTGTTGGCATTGTCACATCGGAGAAAGGCGCGGCCCTCCAGGACATGGTCAGAGTTTTCATGTCAGGCCCGGGCATACAGATTCTCACTTACGATGCGCGGGTCCAGGGTGAGGGCTCGGCCGAAAGCATTGCCTCGGGAATAAGAGCGCTTGACGGTGAAGTCGACATTATCATAATCGGAAGGGGAGATCGGAAGAGC
>JAQVMG010000035.1 GCA_028703755.1 Thermoplasmata archaeon | reverse complement strand
TGAGCTTCGACCAGCAGAGGCTGTATGAATATTCGGATTTCTCCGAATGCATTTCCAACACCACGGCGAATCAGAGCGTGGAGATTGGCGTATATGACCCGGCCACTGATTCAATATATGTCATCCCGGTCAACCTTACTGACAAGGCGCTGATAACCAAGGACGCGGATGACAATGGGAAAGGTTACATTGGCATCACCACAATGACCGTTTCGGACGATTATTTCCATCCGATAAGGGACTCCGAGACGGCAAATGATTTCCTGCAGTCTGTTTCAGTTTACATGACACTGCCGCTCCAGAAGCTCAGCCCGATTGACGGCGCGGTTGCGGATTTCTATGTCATTGACGGATTCTGGTCATTCCTACCCGACGGCATGTTCTGGGTGCTGGCAAATGCCTGCTACTGGATATTCTGGCTTAACCTGATGGTGGGCCTCAGCAACGCTCTGCCCGCCGTGCCGCTTGACGGCGGATATGTGTTCAAGGATTGGCTGGATTCATTCCTTAACAGGATGTCCAGATTCAGTGACCTTGAGAAGCGGACCAAATTGGTCAACAGAATTGCTTTCACGCTTGCCCTTTTCATCCTCTTCCTGATACTGTGGCAGGTTATCGGACCCCAGATTCTGTAATTGGGGATGCTCGGTCAATCGCCAATCAGCATATTGATGAGAAGTTCCGATATGTCGGTGGAATATTCTCCTGTCCTGCGAATGCTCTCGCTTATGTAACTCATTGCGACAGCAGGTTCGCCTTCCATAGTTGCGGCCATATCGTTGATTTTTTTGCAGGATTTGATGAGAGTACCGAGGGAATCGATGTTATCGTTGGCCATAAGTATGTCTCTTTTCTGCCATGCATCCATGCTTTTGGCCAACATTGAAATCGCCTGCCTGCTTGCATTGGCGATTGTGTCGGCTGTTTTTGGAGTCAATCCGGATTCAATGAGAACCGGTATCTGGGTCGCGATAATAATTGCGTGATCCCCGACCCTTTCCAATATGCGGCTCATTGTTAAGTAGAGGGTGACATCGGACTGCCGAATTTCCATCTTCCTTGCGAGACTGATGTCCTCGAGAACCATGTGTGTCTGCCTGGCGACAAGCCACTGAAGCCTATCGACGTCCCTGTCTCTCTTGATGACCTCGGTGGCCATATCCCGGTCCTTACCTGCGAGGGCTATCATGGTGCTCTCATGCATGCCCCTCACGAGCAGGAACATCCGTTTCAGGGTCTTGTCGAAAGGAAGCTCGGTCGGCTTCAGAAGGTCTTTGATGTGGATTGTGTTGGAATCCTCTTCCACGATTTCGGGACCGATGAGCGTCTGGGTGAATGTTATAACATTGTCTCTCAGATAAGCGGGAATCCCGTTCTTGGACCTCAGGATTATATCCGCATAACCGCTGATATATGCACCGATGAGAAGGCGGAAAAGATACTGGCCGTCAGTTATTTTATCAACTGAGAATTCCTTGGTGTGGCTGTCCTTCTCTGTTGTGGTGTTGGGCGTGATTAGCAAGCTGCCGTCAGGTTGCGGAAGGACGCCGACAGGGTCGTTCTTCTGTATCTTGGCAGAAAGCACCCATTCCTTTGGAAGGGTGATAATGTACGATGAGCCGCCGGTGACCTGGACTTTCCGGGTTTCCATTGTTCCGTCTCCAGTTATGAGAGAGACTCAATGAGATTTATACTTTTCTATACTTTTGTCAATAAATATATAGGGCTATAGAAAAGCTCTCATTACTCCCGAATATTTGGCAAGCTCAGCGGTTGGCGGTCTGGATTATGTGCATCAGGTCAACGGCTTCTTTGCAGTTGTCTGCCGAGTTTTCAAGGCCATGTATGATATCCCTCATCACGAACATGACTCTGGGGTCAAGGCTCATCGACATCATCAGCTCCTTTTTGGCTTTGAAATATAGGTCGTCGATTTCATGTTCGATGCGGACCACGTTCTTGTGGTGAATCAGGAATTGGTCCGGGTCGGTTCCGAGGAAATCTATCGCGAGTTTCACTTCCCTTGCTCCTTCGACCACGGCATGCCCGAGGGTCTGGATGTTTCTCCACATCCTTTCAGGAACATCGATTTTGGCGTCAATGATTATCTCGATGTTCCTGGCTGCGCTCTTGGCCCAGTCCGCTATGTGGTCTATCCTGTTGACCATGTGCATGAGGTCCTCCCTTTCCTTTGACTCCAGGTTCCCGATCGCAAGGTTCTCGTTCAGGATTATTTCGATGTTATCTGCGGCTTTCTCATCTTTGTAAAGGCGTTCAATCGCCTGCCTGGCTTTCGCCTCGTCCTTCATCAGGACGGCGGCAATGGCGTTCTCCATCTCCTCACAGGTATCCAGTACTTTCAGTATGTGTTCCTTGACACCGTCCATGACGCTGGATTCTCTCCTTTTCGCAAACCACATTGCATATTTCTTGTCACTCAAGCCTCAACACCTCTTTCAGTCCTTCGCTCGGCTGGGGGTAGACCAGAAGCTTCTTCGGTCTGAATTTGACATTAACCTTATCGCCTATATTAAAGATTTTATCGTCCGCTTCCGGGACCTCTACCAGCACTGTGTCATCAGTTATAAGTTTCACCCTGTATCGCATGTATGAGCCCATGAATATTTTGTCCAGAATCCGGCCTTCCAGCGAGAAATCCTTCTCTCTGTGAGAAATCGAAAGGTTCTCCGGGCGGACCATGATTACAACTCCGTCTCCCACCTTAAATGCCCCTCCTGGGTTTTTGATTACCAGGCGGTGTCTGTGCCTTGTTTCTATGACGCTTTCATCGCTCAGGCATGTCAAAGGTTCACTGCCGGCACTTTTGACGTTGTTAGCAACGCTTCCCTCGATGAAATTGGCTTCACCTATGAAATTCGCAGTGAAAAGATTCTTCGGGCGATTGTAAAGGTTCTCTGGCGTATCGACCTCGACTATTCTTCCGGCCCTCATGAGAACTATCCTGTCCGAGGTGGACATGGCCTCTTCCTGGTCATGGGTGACATGGATGGCAGTGAGCCCTTTCCTTTTCACAAGACGCTTTATTTCATATCTGAGGTCCAGCCGCACCCTTGCGTCCAGGGCTGAAAGCGGCTCATCCAGAATCAGAAGTTTTGAGCCTGCGCAAAGCGCTCTGGCTATCCCCACTTTCTGCTTCTCTCCGCCGCTAAGTTCGAACGGTTTGAAGCCTTTTCTCTGAAGTGCCCTGACAAGCTCAAGGGATTCGGTTGTCTCCTTTTCCGCTTTTTCCATGTCCCAGTCCTTCACTATCGGCGCGTAATTGGCATTCTGCCATACAGTCATATGGGGGAAAAGCGCGATGTTCTGGAAAATGTATCCAAGATCGCGCTCGTAAGTGGGTATGCCGGTGACTTTCTTTCCGTCGATGAAGCAGTCGCCTTCGGTGGGTTCCCAGATGCCCGACAGAATCTTCACGAGTGTGGTCTTGCCGCAGCCGGACGGACCCAGAACAGTGACATATTCCCCGCTTTTTATCTTGAGGTTGATGCCGGCGGCTGCAGTGACCTTGCCGAAACGTTTCGAAATGTTCCTTAGCTCGATTTCCGGCATCAGACCATCTCCAATTCGCTTTTCAGCCCTTTCTCAGGTTCTGGGAATACAATTAGACGTTCAGGGCTGTAATGCACGAATACTGCATCTCCCTCGCCGAATTTATGTGCGACAGAGCTTGGGAGCCTTGCATGCACAATGGCCCCCTCTTTCAGAATGACCTCGAAATCAGTGAATCTACCAAGGAAAAGTTTTCTTTCCACAATTCCGGAGAATGTATTCACACCCTGTTTGTCTTCCTTCTCCAGGACTGTGAATTCAGTCTTGATGCCGGCCACAGCCTTTGAGCCGACCTCAAGTTGTGAACCCGCTGTACGGTATGCTGTGCCAAGTTCATCTGTCAAGATACCATGGCCGTCGTTATATCCGGTCATGCGCCCGGATATGAAATTGGCCTCTCCGATGAAATGATGGATGAACGGGCTAACCGGCCGGTTGAACATTTCCTGAGGAGTCCCGCTCTGGATTATCTTTCCCGCTTTCAGCATGATTATCCTGTCAGATATTGTGAGCGCCTCTTCCTGGTCGTGGGTGACATGGATAGCTGTCATGCCCATGTCCTTCACCAGCTTTCTCAGCTCATATCTCAGGTCCAATCTCAGCCTTGCGTCAAGGGCGCGCAGGGGTTCATCCAGCAGTAATATCTTTGCGTCAGCGCAGAGGGCCCTGGCAAGAGCATTCCTCTGCTGCATTCCTCCGCTGAGCTCTCCCGGCTTTGCGTCCTTCCTTTCGTAGAGATGCACCATCTCGAGCATCTCCCTGCCTATGACATCGACTTTTTTCTTCTCCCAGCCTCTCGCCACAGGCCCGAAGACCGTGTTCTTCCAAACATCCATGTGCGGAAAGAGTGAGTATGTCTGGGAGAGGAACGCCACCTGCCTTTCCTCGGGAGGCATGCTTCCGAGCGGTTTTCCGTTGACAGATATTTCCCCTGAATCCTGGGCAGTAAGCCCCGCGATGAGGCGCAGAAGCGTTGTTTTACCCGCTCCCGTGGGCCCGAGGATGGTGAGATATTCCCCGTCCTTCACATGCAAGTCAAGAGAGTCAATGGCGGTAAGGCCGCCAAACTTCTTTGTAAGGCCCTTCATCAGTATTTCGGGCATCTCAGGCCTCCTTTTTGGCGATATAGCCCATTATCATCATGGTTATGAAAGTTATAATGATTAGTACCAGGCATGCAAGTGCGGCCGGGTAGTAGCTTCCGTCCTTGACAAGGTCGACTATGTACACCGGTACAGTATTGGCGCTTTTCACCACCGAAAGGGTTGCACCGGTCTCTCCCAGACTCCTGGTGAAAGCCATGATGGCTCCCGCAAGGATCGAGAATTTTATCGATGGGTACATAACCTTTCTGAACACGAACATGGGCTTTGCGCCGAGGGTCCTGGCTGTCTCCTCGTAGGTCGGGTCAAGCTCCTCGAGCGCACCAGCAACATTTCTCACAACGAGCGGGAATGTGAAAGCCAGATGGGACGAGATGACCAGAATAATCGCCCAGCCAACATTCATCGACCCCCAGAACATGCCCAGCGAGATTCCGAGCGCGGAAGTGGGAACTATGAGCGGGACATTAACAAGAACGTCAAGAATGTTGGTTAATATGTGGTTCTTTCCGCGAATGATGTAAATCGCCAGAGGCACCCCGAAAATAAGATTGATTACCGTTGCCACGCCGGCCACTAAGAAGGAATATCCCATGGCGCTCCAGAAAGCCGACCAGTCCACCGGCACAGGGTCCCCGGTGAATACATACGATATAATGAAGAAAGAAGGAATTATCAAAATTATGACCATGAATATCAGGGCACCCCAGTCCTTCATTTTGGGGAAGATGCCCTTGCTCAGCAGGCGCTCAGGCCCGGGGAAGACCTTTCTCAGGGGCATCTTGAACCTCATTATGACGATTTTCACAATGACCAGCAGAACCAGGGAAAGAATAACAAGCAACATAGCCGTGAAAGCCAGCTGGGGCTCGAAACCTCCTGCGTGTTTCCACGCACCGATGAGAGTCGGACCGGTGTCCATCGGGAAGGCAAGTTCCGAAAGGTAGGGAGTCAGCATGGCCAGGGCGGCCATTGTACCTCCTGTTTCGCTCAAACTTCTTGCGAAACAGAGGATTATGCCCGTGACAAGCCCAGCCCTGAACAGCGGGAGGGTGATTGTTCTGGCAACAGTCAACGGAGGTGCGCCAAGTGTCTGCGCGGCAACCTCGTAATTGATGTCAATCTCATGCAATATGGCAGATAGGGACCGGACCATGTAAGGGTAGGAAAATACAATATGCAGCAGTATCACGAGCAGCATTGGCGAGGATACCAGACTCAGCGAGCCCCAGGCGTCAACGCCCGGAGTGACGGCCCAGAAAAGAGCTGTCGAGAATCCCAGCGCGGCAGTTGGAATTGCCAAGGGCATGTCAATGAGCGTGTCGAGATACTTCTTCCCCCGGAATTCTTTCCTGACCATCATCCATGCCATCGGAAGGCCTGCCACGAAATCGATAACTGTGACAATCGCGGCGATAGTGAACGAGAACTTGAGGGAATCCATGATGATATCCCAGGGCTTCTCATTCCCCGCCCTGAGATGCAGGTCTCCTTCCCATGAAGCGAGGAAGGTTCCGTTGCTGTCCAAGACTGTGATATTTTGGAAAACATCTCCCACATGTGTTATCTCATTATGGGTGCTGTTGGAACTTACATTTACCCATGCGGAGCCGTTCTGGGTGTGGGTAGAATTAACTGAATAATATATGTCAGTTTCGTTTCCGTCAACAGCATATATTGTATAAACAACTTCAATGGAATTATTAGTCTGGACGGAGAGTTCCAGATGTTCTGGGTCCGTGATATCCATAATAGATGGGGCAGACAACGAGACGAAGGAACCGTTCCCAATCACCCGGACCTGTGTGTAAGTGGGGTCTGCAGGTTCTTCAAAAATCTGGCCCTGGATCTCGCCCCAGCCGGTGACGGCATATGTCAGAACGAACAGTGTCGGGACAATTACCAGGATGATGAAGAACGCGATGACGAGGGCGTACCAGGCATTGATTGTACGTTTACGTGAAATGATGTCGGATATTCTCTTCCTGATTTCCATTGCGTTCCTCTTTGTGGGAAAAAGAATATCCGCTTTATATCTATACCTTCCCTATAGAAAGTATAGAAAATATATAGAAAATGAAGAAAGGGTCAATTGCCAAAATAATTAAATGGAACCAAGAAGGTCTGTAAGTACCGCCTTCCTGTCTTTTGCCTTAACAACCCCGGAGGCGAGCAGAACCCCATCAGCACCCAGTTCGATGGCCTTTGCCACATCCCCGCCGGTCTTCACTCCGGCCCCGCAGAGAACCTTGACGCTTGGTTCGGCGGACTTGACCATCCTTACCGAATCCGACACTATTCCAGGATTCGCGGTTGTGACCGAGATATCGCCGCCGATGAGCTCCGGCGGTTCCACAGCCACGAAGTCCGGCCTGAAAGCGGCGTAAGCCCTGCTTTCAGCGGCATCCTTCGTGCAGACGCATGAGACAAGGCCCAATTCCCTGCATCTTGCCACCAAGGCCTTGACATCATCTGAGGTAATCCTGAACTCCGAGTGGTTGATGAGGGTCCCCGCACATCCAATGGATTTCACGGCTTCCGGCGTCATCCTGCCTGTAGTGCCGCCTTGCCTGACGTTGTCCACATGCTGCGAGAATATTGGGAGTGAGAATTTATGGGCAAACAGCGCAAGGTCGCATTGCTGGGGTGCGATTGCAATCGGGCTGCCGGAGTCGAAGAATTCCTGGCAGAGCTCGGCAAGAGCCAGCCCGTTACCGCCGGTGGATTCATGGTACGTTTTCATGTTGATTATTATCACCGGGGTTTCCAAGGAATCACTCCGAATCCCTGACGTAAGCTGCGGTACCGGTGGCGCTGAAAGCCTTGAAATATGTCCTTGCCTCGGCATAGGCAAATGCCTCGATCGTGTCGACGGCCTCGAACTCAAGATTCTGGAACCTGGTGTAGAACTGGCCAAAGCAGTTCTTCACGTTCTTGCCGAAAACAACCTTATCAGGTTTTCCGGGGCTCTTGGGGCCGTAGGTATTCACGGTCCAGTCATAAATTTCCTTATAGAAATCCGGGTCGTATACCTTAACGGTATCCAGTACGATGTTCTGCCAGTGAGTTGCGACATTGCCCTTCAGGATGTCGCCCTTGGGGAACATAGTGTTTATGAGCTCCCTTGGTGTGCCGGTTATGCCGTGCTGGGCTATTCTGACGTTGGAGCCCATATCCCTTAGAGCCTGAGCGACTTTCTTGGTCTGCTCAAGGTCGATTCCCACCTGTTCGATGACATTGCCCTTGTCATCGAAAATGTTGCCGTGGGTAGTTCCGTTCGCAATGGCCAGGACATCCGGCTCGACGCCGTTCTCGTTCAGCGCTTTTATGAATGTAACCGCTTCCTCAGGATTGGTCACGACCTTTCCATGCTCGTTCTCCTTGCCGATTTCTCCGACCTCCACTTCGAGGCCAAACGGTTTTGAACCCATTTTCTTTTTTATGTGATGAGCCAATTCCGTCGTCGCATCGATGTTCATTGCAAGCTCCTCGCGGAGGTTTCCCCCTTTGAAATTGAAAAGATGGGATGCGTCTATTGCGAAGCTTGTGAACCCTGCCTCGACTTGGAGGTTGATGAGTTCTTTGGTCTTAGCGATATCCTCGGGCGTGCCTTTCTTCACTGTGATATGGTCGGCATGCAAAGCCCAGATGTCGAATTTTATCTCATTTGCGGCAATCTGTATCTGCCTTGCATAATCCGCGGGCCTCATACCGGTATAACCGCCGTCCTGGTCGCATTCGGAACGGGCAATCTCGAAGATTATTGGCGCCTCAAGATCCAACGCAGCCCGGAATATTCCCCTGGCGACGCCTCTTGTCATTCTCAGGTTCGCGGCCATTATGATCGTTCCCTGGTCTTTGAGACTTCTGAACAGTCTGTCTCCCGGCATAGGTTCGTACACTTTCACGCCTCCCTGTTGATGTCTTCAATAAGCTTGATTTCTCTCTTTCCGCCGATGTAAACCGGTGTGCGCTGGCTTACTTTTTCCGGCTTTATCTCGAGTATGTTTCCGCGTCCGTTGCTTGCAGCGCCGCCCGCCTCGGTGACAATGAATCCGATTGGATTGCCTTCGAACAGGAGCCGGAGCTTGCCGTTCTCCTTTCCCCGGAAACCGGGATATGTGAAAACGCCGCCTTTGTGCAGTATCTGGTGCACATCGGCAACGAATGAGCCGCTGAACCTTATCTTGTAACCTTCGGACTCAAGTCTTTCAATCCATTTCAGATGCCCTGGCAGATATTCTTTCCTGAGCGCGCCTGGGGCGAAGATGTTCCCCTCGGGTATACGGATGTTCTCTTCCTGGAGGACATAATTCCCCTCGGGATTCAGGACGAATTCATGAACGCCTTTCCTTGCGGTGTAGGTCAGTGTCGTCAGAGGGCCGTAGAGGACATACATGGCTGCAACCATCTCCCTGCCGGGGGAGAGCACATTCCCGCGGAATATGCCAATGATTGTGCCCACAGCCAGGTTAACTCCGATGAGCGATGAGCCGTCCAGAGGGTCCATAGTTACACCTAGGTTCCCTTTGGATTTGAATTCAAGGATTTCCGGCTGTTCCTCGGAAGCAAGATATTTCACAAGCCCTGACGCCCTGAGGTCAGAAATTAGGACCTCGTCGGCCCATTTGTCGAGGGCCATCTGTTTCTCTCCGTAGACATTCTCTGTGTCCGAGCATGCCTGGCGGCTGGCAAAGCCGCTTCGTATGGTTTTGCATGATTCTGCAATCCTCAGGATGAGTAGCCTGAGGTCATTGTCGCATCTCTCTAGATGTTGCTCCAACAGCATGAATCCTTCCTCCTGCATATGATTGTCTAAAGGATATTAAAACCCTTGTTCAATCATCACAGTGGCAACAGCAGCAGCTTTTCTCCTTCATGAATCCTACACGCCCGCAGAACCAGTGATGGCTGAGCGCGATTATGGAAACTGTGAAGTTGAACACCAGGTCGAAGTGATGCCACCACACATGCTCGCCGAATATGCCTGTCTGTGATATGACAAGCCGGAATATAAGCCAGCCTGCGATGACCCAGCCGGCTATCCAGAGGGTTCTGTATTGGGTCTTGCGCTTTACATCGCGGATGTCGTTGAAATGGTTGGAGTAAAGCCCGAACAGAATGATCGGGATGAGCGGGTATGTGCCCATGTAAAGCACATGGTGCCACTTGTCAGCTTCGGGAATTTCGGGCCCCAGGAAGCTGACTATCTGGTAACACATGAATCCGATGGCGAAGCCGGCCACCAGCGAGAACGTCAGGAGCTTAATTCCGCGGTCGTAGTTGCTTCTGAACTTCACTGTATCAAGGTAGTCTTTCCAGGTTATGGCAATCATCATGGACATCATGATGACCCACTGGAATGAGCCCATGAACCACAGGCATCTGTCGCCGTTAAAATCGCCCAGCGCACCGGAGAGTCCCCAGCTGAACGCGAAAATGAAGAACCAGACTACCCAGACAATCGCGTACCAGAATATTGCCTTGAGCGCGTCATGCTTCAGCCATTTCGAGAGCTGGCCCTTGAACATGAAATCGTCCATCCCGAAGAAGAAGAAACCGAGAAGGATGAACATGAACTGGCTCGTCATAATCAGGCTTGGCGGGATGCCGATGACATCCTTCATCAGGAAGATATGACCGTAGAAAATGAACACTGCGCCTGTTATTGATACCCACTGGCGGGCAAGTCCGTTCCAGCTCGGGACCGGCTTGATTTTGAAGTAATGGCTCTGGCATATCGAGAGCATGACATAGTAACCGAGCAGAGGGACGTAGTAAAGGCCATGCCAAGTCTCCCCCATTCCCCAGTAGCTCATGAGGAGTATGCTTACTCCGATAATTCCGGATACAATCAATGCCACAAACCATGTGTTGCGGCCCCATCTCAATTCGTATTCCATGTTATTCCATCCTGGCAAGGCATGCGCGATGCCTTTTATGCTTGATTGGAGAACGATTGAAAGTACATAAAGCTTATTTAAAGATGGCCCGATATCGTCTGCATGCAGACGCTTGAGGATTTCGCTTTGCCGGACGGCCCCATCTGCGGCGTTGACGAAGCAGGCCGCGGTCCTGTTATGGGACCGATAGTCATTGCCGGAATCATGGTGGACAATGACAGGGAACTTGCAAAGCTCGGAGTGAAAGATTCCAAGAAACTCACACCTGCCAGGCGCGATGCGCTCCTCCCTCAGATTAAGAAAATCGCACAATATGAAATTATTACTGCCAGCGCGGAAGACATTGACACACTTCGCCAGTCCATGACCATGAACGTCATGGAATCAAAACTTTTCTCCACAGTCATTGAAAAGCTGGGGGCAAAGGTCGCGTATGTTGACGCGGCCGATACGGATGAAGACCTTTTCGGAAGGTACATTTCCAGAGAACTGAAGGGAAACGTCAGGATAATCTCAAAGCACGGAGCTGACGATACTTACCCGGTCGTCTCGGCAGCCAGCATCATCGCGAAAACAAAGCGGGATGCAATGATCGAGGAGATAAAGCTGGAACTTGGGGACATCGGCAGCGGCTACCCCTCCGACCCGAAGACAATCGGGTTCCTGAAGAAATGGTACACCGACCACGGCGAGATGCCACCCCATACCAGGAAGTCCTGGAAGACCGTGGATAGGATAATAAACGAGTTGAACATTACCAAATTGGAAAGTTTCAGGGAGTGAACGGATGGACGAGCTGGAAGGATACATCGCAAATGCGATAGAAAAGTTCAGGAAGAAGATTGCAGAAGACAAAGAGCTGCAGAAAGAACTCGCGACCGAGGTAAGGCATGTCAATGTCGATACAACCGACAACGAGGGATTCAGCTTCATTCTGGACAAGGGCGAGATAAAGAATTTCCGGCGCGGCAAGCACGACGCTGCCGAGATAACCCTTCATGCAACGACCCAGGATTTTAAACTGCTGTTCACAGGCGAACTCAAACCCATGAAGGCATGGGCAACAAAGAGACTGAAATTCGACGCCTCTCTCGACGATGTGATGAAGCTCAAGAAACTAATCGGGTAATCACGCAGGATTAAATATCACATCGTGCATATTACGGCAAGGTGAGAAGATGCTCCTGGTAACAACGATAACTGCAATGGACGGCAAATTCGAGGAAACGATCCGCGCCCTCAAGAGGCTGAAGGTTCCCGAGGGAATCAAGGTCAGGGAATTCCTGGGCCTTTTCGGAGAACCGGACGCCATGATAATTTTCGAGGCTTCAGATGAAAAGAAAGCTGTCGAGTTTGTCTGCCTGCTCGGTTCCCAGGTGATGTGCAAGACATCGCTGGCTTTCCCAATTGACGAGTTTAAATGGACAAAATGAGCTCATTTTGTCATCTGGCTATAATTATCATGCCCTGCCTGAATCGCAGATGATATTATCTGGCGGGGGGTACCTGATTCAATCTACGGTAGGGTTGAACGGACCATGGCACCCATCCAACCATCCCTCGGTTTAGTTCCAGCCAATATCATCATGCCTCGGTCGCCCATTGCATTTTAAGGTCAAGGCCGGGGTTGTGGCCTGGTTAGCGGAACCAGGCTGATGACAATTAAGCTCATCCTTAGGATTCCTCGGGGCTAGCCCCGGGGAGGTGTTGACACCGACAGCCAACCCGGTCCCGAGGCCTTGGCACCCGGCCATCCCGCATAAATCAAGGTACCAAATCTATTTGGTCAGTCTTCGGTCAGAGTCCCAGCCTCTTCCTCAAAAATCCGAACGCGGTCTCCCCTTTGGAAGTTTTGAATTTTATTTCCCAAACTATCGGACCCGATTTCGGCTTTGAGCGGGTCCGCAGGGCTTCGGAAAGGAATGCGTGGTCCGACTGGATGATGACGTCCGGCGGATTCGGCGCGCCAGCAACGGTTTTAACATTTCCGTTCCTGTCCACAGTGAACGATATTGTTTCTTCCTCGGTGACGAATACCCAGGCCTGCGGAAGATAGTTCCTTACAATTGGACCGGTGAACAGGCGGCCCAAGGCCTTCTTCAGTTCACTTTCGGCTTCCGCAACAATCGGCTGGAACAGGTGTTCAAGTTTCTCCATGGACTTCAAAATGGAATTACGCCGCGGGTTAAATACTTCCGCCCTTACGTTTTTATACCATTTCTCCATGAATCCTCATGCGAGCAGGGATAAAAAATGACACTGAAAGTTCAGAACACAATGACAGGCAGAATGGAGGAATTCCAACCGTTCGAGGGCAAGAAAGTGGGTATGTACGTTTGCGGAATAAACACGTACGACGACAGTCACATGGGCCACGCCAAATCGGCAGTAACTTTCGACGTCATCAGAAGATACCTTGTCCGTAAGGGTTACCAGGTAACTTATATAATCAATTTTACGGACATAGAGGACCATTGCATCGAGCGGACAATCAAATTGGGCATCCCGCTGGACCAGCTTACCGAGAAATACATCGGCGAATACCACAAAGACATGGGCCGGCTCGGGGTTAAGCGAGCCGACATTTACCCTATCGCCAGCCACCACATGAAGGAGATAATCGAGGCCATCCAGAAGCTCATCGGCAAGGGATTCGCTTACGAGGCAGGCGGCGAGGTTTATTTCGATGTCATGGCGGTCGCGGAGTTCGGCAAGCTCAGTCACCGCAAGAAGGATGAGATGCTTGCCGGAGCCAGGATCGCTGTGGATGAGAGAAAACGCAGCCCGCTTGATTTCGTTCTGTGGAAGAACAAAAAGCCGGGCGAGCCGTTCTGGCAGTCTCCCTGGAGCGAGGGCCGGCCGGGTTGGCACATTGAGTGCTCGGTCATGTCGATGAAGTATCTCGGGGAAAGCTTCGAGGTCCACGGCGGCGGTTCGGAACTTGTTTTCCCGCATCACGAGAACGAGATAATGCAGTCTGAAGCGTTATCCGGCAAGCCATTCGTAAAGTACTGGCTTCACGGCGGATTGATGAATGTTGGCTCTG
>JAQVMG010000146.1 GCA_028703755.1 Thermoplasmata archaeon | reverse complement strand
GTCACTGACGAGCTAATCATCCTCGCCGTATACCCGGCCACGTCAGGGCATGATTATGCCACGATTGAGAAGAGCGGGTTCGCCAGACGCGTGGTTGAAGAGAAGGGGAAGCCCAAGGTAATCCAACAATGATGGGCCACCTGGCCCCGCATTTATTATATTAGAAACACACTATCATCATGCGGCCGATTGTGGGCCGAGGCGCGATAGTCCCGTGGTGTAGCGGTTATCATATGGGCCTTTGGAGCCTGTGACACCGGTTCGAATCCGGTCGGGACTACTTTAATATTTTATTGCTTAGAGTCGTTGTCCCGACATTGGATTCGAACCGGTGTCCGGCCCTTTGATATTTGTTAGGCCGATACCCAGCCCTCATAGGCTGGGCGTGAAGAGATTATGAATATTTGTGTTTGTCATCAACCCGGTTCGCCCAACCGGGTCACGACCCCGCCCTCCAGATAATAATAGAAAATATTCAGGCGAGGCATGATGGCGTTAGCCGGAACTGACCCTAGGGATGGTTGGCCAGGTGCCGGTTTAAATGCCGGCTCTTCCCTTTACCTCGTCCCACGTCGGCAGCCTGCCCACCGGGCCCTGTGCCTCGATTGCGAAGCTGGAGGCGGCAGAGCCCAGCATTCCGCAGGTCTCAAGGTCCATTCCCCGGCTGAGGCCGGCGTAGAACCCGGCGCGGTATGCATCGCCGGCGCCTGTGGGATCGACAATTTTCTTTGGTTTGAGAGCCGGGATCTTTGTCAATCCGGAAGGAGTATGAATCTCGCTTCCGTCCTTGCCCTTGGTCACGACAAGGAGGCTGACAGTTTCCAAAATCTTTTCAGTCTTCTTGATTCCGAGGTACCCCATGGCTATCTTCAGCTCATGCTGGTTGACGAAAAGTGCGTCCGACATGGCCAGCATTTCGGAAAATATCTTGGGAGTATAGACATACCGGAGTTCCTGGGCCGGATCGAAATGGATTCTTTTTTCCAGCTTCCTGGCTGCCTTCATTACCTTCAGATAATAAGTCGGCCGGCCTGTTCCGATGTGGATTATCTCGCTTGACCCGATTGCATGAGCGGCGATTGGAAACTTGTCCATGGCTGCCATCGGACCCTGGTCCATTATTGCTATCTGGCTGCAGTCCGGATCTGTCATTATCCTGCAGGTGGGCGTCATGAAACCTTTCATTTCGGCAAGGTCGTATGTGTCGACACCGGCCTTGAAAAGCGCGTCACGGAAGTCCTGGGGAAAATCATCCCCGACGAACGAGGCAAGCGCGGTCCGTACGCCCATTCCGGATGCCATCATGGCGATATTGGACCCTGTTCCTCCGAAGAACCGCCGCACATTCGATACTTCCACGGACGTATTGGGGGCGGGAAGTTTCTTCACAGTCATCAGGTAGTCGATATTCACATGGCCGAAGACGCCGAGGAAATTGTGCACTTCCTTCATGTCCCTTCCTTCCAGTCGCAGAGGTAGGCCTTCTGATCCTTGGAAAGCGAGTCAATCGTGACGCCCATGGCCTTCAGTTTCAGGCGGGCGACCAACTCGTCCATCTCCGGCGGAACGTCGTAAACACCGGGTTTCAGCTCTTTCCTGTGAGTGACTAAGCGCTCTGCGCAGCCTGCCTGTATCGCGAAACTCATGTCCATAATCTCGACGGGATGGCCCTGGCCCACCGCGAGGTTCACCAGCCGTCCTTCGCCCAGGAGGTAGACACGCTTGCCGTTTTTCAGCCTATACTCCTCGACATACTCGCGGACGCGGGATTTTTTAACAGCCATCTCATCGAGGCCGTTCTTGCATATCTCATTGTCGAAATGGCCGGAATTGGCCATCACACAGCCGTCCTTCACATCGGCCAGGTGCTCCTTCCGAACTATGTCCTTGCATCCTGTGACCGAGACGATGAAATCCGCTTCTTTCACTGCCTCTGCCATAGGCATAACGCGGAATCCGTCCATTCTGGCTTCTACGGCTTTCACCGGGTCAATCTCTGTGACTATGACATTGGCGCCCATTCCCATGGCGCGGGCGGCTATTCCGCGGCCGCACCAGCCGTAGCCCGCCACGACGAATACACGTCCGGCTATGGTAAGGTTGGTCGCTGTCAGGATGCCGTCGAACGTTGACTGGCCGGTGCCGTACCGGTTGTCGAAAAGGTGCTTCATCTTGGCATTGTTGACTGCGAAAACAGGGTATTCCAGCTTGCCGTCCGCTTCCATTGCCTTGAGGCGTATGATTCCGGTCGTGGTCTCCTCATTGCCGCCTATGACATTCGGCAGAAGGTCCCTGTGCTTGGTATGCAGCATGAATACCAGATCGCCGCCGTCGTCAACCGTTATCTGCGGTTTCAGGCCGATTATTGCCTCGAGGTTGGAGTAATATTCATCCCTGGATTCGCCTTTCTTGGCATGGGTCTCGAGGCCGTATTCCTCGTTGAGGGCCAGAGCGACGGAATCATCGGTTGAAAGGGGATTGCAGCTGGCAAGGCGGACCTTGGCGCCCGCTTCCTGCAGGGTGAGGGCCAGTATGCCTGTTTTTGCCTCGACATGGAGGGCCATTCCTATCCTTTTACCGTCCAGCGAGCCGTTGTCCTTTATGGATTTCCCAATCTGGTTGAGAACATCCATGTGCGTGCGCGCCCATTCAAGTCTGTTGATGCCTTTCTCGAGCAGTGCCTTGTCTGTCATAGTGTTACCGCCGCGGCATTGGGTTTTAAAATATATAGCTTGGCTTGAGGCTAATTTTGAATGCCTTCGACCGCCTTTGTCCAGCGTTCTCTCAGTTCTTTCAGGACGGTTTCGTCCATCTGCTCCTCGAGAAGGGCATCGGAAAGGTAATCTACCAGCGCCCGGACCCCGTCCTTGGAGGGATTGTTGTGGTCAATGCCCGCCCTGGCTACCTCCTCGCGGATTATTCTTCCGGCGGTCTGCATGTTGCCGAAAGCCTCGGAGAACTCGAACATTATCTGGTCCAAGACTTCAATAGTGGTCTTCCTCGGACCGGTGTTTGCCAGCCCTTTAATTATTACGTCCTGGATGCGCACGTAGAATGGGTCCTCGGCCCTGTCAAAGTAGAACAACAGGTGGGCCATTGACATGAAGGCGTCCTCGACCTTCTCTCCGGTCATGGCACTCGTCATGAACCAGGTGTTGAGATGTTCAGGGATGTACTGCTTCATCCCGTGGTTGTAGCGCTTCTCAAGGTCTTCCATGACATCTAGTGCGCTGGAAAGCGCGTTCTCGTCTGCAAGGTCCACCTTGTTGCCCAGAAAGATGAACGGGAGTTTCACGGTGCCCACAGTCCTGAGGATCATGGGTATCCAGTATTTCTCGAGGTTCGCAAGGGTCTCCGGCCGGGTTATGTCGGCGACAATGATGATGCCCTGCGCGCCTACAATCTGCCGCGCCTGAGTA
>JAQVMG010000145.1 GCA_028703755.1 Thermoplasmata archaeon | reverse complement strand
TCATGGGGTGGGTTGATGGTATCACGGAAAAAACCGGCCAGGGCAAAACCAAAAGCCAAACCAACCAAGGCCAAAGACCCGCTGAAGACGCTGGATAAGCTCGCAAAGGAAAACGCAAGGCTGAAAACAGAGCTTGCCAGTCTGAAAAAATCGTCCCAATCGCAGGTCCGAAGGATCGAAAGCCTCGAGAAGAAGATGCTGACCCGCACCAAGCGCGAGGATATTTTGATGTCCGCTCTAGGCCTCCGGGCCCAGAGCAAGAAGGGAGAGAAAGGCGCGATTAACGACCTCACTCAGTCCCTGCTGAAATCCGATGAGCACATCCTCAGCATGGGTAAGCGCCTCGAGAACATGCTCACCGCCCTGAAGAACCACCGTGAGTACCTTATTCGCCTCAACAAGAAGGTTTATAAAGTGGACCCAGTGAAGCGGATCGAGATGCAGCTGGACATAATGGGAAACACCCTTTCGATAATGGCCCTAAGCGGTTTCGACATCAATAAATCCCTTTTCAGCGAGATGAAGAAGATAAACAAGATGCTGGAGAAAGAGGACGCCGACCTATCCAAGATCCAGAAGCGCATGGCCACGGTACGGAGAAAGTTCGACGAGGATATGGAACGCTTTGATTTCGAAAGCATATTCAGAAAATCAGACCATATACCCGGGTACAGATGATCATTTCATCAATTCTTTTTCCCGGGCAGCAATGAAATCCTTTATCAGCCTGGCCGCAAGCGCCGCTGTGTTGCCGTTATCTGCGGGGGGGCAGACTTCGACCATGTCAAAACCGACCGCCCTGCCTGCGAAGTGCCTAATCACGTCCCGAACGACAATTGGGTCAATGCCATAGGGTTCAGGTGTTCCGACGCCCGGCGCGAATGAAGGGTCAATACCGTCGATGTCAACCGAGATATACAGCTTCCCCGGAAGCAGGTCCTCAATCAGGTCGATGAGCCTCTTGGTTCCGAGTTCCCTCACTTTGTCCGCGGTGATGTAATTCAGGCCGTCATGTTTTGCCTGGATGAACTCTGATTTGCAGATTGAACGTATTCCGACCGGGAGTATCGGCTTTCCTTTCAGGACATGGCGCATCCTCATGGTTGCGCATGCATGGTTGTTCGGGTCGCCGTGCAGTTCTTCACGATAATCCAGGTGAGCGTCAAAGACCAGGACAGAAACATCGCTGAAAGCCTCAACGGCATACGGCGACACGGAATGCTCACCGCCCATCATAATCGGAACCTTCTCGGCACCGATGATTTCTCTGACTGCCTCGGAAATCTCCTTTCTGGGGTTCTTCATCGGAAGATCGCCCATGTCGTAGATGTCCACTTCTTCCAAATCTATGTCCAGGTCGGGCACAAACGGCTCGAAGGTATAGGATTCATGTCTGATTGATTCCGGCCCTTTCTTTGTGCCCCGGCGGTGCGTGCCGGTTATGTCCAGAGGCGCCCCGAAAATAACATACTTACTGTCTTTTAACGCAGCCGTGGCGTCGGAGAATAGGGTTCCGCCCATCAAACATCAGACTCGGGTGATCTTTTTCCTGTCCATGGCAATGAGATATTGGATTTCCATCCCTTCCTTGAGTTCCTCTTTGAACTCCTCGGGTATCGGGATGTTGAAGGTTTCGTATGTGACCATGTCCATCAGCTGGACCTCTTCACCTATCTTGGCCAACACCTGGGCCGCCCGCTTGTCTATGAGGGGTACCTTGACCTTGTGAGAAACCGGATGCACGAAGCTGTGCTTCAGCCCGTCGAATATCCCTACGCCTTCAACCCTGGCCTTCGCTTCGCCGTGTTTCCCGGGCTTTGACGTGGATATGCTCAGGATTCTGCATGGCTCCTCGTCAATGATCACGTATCGGTTCTCTTTCAGGGTCCTTACTTCAGCCTGTTCCCATGCCATAATAATCGGCCTCTGTATTTCCATGTACATTAAAAGCCTTGCGCTGAACCTGTTTTATAGAAAATCCGCAAAAGAATTAATACAACCGCCCCGATTCTCCGCTGATGTCGGGATTGATACAGCTTCTGAGGCCGAAGAACTGCCTGATGGCTGTTCTGTCGGTACTTATCGTTGCATTGGTGGCGGCAGGCCTGGACGTCGCTTCGGTACCTGTTTTTGACATACTGGCAGCATCCCTTGTGGTATTCCTGTTCACAGGTGCAGGCAATTCCTTGAATGATTACCTGGACCGAGATATTGACCGGCTCAACCATCCCGAGAGGCCGATACCCTCAGGCAGGATAAGCCCCAAAGCCACATGCTGGTTCTCCGGAATCCTGTTCGCAACCTCCGTTATAATCGGACTCTGGCTCAGCCTGTCCTGCATGTTATTAATCCTCCTCAACCTTGGATTGATGCTCGCCTACGAATTCAAAACCAAGTCCGAGGGGCTTCCGGGCAATATGATGATAAGCTGGCTTACCGCTTCCCTTTTCCTGTTCGGAGGTCTGGCTGTCCTTGAGGAGTTCCCGGAAATAATGGTGCCGGTGTTCTTCATGTTCCTTCTGTCGTTCTTCGCCACGCTGGGCAGGGAGATTTCCAAGGATATTGAGGATGTCGAGGGAGACCTGGGAAGGCGAACCCTGCCAATGCGCATCGGCAATGAAAAAGCCGGATATTACGCAAATGTCGCTTTCTTCATCGGCATCGGCCTGAGCCCGCTGCCATACTTCTTCGGGGCGTTCGGATTCATGTATCTAGTGACAGTGCTTTTGGCGGATGCGATATTTATTTATGCAGCATCCGTGCTTCCCAGAAATCCCGGAAAGGCCTCGGACAGCGCAAAGCTGGCTATGTTCGCAGCGCTGTTGGCTTTCCTTCTTGGAGTGATATGATGACCGTAATAGAACAGCTGTGCTCGAAACTGGAGAACCAGAAACTACACATGACCCTGCTTGACCCCTTTGAGCAGGAGCCCAGAACGGCCGCCAGCATATCTAGGGAAGCGGCGGAGGCCGGCACTGATGCGATAATGCTCGGCGGTTCTACCGGTGTTACCCAGGAAATCCTGGACGCAACCGTTGTGTCCATCAAGATGAGCGTCGATATTCCGGTCATCCTTTTCCCCACCACAGCAAGCGCTGTCTCCCTGAAAGCCGACGCAATCTACTTCATGAGCCTTCTCAATTCCCGGAACCCGAAATTCCTGCTGGGCGAGCAGATGAAAGCCGCCGCCTTAATCAAAAAAAGCGGCCTGGAGCCCATCTCCATGGGTTATATCATCGTAGAACCGGGCATGAGGGCCGGTATGGTCGGGGAAGCCGAACTCATAAAAAGGGACGACATAAAATCCGCAATCGGCTACTCTGTCGCGGGCGAGCTTCTGGGCATGAAGCTCATATATCTGGAGGCCGGCTCCGGCGCTCCCGAACCGGTGCCCCCGCAGCTTATCAAAGGCGTCAGCCAGGCAATAGACATCCCGCTCATCGTGGGGGG
>JAQVMG010000034.1 GCA_028703755.1 Thermoplasmata archaeon | reverse complement strand
ATCCCTTGGATGCCCACTTCATGAAGAAGTTCCTTGGGCGCCTCATCAGTTCGTCCTTCCGCGATATGAAAAGCATCAGCCCCAAGCCCATGGCCAGGAATGACAGCAGAACCGCCGGGCTTGTGAAAGTATGCTCAAGGAATTCAAGAATGTCATAGGAATGCGCGCCTTCGAAGCCGTAGACAGGGGCGTGCATCGCGCCGCTGAATATGCCTATCAGGAGCCATGAACCGATTGCGCCAATCGCCAGAAGAATCAGCGGGAGCGTCATTGCGCCGGGTGACTCGTGGGTGTGGGCATGGTTCCGCTGTTTGCCGCGGAACACCAGGTGATACATCCTGAAGGAGTATGCGACTGTGAGTATAGCAGTCAGAACCACAATAGCCAGCGGGAGCCACATCCCGGCTTCCCAGGCACCTGCGAATATGAGGTCCTTGCTCCAGAACCCGCTGAACGGCACTATGCCGGCAAGGGCCAGCATGCCGAAGAGCATAGTGAGGTGCGTTACCTTCATGGTATCCTTGAGGCCGCCCATCTCGTACATGTTGCGGGTGCCGACGGAGTGGATGACCGAGCCTGCGCCCAGGAAAAGGAGGGCCTTGAATATCGCGTGGCTGAACAGGTGGAATGACGCGGCCAGTATGCCGATGTGAACCAGGCCGATGTCCGGTTCGTTGACTATTATGCCGAGAGCGAAGACCATGTACCCCAACTGGCTAATTGTCGAGTAAGCCAGAAGTTTCTTGAGGTCCGGCTCTACGCAAGCCATGACGGCTGCAAGAAGGGCCGTTGTTCCGCCGATGACCAGGAGTGTAGTGCCCCAGCCCGGAATATCGAAGAATATCGGGGACATTCTGGCCAGGATGTAAATTCCAGAGTTGACCAGCGTTGCCGCGTGGATGAGGGCGCTGACAGTTGTCGGCGCCTCCATCGCATCCGGAAGCCATACATGCAACGGGATCTGAGCGGATTTGCCCATTGCGCCGAGGATGAACAGGAACGCAGCGGGCCCGAGGTATTCCATTGTGGGCGGGTTGGCGATTATCTGCTGGATGTTGAATGTGCCTGCGCCAAGGTAGAGAACGAATATGCCCAGGAGAAGGCCGATGTCGCCCACCCTGGTGAAGACGAATGCTTTTATCCCCGCCCTTGCGGCCTTGGGGTCCTGGTTGTAGAAACCGATTAGTCCGTACGAACAGAGGCCGATTATCTCCCAGAAAATGTAGAGGATAAGCAGGTTGTCAGTGAATACCAGGCAGACCATCGAGCCGATGAACAGCAGGACAAGCGAGTAGTATCTCGGAAGGGCCTTCTGGCCTTCCATATATTTCAGGGAATATATCACTGCGAGCGCGCCGATTGCCGATGCGACAACCGCCAGTGTGAGTGCCAGCGGGTCGATGTAGAATCCGAATTCTATTCCGGCCGAGGGAATCCAGTCATACCGGATTCCGTCACCCATGCCGATTGGGATTGCGTTGTCCAGGAAGATGTCCGGGACGAGGAGCATGACCAAAGCCGCGAGTATGATTGCCGCTGCAACCGCGAAGCCTGCGACCGCTCTGCCGCCCGCCCTGCCGAGCGCCGGGATTATGGCTGCGGCTGCGAACGGTATCAAAACAATGAGTCCGAGGAGAAGTCCGTTGTCGAGAATCATTTGCTTACCCCCTCAGCTTGGTCAGTTTGGTAACATCCAGGCTCTTGGTATGTTTCCATGCGTTCACTATGACGGACAGGGCCATTGCGGCGATGATGGCGTCGATTGCGATGACAATGATTACCACGGCTTGAATGTGGCCTCCGCCGCTGGCTATGAAACTCAGCAAGGCCCCCTTTGCCATTATCTCGATTCCGATGATGATTTTGATGAGGTTCTTCTTGCTGATGATGCAGTAAAGCCCCAGGAAAAGCAGCACAAGGGAAGCCAGCATGTTGATCTGGACGTCGCTCAGTTCCATCTGAACTCACCCCCCACAAGCTTCAGAATTCCGAGGACAGCGGCGAACATCATCACAGAAAGAACCATGAGTTCCAGCGGTCGGAATTCCCAGAGCTGGGTGCCGATATCAAGCGGTTCGCCTGTCTGCGTCTCGGCCTCTGACATGAGCATCGAGCCGAATATCAGTATAATCATCAGAAACACGAAGCCGGCGAGTATGGCGCCGGCCATTTTACCCGGTTGGTTCATTGGCCGTCACCTCCGGGTTTGGTCAGGCTGATGGCGCTCACGAAGAGCACAGTAATCAGTCCCGCGCCTACAACCAGTTCGAAAACCGCTGCGAACGGTGCGCCGGCAATGAAGAAAACGCAGGCAAGCACAGCGCTGCCTGTTCCAAGCAGTATTGATGCATGAATCAGGTTCTTCAGCTCTATGGCCAGTACGAACAGTACAGCGGTCGACAATATCAACGCTATGTTTATGAGGGACATGATTTCCATGCGTCATCAGCTCTGCCGGGTGGGCGAGGCGGGGAAACCTATATAACTATAAAATATTGACCAAATAATATTATGCCATATGTCACACCGCAGTGTTACGTTCTGTAGACCCATCGGAGCATGTTTTTTCGGGCTGTGGTCTGCCTGGATATGACAGCCTTGCATGCGGGGCAGGTTGAAAGCGATGAAGTTATTTCAGATAACCTTGCCGACAGGGTGCCGTCATGGCTTAGTATCCGGTTCTGAACCGCGGCTTTCTGGATCTTGGTTATATGGGGATTCCCGCAGACAACGCACAGTTCCCTGGCCATAGTCCCCGAGACGATGAGGGATGCTTTTTCCCCGCCCTGCAGGTTGTAATCTGCCGTGAGTTTCACCGCTTCCTCCGGGCATACCTGCTGGCATGTGCCGCAGAAACTGCATTTCCAAAGGTTGAAAACTATCCTGAATTCTTTTCCGTCCCCGGCAATGTCAATGGCACCGGAGGGACACATGTTCGCGCAGGCTCCGCAGGCAGTGCATTTCTCAGGGTCATGGGCCATCCTCGCCCGCAGGCCTTCAGGTCCAATCCACAGGGGACCTGACCGGTCGGTGTCGGATTTGAGTAGTGTCTGAACGGCGACGGCCAAATTCTGAGGTCTCGGTGGACACCCAAGAACGAAATAGCTCACTGGAACGACCGTGTCGACGGGGCCGCGCATGTTGTAGCCTTCCTTGAACACACACATCGAGGCGGCGCAGGCACCCATGGCTATGACCAATTTGGGTTCCTGCAGCCTGGAGTGAGCACCCTTCAGGAGCGCGGCTGTCTTCTCGTTACCGCCGCCCGTGACAATCATGGCCTGAGCCTTGTCGGGGGCATCGACGACTTCGATGCCGGTTATGCCATACTCCGGATTCAGGACTGCACTGAGAATCTCGATATCGCAGCCGTTGCAGCCGGAAGCGTCGAACCTGAAAACGGTGAGCGCCATTTCATCACCGGTCCGTGCAAGAGAGGCATGGGTCTATGCTCTCGATTATCTTCTGGGCGTTCTTCGTTTCCTGGCCCCTGAGCATCTCCACCAGGGCGCAGTGGTTGGCGAAAGTGGGTGTGCGAATCTTCACCCGCTCGGGAATGTTTGTTTTATTGGCCTTGAAATAATATGCAACCTCGCCGCGCGGAGCTTCGCTTCGGCCTAGGTATTCAGTTTCAAACGGCTCGGGCAGTTCGCCCAGGATGGGGCCGTCCGGCATTCCGTCCAATGCTGCCTCGATAAGCCTTATGCTCTCGAAAGTTTCGCCGGTCCGGACCATGGTTCGGGCTAGGACATCTCCGCTATTTTGCAGTGTGACATGGAAGCCCAGGTCCCTGTAAGCCGCATAGGGGTCAATATCCCTTATGTCATGAGAGATTCCGGCAGCTCTGAGTGTCTGGCCCACTCCGCCGCACCTCATCGCGGCCTCACCGTCAATCCGGCCCACGCCTTTGATGGACTCCGATAATGGTGTGCCGTCATCCAGTGAATCAAGTATGCGCTCGCTCAGTCCCCAGAGTCCCGGGAGATTGTCCTTTGTCATGTTGGCCATCTTCGGAGAGATGTCGCGCCTGACTCCGCCGATTGTTATGGCACTGAGGTTGACCCTGTTGCCAGTAATATTCTCCATCAGCGACATGACCGGTTCCCTGCCCCTCATTATTTCCGAGAACAGAGAATCCTGATGGCATGCATGTGCCATCAGCCCGATAGTGAGATAATGGCTGTGCAGCCGCTCAAGTTCCAGTAGCACCACCCGGATATACTTCGCCCTGGTCGGAACCTCCGCATTGAACATTTTCTCGACCGTATCTGAGAATGTGTGGCTGTGAACGGTTGAACATATGCCGCACACCCGCTCGGAAATGTGGATGCCCCTTAGATAGGGATTTGTGGACAGTAATTTCTCGATTCCTCTGTGAACGTAACCGGTGGTGACCCTGGCATCCGTGATGATGTCGCCATCGGTCACCAGGTCGACCTTCCAGGGTTCGAGAAGGAACGGGTGATAAGGCCCAATATTTACCTCAGCCAGGCACATCCCCCCACTTCTTCTGGGCGAATGTCTTCACAGGGCTGCGGTGCAGCTCCAGGCCAAGCTCTTCCGGGCTGAAGCCGAAACCTAGGGCCATCAGTTCCAGGATATGCATGACCGGGATATCTGTCTCTTTGCCGAGCTTCTTCAGCGCCGCTTCGCTGTTCTCGAACTGGTATAGGCAGGTCGGGCAGCCGGTGACTATTGCCTCGGCCCCCGAGGATTTTATCGCTTCCAGCTTTGGAGATATCAGAATATCCATGGCCATCTTCTCGTCCGCGATGGCGCATGGGAATCCGCAGCAATCCAATTCCTTCCCGTATGCAGCAATCTCCGCGCCCGAGGCAACTGCCACGTCCTCAAGAATTCTGACGCGGTCTCTGGGATGGAGTTTCGAACGGAGCATATGGCAGCCGGTGTGGCAAGCCACTTTCACCGGCCTGGGAGCCTTCAGTTGGGCTGCAATCTCGCCGGGTCTGAAGTCCTCATTCAGAACGTCAATCAGCGCCCGCACCTTAACCTTGCCGAGATACCGCGTTCCTTCATTGGCCAGTATGCCGTTCACTCTGGCTCTTAAATCATCATCTCTCAGCGCCTCCTCGGCCTCAATCAGAGTTTCATAACATCCGTTGCACAGCACAAGAAGGTCGTTGCCCATCTTCTCGGCCATCGCCAGGTTCCTTGCGGAAAGCGCAAGGGAGAATTCGTCCTCCGCAAGCCGTGTGAGGACCGGGTCGGGGCAGCATGTGTAGCCTTCCAGGTCCGCAATCTTGGCGCCCAGCTTTTCGAAGACCAGGCGGGCGGACTTCTCGATGCTGGGGAACCTCATGGGAATCATGCACCCCAGGTAGATGGTATATCGCTTCATTGGCCGCCCTCCTTTTTCTTCAGATTGGGATGTCTGGACACTGTTCCTGACGACTCAGCGATCTCGAAAACGATGTTCTTTCCCGGGCAGGTCACCGAGCACAGCGGCGGGTTCTCCGGCATTCCGATGGCGCTCCGGGATTTCATCACCCGCTTTGACGGCGCTGTCGTGGAGCCGTGTTCGACGATGTTGGCCACGTTTCCGTCCATCCTTGTCTCCAGGGATGATGCCCTGTTCCGAAGGGGCAGAAGCTGGCTCTGTGATTCTGAAAGTATCATATTATTCGGCCTGGGATTGCCTGTGAACTCAAGGCCGAAGAGTTCGGTTATCTCATGTTCGATGAGCTCGGCCGCGGGCATTGCGGCAGTGATGGAATTCATGGAACTGGGCTTCCAGACCTTCACACGAAGGGTCAGGATCCCCTCTCCAATGTCGATATGATACAGAAGTTCCAGACAGGCAGGATAATCGGAGCAGGAAACAGTGATCAGACGGGTGGCGGGTTGCCTTGCCAGATGTTCGACGGCTGTCTGAACGGCAGACGTATCTCCAAGTTCCAGGAACCAGCGGTTTGCCGCCGGGCTGGAAACGGATAATACTGATTTCCCGAGGGCGGCCTGTATCTGTGCAACAACATCGCTCATTTTTTCGCCTCCAATTCCTTCAGGTATGCGGCTCTGTCCACCGCCCTTACGGCGCCCGGCGAGCAATATTTCACGCACTTCGGATCTCCGTCGCACAGGTCGCATTTCCTCGCCGAGCCTTCGGCCTCATGGAACCACATTGCACCGACTGGACATGCAGCCACACAGCTTTTGCAGCCGATGCATTTCATCGGATTTATTCTGACAATCTTGGTGACCTCATCCCGGTAGATCGCGCCTGTCGGACATGCCTCCAGGCACAGAGCATTGTCGCAGTGAAGGCAATGGGCCACTTCCCTTTCACCGGTCGCCGGGTCGGTGAGAACATGCAGATTGGCCTTGGCCAGGTCAATAACATGAAAATGAGAATATGAGCAAGCTATCTCGCAGTAATGGCAGGCTGTGCATCTGGTGGGGTCGAATACGAGCAGCTTCGGAGGGGGATTCTTCATCAAGGGGGTTGATGATGAAGTTGGAATTATAGTTTGCTGGTGCCGTGGTCTCGGGGATGGGATGGCCAAAACTGAATGGAGGGATGGTTGGCCGGTGCCGTTGTGAGACGGCTAAAGGTTCCAGGCTTCGGCGAACTTCTCGAAGGATCTATCGTAAGTTTTCTCAGCATCCTTCGGGAAACAGCACGCAGGAAGCTGGCGCATATCAAGGTGGTAACGGAGGCACTCGCAGCACATGCCCTTCTTGTCGCAATGGTAGGTGCAGTTGCAGTTCTTCAGATTGGAATCTTTCTTGCAGTCCATGCATCGTAATATGTAGATTATCAGTATTAAATATTCCGAGGGCAATCTGCCCTCGGTGAATTTATGGCAAACGAAGTACGTGCATCGCATATCCTAGTGGACAAGAAACCGGACGCAGACAAGCTGATGGAGAAGCTGAAGGGCGGTTCTAATTTCGAGGATCTGGCAAGGAAATATTCTACGTGCCCCTCGGGAAAGAAGGGCGGCGATCTGGGATACTTTACCAGGAACAGGATGGTAAAGGAGTTCGAGACAGCTGCTTTTGCGGCCAAGAAGGGCGATATTGTTGGCCCGGTGAAAACCCAATTCGGCTGGCATATAATCAAGGTCACTGACACAAGGGGATAATCTTTTTTATGACCAAGCCAACCATGCGGCATTACGCCGGGGATGAGGATTACCCCGGTTTGCGCAAGTTTTTGACAGATGTATTGGTAGCCAACGGGCTGCGCGAATATTCCTGGCATGTCGCCCGTCTGGATTATTACAGATGGCACGGTATCCTCAATTGCCATGACCCCGGCCTGGAGAATGTGCGGATTTGGGAATCCGGCGGAAAGATTGCCGGGTTCATCCTTCTTGAAGGGCCAATCAATGTATTTCCCCAAATACACCCGGACATGATGCGCACCGATCTGTACGGAGAGATGCTGGCAGTCGCTGAAGCGGAGCTTTCAGGCATCGGCGGGGACGGTAAAAGGAAGGTCTACGTGTGGACCGATTCAAAAGACAGAATTGCCCACGGCTTCCTGAGGCAGCGGGGATATGTGAAATACACTGAGCCCAACACAGCCGGCCGTCAGGGGCGCCAGGACCTGGATCGGGAGATTCCGGAGCCGAAGGTTCCCAAAGGCTTCACGGTCAGAGAACTGGGCGACCTCAAGGAACTTCCCTCAAGAAGCTGGTGCTCATGGAAGGCATTTCATCCGAATGAACCGGATGAGAAATACGAGGGCTGGCTGTGGTATAGGAACATCATGTCCATGCCGCTTTACAACCGGGACCTGGACATCGTGGCTGTTGACCCGGAGGGGGAGATTGCCTCCTTCACAACGGTATGGTTTGATCCGGATACCGGGACGGCTCTCTTCGAGCCTGTGGGAACCCATCCCGAACATCAGAGGAAGGGACTTGGGCTTGCATGCATAACCGAGGGGCTGCGCCGGCTCAGGAAGTTGGGATGCCAGAGAGCTTTCCTGGAGGGATTCAGCGTTCCTGCCAAGGCTCTTTACGACAAAGCGGGATTCCATGATTTCGACACTGCTGAGCCCTGGGTCAAGTTCCTTGATTAGAGGTCGTACAGCTCGCCGTATTTTGTTTTGAGGTATTTCATGTACGGGCCGATGTCCAGGCCGCCGCCGGTTGTCCTTTCAAGGAGCTCGTTCGCGGTGTATTTGCAACCGTGCCGGTGGATGTTCTCCACGAGCCAGCTGTGAAGCGTACTGAACTTGCCTTCTGCAATCTCGGCAGGTATACCGGGATGCTTCTTCACCGCAGCATCGTAGAACTGGGCGCTCATTATGTTGCCCAGCGCGTATCCCTGGAAGTAGCCGACTATTCCGTTGTACCAGTGGATGTCCTGCAGGACGCCGTCCGCATCTGTGGGCGGCCGGATGCCCATGTCCGCTTCCATCCTGTCATTCCAGGCATCCGGAAGCTCGGCCACGGAAAGTTTCTCGGTCAGAAGGTCGCATTCGAAATCGAACCTCAGCATCACATGGAGGTTGTAAGTTACTTCGTCCGCCTCGACGCGGATGAGGCTCTTCTGGACCTTGTTGATGCCCTTGTAGAATTTGTCCAGAGGGACTTTTCCGAGCTGCTTCGGGAATTCCTTCTTCAGGCCGGGGTAATAATGCTCCCAGAACGGCTTGGAGCGTCCGATGATGTTCTCCCAGAGTCGCGATTGACTCTCGTGGACGCCGATGGATGTGCCGCCTTTTAGGACTGTTGCATCATACTTTGGATCGCCACCCTGCTCATACATGGCGTGGCCGGCTTCGTGCATCGTGCCGAAGAGCGCAGACCCAAGGTATTCCGGGTGCACACGCGTGGTTATTCGCACATCATTGATTGAAATTCCGATGGTGAACGGATGGGCGGCCATGTCCTGGCGGCCCCTGTTGAAGTCATAACCGAAATCGCTGACGACGCGCTTTCCGAAATCCAGCTGCATGGCGTCATCGTAATTCATTCTCAGGAAAGAATCGTCTGCAGGCTCGCAGGCTGTGATTGACTCCACAAGGGGAACCAGTTCCTTCCTCAGCCCGGTGAAAATTCGCCGGATTTCGGATGCCTTCATTCCGTAATCGTGGTTGTCCATCAGCGGATCGAGGGGATGCTCGTAACCCGGGAAGAAATCTGCATACTCCCTGCACATTCCGAACAGCTTATCGAGTGTGGGTTGCACCAACGCATAATCATTGGCAGGCCTGGCTTTGAGCCATATATCGAAACACTCTGATTGGAGAACGTTCATTCGGGAAGTGAATTCCGGCGGGACCTTGACAGCCTTTTCGTATCCTCTTCTGGCGAGGCGGATGATGCTGGCTTCGTCAGAATCGTAACCCTTAGTTTTTTCCATGGGAGCCAGTTTCTCCAGGAGAACGCCGTTTCTCGGATCAATCAGCGTCTCATGCATGAGTTTGGCAATGGTCGCAATCGCGCGTCCGCGGGCTTCGGCGCCGCCCGGCGGCATGTAAACCTGTTGGTCCCACCCAAGCACCGCCCCGGCAGTACCCAGGTCGATAAGTTCGGCCGTCCTCTTGCACAGTTCTTGATACGATTTTTCCATTCTAAATCCTCACGGCTGATTATACAGCCATTAGTTTTAAAATTTTGCATCGCCTGCGAAAGATATATATATTCCGGAAATGTCCTGAACCGTGATGGCCAAGGAAGTCACGACCAAAGCCCACAAGCCCTACGAGAACATGTGGGTTCTCAAGACGGACGATATGATAGAGAACCTCACCTGGTGGTGGTGGTGGTGGATATTCTTCATCAAGGACCCCGACCACCCCGGAAGGACAAAGCAGCTCATGATTCTCTGGTCCACGAAATACACTGATAACATCAAAGTCATGGACCGGAACTGGGGTGTCACGAAGCTTCCGACCTGGGAGGGAAACGCTCTCAAATTCAACGGAATGGTCGCAGCCTGGTGGTTCAACGGCAAGGAAATGTTTGACCCGCTGGTGCTGGAAGAAGCGGATTTCGAGGTCCGCCATGACGGCGACACAGGCGAGCTGAACCCCATCCTGGAGGGCACGGATTTCAGATTCTTCGGCAGCCCGGAAAAATACACTGTGAACATCAAAGACAAGGACAACGATTTTCACTTCGAGATGACGCCCTGGAACGATTACCTCCAGAAGCACAGGTTCAACGAGAACCAGTACACGAAGAAATACAGCTACAACATCATGAAGATATACGGCCAGAAACTCAGAGGCACCGTCGCAGGCAAGCCAATCGAAGGCAGCGCTTACCACCAGCGGGTCACTGTGAACGCACCGGCGCCGCCGTGGTACTGGGGACTGGTGCACTGTGAGGACGGCTCATACATCGATTATTTCAATCCCTACATCGGACCGCAGATATTCCGGAACGGGGAGAAGGCAGAATCCTGGCTTGACATGTGCGATATCCGGCTCAACAAATCCATCCATTTCTACCACAGGGCGACCGACAGGGAGTACCGGTTCAACACAAAGCATACCCGGATAAAGCATAAGGTGATTGACGGACTGCCGGTTTTCGAGATCACAGGGAAGGACAAAGAGAAGGAACTTTTCCTGCGGCTGAAGGCTTACACCCGGGCATTCTGGCGGTTCGAGCAGCCTAGGAAGATGGGTATGAAATCAATACTTTATTACAACGAGTACCCGGCCGAGGTGGACGAGTTCAGATTCAGGCTTCTGGACGGCACCCTGGAGGTCAAAAAGATAGACCTCGGGTTCACCGCATGTAATTTCGAACATACCTGGGGAAAACTGATTTAGAGACCATTATTGGCAGCATATCTTCAATGTGGATGGGATTAGGTTATCGCCAAACATTGAAGAACCGTCGAATTTCATTGAGTAGAAAGAATTCGACAGATTCTTCTGTGTGGATGTGATCGAATTCCCTCTGAACACGGAAGAACCGTCGAATTTCATTGAGTAGAAAGAATTCGACAGATTCTTCTGTGTGGATGTGATCGAATTCCCTCTGAACACGGAAGAACCGTCGAATTGCATTGAGTGGAAAGAATTCGACAGGTCGTGGGGCAAGCTGATCTAAAAAAGAATGAAAATAGTAGAAAAGGGAAGGAGGGATATTCCCTCCTTCATTTCACGTTTTACTGGATCTCTTCTTCTGCCGGTGCAGGCGGTGTTTCGGGTGCCGGAGCCGGTGCAGGCGCTGCATCCGGGGCTGGGGCTGCTTCGGGGGTTGCTGCCTGTGCTTCGGGCTCCTTCTTGCCCCTCAGCAGAGAGGCAAACAGAAGCACCGCAAGGATAACGATTATGACCATCAGTATCCACCAGTTGCTTCCCATGAAGTCCGACTCCGCTTCAGCTTCCGGGTCCGCCCTCGTCGTGAAGTCGCTGCTGTACGGCGCGGTAAGGTTGTTGCCCGAAATGTCAGTTGCGCCGGTTCCGATGGTGAATGTGTATGCTGTGCCGTAATCCAGTGCTGCCAGGGTAATCCGGACGAATGTGCCCTCAGCGTTCCACTCGAAGCCTGTCGCCGAGCCGCCCGTGATGCTGAATGCGGCCTCGACGCTCGCTGTGTCCATCGGCTCGTTGAAGACTATCACCAGCGCCCAGTTGAGAGGCACTTCGGTAAGACTTTCCCCCGGGGCCACGACCAATACTTCGGGCGGGGTGTTGTCTATCACATTGACCCATGTGGTTGTGAAAGCGCTGTTGCCGGCCGCATCTCCGCAAGTGAGGGTTATGGACACATTGCCGAGTTCATTGAACCTGTATTCGACCAATGCTCCGGTTCTTGAGACGTCGTTGACGCCGTCGTTGAAGTTCCAAACATAGGAGACTATTCCGACGTTGTCCGAGCTGCCTGAAGCGCTGAGAGTTACCAGGGTGCCCTGCGGCACAGTTTGGGGTGCGCCGGCGACCGGTACTGGAGCCGTTATGTCTAGCACGGTGACGGTCATAGTATCTGTGGCTGTGTTTCCCGTCGGGTCTGCCACGGTCAGGGTAACTGTGTAAATGCCGGGTTGGGCGAAGATGTGGGTCGGCGAGACGCCGTAAAGGGTTACGGCTGCACCGTCGTTGAATGTCCAGGTGTAGTTGGCAATTCCGGCGGCGTCCGAGCTTCCGGAACCGTCGAATGTCACCGTCGTATCCTCGTTGACTGTCTGGTTCAGGCCTGCATCGGCTATCGGACTGTGGCTGTCAAGAACGGTTATAATGGCTTCGTCGGTGTCGGTGTTGCCTTCTGCGTCAGTCACCGTCAGGTTGACAATGTAAACTCCCGGAATCGCTAACGAGAAGTTAACCATCTCTCCCTTGAGGACCGCGGCACCAATCGCCCATGACCAGTCAGCAATCCAGTAATCATCGTATGAGGCGGAGCCGTCGAGCGTGAAATTCGCACCTTCCGCGACGGATTGGTCCGGGCCTGCATCGGCCGTCGGCCCGGTGCTGGTGTAATCAAGGACCACAACGACCTGCTTTGTTGAGTCCATCATGGAGTGCGTATAGCCGGAGGCTGTGCCTTTCGTGGCGCTTGCATTGTGTGGGGTGTAGGGTGTGAATGTCGTGTTAGTCCTGTAGTACTCAGTTACAACCAGATTCTTGCATATGCCGTCCTGGCCTGTTACGCCCGAGGCAACAAGGGTGCCGTCGAGGTCCCTGACCTGAACGTTTGCGGCCGGAAGGCCGAAGCCCGTGCCCTGCTGTTCGGCTTTCACATGCATGTACCACTTCACAAACAGATGGGAAGTTGTGCCGTTATCCCATGTGGCATTGTCGCCGCAGTCCAGCCACCAGAACAGCGGAGAACTGCCGGGAGTGGTTCCCGAGATATCGGTGCCGACCATTCCGCTGTGCTGCTCAAGCCAGAATGCGGTTGAAGAAAGCCCAGTCGTTCCGGATGCTATGATGAACCGTGTGCCTGTCCATGTGCATGTGGCGTTCGCGAAACCGTCTGATGTGTCAGCGGCCCTTATGGCATTCTCGACCAGCAATGCAACCGTGTTCATAGTGATGGGGCCTGAGAAGTCAACGCCGGAAATATCCCGGGAAATGCCATCCAGAGTTATTCTGAAAGAGCCGTCGGTGATCGCATTCCAGTTCGCGATCATGGTTTCGGGGTTCGGGCCGCCGTAGATTGTTGCCGGCGTTCCCTCGACGTTCAGTCTGAGCTTGTCGAAAGTGCAGTTCAGTAGCGTTACATTCGAACCGGGACCGACGCCGACCTCGTAATCTGTGTTGGGGTTGTCCAGAACCGAGTTCTCGATGTCCAATTTCGTGTTGATGCAGTATATGCCGCTTCCGAGGTTGGGCAGATCGCCGTTCCAGTCTCCGCCGTTGTCGATTATCTGCACGTTGTTGACTGAGCCCGTTCCGTCAATGATCCCGTTGACGCTCTCGAAGTACATGCCGTGCCAGTAGTTGTCGTGAATCCGGGAGTCGGCGATATCGACTGTTGAGTTGCCGATGGATTGGATGTAGATTCCAGCGCCTTTGTTCTCATAGATGTCGAGGTTCCGCAGGTCTGCAATGACTGTTTCACCCAACAGCGTCACCCCGTTACCGAAGACGTCGCCGGTCGGGATTCCGCAGTCGTCCCCGAAGTAAGCCCCGCGGGCGATGTCGCCGTCCATGGTGACATCTGTGACATTCCTCGAGGCTACGGTGATGGCCGATACCTGGCCGCCCGGTCCGAAGATGTTGTTCTTAGTGGTCACAAAGGCATTCTCCGTAGACGGAATATAATTCGCGCCCCACCGGCCGATAGTGACGCCGAACTCGCTCACCTCATACTCGCCTGTTCCCTGCCACCAGTGGCCCTGAATGTCGTTGCCTTCCAGGTTAGCAGTCAGGTTTTTGTTGGAACCCATCTTCAGAGCATTCGCGGAATCTACCATCTGGCCCAGATAGGCGTCTATCGTGTTGTTCATGATGTTGGCGTACAGGTCTT
>JAQVMG010000033.1 GCA_028703755.1 Thermoplasmata archaeon | reverse complement strand
GGCGACATCGTTTTCCCCGGAAGCCTGGTCATTTCCGCAATGTATTACCTTGGCACCAAGGTCATGGAGCACGGAGAGCTTATCGGGAGGGAGCCCACAATGGCGAGTTTCGCCGTCGCCCTAACAACCCTAATCGGCTCGCTTGTCGGCTACAGCATCCTCATGAGATATGTGATGAAGGGCCGCCCCCAGGCAGGCCTTCCCCTGCTTAACTCCGGCGCGATACTGGGTTTTGCTGTCGGCTATTTCCTTTTCATCCACAGCTTTTAACCGTCCATCCGCGCTCCTGCAAAACATTAATATCGGATTGCCTTATGACCCTTTCAAACAGGAGGCAGATTGATGCAGGCAGGACAGATGGCTTATGACAGGGCAATAACGGTATTTTCCCCGGACGGAAGATTATTTCAGGTTGAGTACGCCAGGGTGGCAGTGGGAAGGGGAACCACAACGGTAGGATTGAAGTTCAAGAACGGAGTCATACTCATGGCCGACAAGAAGACCAGGAGCAAGCTCGTCGAGCAGAATTCCGTTGAGAAGATTTTCCAGATTGACGAACACATCGGATGCGCGACATCCGGTCTGGTGGCTGATGCCAGGACCCTTGTCGATTACGCGAGGATAGTCGCACAGATAAACAAGGTCACCTACGAAGAGAAAATCACGACCGAGATGCTCGTCAAGAGAATTTGCGATTACAAGCAGAATTACACCCAGTACGGCGGAGTCAGGCCCTTCGGCACGGCCCTCCTTGTGGGCGGAGTCGATACCCAGGGCATTCACCTTTTCGAAACAGACCCCAGCGGCGCACTGAGCTCGTACAAAGCCGGCTGCATAGGCTCCGGAAGGGCGCAGGTAATCGAGCTGTTCGAGAACAAGTTCAAGGACGGTATGAGCATGGAAGACGCCATACACCTCGGCCTTGAAGGGCTGAAGCTCAGCGGCGACGAAGCTCCTACACCGACGACTGTTGAGATAGGTGTAATCAAGAAAGGCGAACGCTTCGTGAGACTTGAGCCGGACGAGATTAGCAAATATACGGACAAGCTGTAAAAGGTCCTGACATGGTCAAAGACAGGATGATTGAGAAGGAGCATACAGACAGCCTGATGGACGGCATGGTTATAGCCAGGCTGGAATCTCACGGGCACAATTTCGAGATCATCATAGAAGCGGAATATGTCAGCGGCGGAAAGCCAAGTGAGTGGAAGGATATTATTGACCACATGCCCGCTGACGAGATTTTTGCGGATGCCAGGAAAGGAACCCGCTCCCCCCAGGAGGAAATGGACACCGCCTTTGGCACATCCAGTTCAAAGGACATAGCCATCGAGATAATCAGGAGGGGAACGGTCCAGCTCACAACCGAGCAGAGGCGCAAGATGCAGGAGGAGAAACACCGCCAGATTGTAGCTACGATTGCCCGCGAGGCCATGAACCCACAGACAAAGACCCCTCACCCGCCCGCAAGAATCGAAGCCGCGATTGCAGAGGCAGGAATTCACATCGACCCGATGAAACCTGCGTCAGCCCAGATAAAGGACATCGTGCAGGCTCTGCGGGCGATATTGCCCATCAGCATGGACAAGGTGAGACTGGCGATAAAGCTTCAGGGCATCGACTACGGCAAGTGCTACGGCGACATCAAATCTCTGGGAACAATCTCGAAGGGAGAATGGGGCGCGGACGGTTCATGGATGGGCGTTGTCGAGATCCCTGCCGGACTCCAGCAGGACCTTTTTGACAAGCTCAATGAGAAGACCAAGGGCAACGTGGAAAGCAAAATCCTAAAATAAATGTTCATCCTCGGGTGTCCGAAAGAGATATGTTGTTGGCCCCCACTCGTCAGGGCAGGGCGCAGGAAGTGATGTCATGGTTCAGTCAGATAATGTTCAAAGGACGGACAGGGTTCTTGTTGTTCCAGGGGATAAATTGGGAGATTCTTCATATAAGCCAGGTACCGGCACATTCCGAAAGGACAGTGAGATTTTTGCAGCTCAGCTTGGCATACTGAACATCCGGTCCGGTTTCATCAACGTCATACCTGCCGGCGGAATATACCAGCCAAGACAGGGCGACTCTGTAATCGGCATGGTTCAGGACATCGGTCCTTCCAACTGGATGGTCGACATCAACTGCCCATACACAGCTTTTCTTCACGCCAATGAAACTCAGTGGAAAGTGGATTTCGGCACCGCGGGCCAATACCTGGGCGTCGGCGACATAATTCTTGCCAAGATAGGCCAGGTCGATGAGACGAAGCGGGTCAACCTCACGATGAAAGAGCAGGGTCTCAGAAAGATGGGCTCCGGCCAGATTACCAAAATCGCCCATACCAAAGTCCCGAGGGTCATCGGCAAGGGCGGCTCCATGATAGCCCTGCTGAAGGAGCACACCGGTTGCAGGATATTCGTCGGCCAGAACGGCGTGATATGGATGGACGGGGAGTTCGAGGGAATGAAGAAGGCCGCTGCGGCTGTACAGCTCATAGACCACGGCACCCAGCTTCACGGGCTGACAGATTCGGTGAGGGAGTTCCTGAGCGGGAACGGCGGCGCTTCTGCAGGGCAAAGCCAGCCTGTAGGAAAGATGACATTCGACATAGGTATCAAGAGGGAGTGAGCGGTATGGCGGAAAAAATCAAACTCATAAACGACGATGGCCTTCGGACTGACGGCAGAAAACCCGATGAGTTGAGGCCAATTCGCATTGAAGCCGGCGTTCTGGCCAATGCAGACGGCTCGGCTTACCTGGAATGGGGCGCCAACAAGGTTCTGGTCGCAGTCTATGGCCCTCGGGAGGCACAGCCCAAGTATCTTCAGGACCCGATGAAAGCCATTGTCCAGGTGAATTACAACATGGCGGCTTTCTCGAGCGAGGAAAGGGTCCGGCCAGGCCCGAACCGCCGAGCGACCGAGATATCGAAGATCACAGCGGAAGCCCTGGAGAATGTGATTATAACAAACAACTTTCCAAGGGCCAGCATCGACGTTTTCATCGAGGTGCTTGAGGCCGATGCAGGAACAAGATGCGCCGGCCTGACCGCGGCTGCCGTGGCAGTTGCGGACGCAGGAATCCCGATGACAGATCTTGTGGCTGCCTGCGCGGTCGGAAAGGCGGACGGCCAGTTGCTTCTCGATCTCGGAAAGAAGGAGGATAATTTCGGCGAGGCTGACATGCCTATCGGGATCGCTCCCAGGACCGGTGACATTGTGCTTCTTCAGATGGACGGGGACATGACCCAGGAGGAGATGAGAAAAGCCCTTAGAATGGGCATGGACGCATCCCGCAAGATTCACGAACTGCAGACGGACGCGCTGCGGCGCAGATACGCAGTGAATTTTGCCGACATGGACGATGGGGAGGCTGTCCAATGAAGCGAAACATAATCCCCGAGATAAAGAAGGAACTGATTTACAGACTCGCCCAGAGGGAATGCCGGGAGGACGACCGGCCCCTGTTGGCTTACAGGGAAATGAATTTCGCAATTAACCCGATAAGCACCGCAGAGGGAAGTGCGAGAGTGCAACTCGGAAAAACCGACGTGCTGGTCGGCGTCAAGGTCCAACCCGGCGAGCCTTATCCCGACAAGCCGGACGAGGGCGTGCTCATGACCGGCTGCGAACTGAAGCCGATGGCCCATCCTTCGTTCGAAACAGGCGCGCCATCGGATGATTCGGTGGAGATAGCCAGAGTCGTCGACAGGGGCATCCGCGAGAGCAACATGATAGACATGAAAAAGCTCTGCATCGAACCGGGAAAGAAAATTTGGATCGTCAATCTCGACATCCAGGTTATTGATTATGACGGCAACCTCTTCGATTCGGCAACAATCGCAAGCCTGCTGGCGCTGCATCAAGCCACCGTGCCGGCGTCGAGGTTTGGACTGGGAGATGATTTCAGGATGCCCGCATCATCCTGGCCGGTCACAGCTACATTCGTCAAGATAAAGGACATAATAATGGCCGACCCGACCATGACCGAAGAACTGAGCGCGGATGCACGGCTGACAATCTCGATAGACGACGGGGGCCACGTGAGGGCCATGCAGAAAGGTTTAAAAGGGTCACTGACTTACGACGAGGTCAGCAGGGCTGTGGACACGGCCCAGAAACTTACTTTGGACATCAGGTCCAGATTGATATCAGGTGAGTAAAATGGCAAGAGGAACAGTCAAGGCAGGCACAACGGGAAAGTACGGCGCAAGATACGGCGTCAAGATACGAAAGCAAATAAAGAGCGTAACCAGGCACAGGACCCACCCGCTCCGCTGCCCCGAGTGCCAGGCAGATGCTGTCAAGAGACTTTCATCGGGCATCTGGCACTGCAAGCACTGCGACCTTAAATTCGCAGCTTCCGCTTATTCCACAAGAGTGAGAAGCTACACCCGCGAGGAAGCGGCATCCGAGGCTGAGCTCTTCAAGAAGGAAGACGAGGCCAATCTGGCTCACGAACTCGGCAAGCCTGTTCCCGAGGAAGAGGAAACAGAGGAAATTCCCAGGGAGGAATGAATTTGTACAGGTGCGCCAAGTGCAAGGAAAGGATAAGGGGCGACATCAATACCGTAGGGATTCAGTGCACCAACTGCGGCTCGAAGATGTTCTACAAGGAAAGGCCCAACATCAAGAAGGACATCAAGAACCAGTGAGGCTGTTTCAATGCCAGTCAAGAATTTCGAGTTCATGACCGTCGATGCGAGGCGCTTTTCACGGTCGACCGAGGTCCAGAAGAACATCCAGATTCAGGTTAACCATGAAATATCCCAGGTCATCGAGCGCTCGGAGAATGAAACCGAGCTGAACTTCAGATTTGCGATTAACTACACAGGCATGGGTGCCATCGCCTCGATCAAGTTGGAAGGCTACGTTCTTTTTGAAGGCGTTCCGGGCATAGCCCAGAAATGGGTCAAGGATAAAAAACTCCCTGACGATGTGGCCAATGAAGTCCTCAATCTGATAATGCGGAACTGTCTCACTCAGGGCGTCGTCCTGGCAAGGGACATGCGCCTCCCGCCCCCGATACAGATGCCCCAGGTCAAGATAGGCAAGCAGGGCGGCCAGCCCCAGAGCTCCGGGATTGAAGTCGCCTAAAACCCCGCAAAATTATCATTTCAATGTTCCCAAATTTTGCGGAAATTCCAATAACAGAGATTGTATCATAAATCAATTTGACAATCTGGCGAATGCTGATACGGATAAATTCTGGAATCGCATTCACCGCTTGCTGGAAACTTTTAGGAATTTATGGCATTATTTCAACAATAGAATGCTGGCCACATCATTGGCGAAAATTCAAAACATTGGAGAATAGGCCTTGCACCATCTAATGTTTCCTGGCGACAATAGAAACATACGCCGCCCATCTCGCCAGGCCCGGCATCTTCTCCAGCATCGCGCGGTCCAGCCTGACGAGGAACAGCCCCTTCTTCCTCAGAATCCCTCTCATCCCGGCTGGCGCCAGGGGCACGATATGCGGCATCAGGTAAGAAGTAAGGAAGAAGAACTCGACTTTCTCAATCTTCAGGCCGCCGGCAAGTATGGCCTTCTCCATGGCTTCATAGGGCAGCGGTCGCTCGCCTTCCTCGTGGGCGCTGGTATGCACCCACCCGCGTGTCCACCTGGCAGGCGGATTGCCTGCCAGCGGCTCCTGGGCCAGGAACAGCCCGCCGGGCTTCAGGATTCTGGATACTTCGGACATGCATTTGTTCAGTTGGTCGGGGACATGGTGCAGGATGGCGTTGGCGCCGACAATGTCGGCAGTGCCGGATTCCAGAGGGACGTCCAAGGCGCTTCCTTTGATATGCTGGACCTTTTTCTCTCCGAGTCTGGGCACAGTGTCAATCGAAACCACAGCCGAATCCTTATGGGCCTGGGCAAGATGCATTCCGAACCAACCCGAGCCGCCGCCAAGGTCAACTATCAGGTTGGCGCTCTTCGCCATTGCAGAAACTTCTCCGGTTATTGTCCGGATGCGGCCCCATGCCTCTTTCTGGATTTCGGGGTCGACGTTCCACCGAACATCCATTCATTCACCCTCTGATTCCAGAAATTCGCAAGCAAGTTCCAGCGCCGCCCTGACACTGGCCTCTTTTATCTTCTGCCTGGTGCCAGTGAAATTGAACTGCCGGACCAATTCATCCATCTCGTTGGCCACACCGATGAACACGGTGCCAACCGGCTTCTGCTCCGAACCGCCGCTTGGCCCTGCAATGCCGGTTATCCCGATGCCGATGTCGCAGGCGAAGTTGTTCAGGATTCCTTTGGCCATGCAGACCGCTGTGCGCTCGCCCACAGCGCCGTTCTTCTCTATGGTCTGCGCCGGAACGCCCAGTATCTCGATTTTCGAGGTGTTGGAATATGCGACGATGCCGCCAAGGAAGTAGGCCGAAGAGCCCGGCACGTCGGTTATAGTGCTGCCCAGAAGCCCGCCGGTGCAGGACTCGGCAACAGCCAGTGTGAGGTTCCGTGAGGTCAACAGGTCTCCGAGCTTCTCCTCCGGCTTCACTGCTTCTCACCTGCCAGTTCCCTTATTCGCTTCTCTCCGTCAATCATGCCGATGACCCCTGCCGTTCCAGCAGGCACAAGACTCTTCCAGTCCCCGCCGGCTGCTATGGTCCTGCGCACAATTTTACCCGAGAACCGCTCCCTGTCATAAAGCTCGGTCCTCCGAACCTCGATTCCTGCCTCGGCGAAGAGCCTGGCAGTGAGGTCGTTGTTCGTGAATATTATCTCGAACGGCGGAACCAGGGAGCGTACATGGGCGACCCAGACGGAATATCTGTTTATGTCCACTATCGGTATGAGATGGTAATTGTTTATTCCCGCAGCGTCGAGCGACTCGGAGATCATGAGGTGGCGCTCCCCGGCTGTGAAAGGGTCCTCGGGCGTGTGGCTCTCCTGTGCGCTTCCGATGGCTATGACCAGTTTGTCAACCTGACCCGCCATGCATCTGATGACCTCGAGGTGGCCGTTGTGGAACGGCTGAAACCTGCCCAGGAAAAGGCCGGTGCTCAAGCTTCACCGTCCTCGTCCACGAACTCATGAATGTATTTGCACTGAAGTGTGAGATAGTTCCGGCAGTGGATGCATCTGGCATCGTCCAATATTCTGTCTAGGTTACGGTTGAAAAGATAGCATTCCCTGTTGATGAAATCATCATCCTCTTCCTCGCCGGAGAGTCCGTCAAACACAAACCCGCACATTGGCAAACCTCTCTAGACCGGCAGTCTGTCGGTGGACTGGATGGGTCTCACCGCTGCCGGCGTGCTTAGGGGCACCACTGCGGCCAGCTTCTTCACGAGTCCGTCCTTCTTCTTGCCGACGAATGCATGCTCGAGAACATCGCTCAGTGTGTCCACGGGTATGATATCTATCTTGCCGATGTATTTGTCCTCGAGCAGAACGTCCTTCATGTTGGCCCTGGGTATGAGCACTTTCTTCAGACCCATCTCGGCTGCGCCTTCTATCTTTGCAGTGACTCCGCCGACAGGCAGGACCTTACCCCTGACGCTGAGGGACCCGGTCATGGCCAGGCTCTGGTCGACCTCTATACCCTCCAGCGCAGAGAAAACGGCAGTTGCGACGGAAATCGAAGCCGAATCGCCCTCGATGCCGGAACCGCTCTCCACGAACTGAACATGAACGTCATGATTGCTTATGTCTTCACCGGTCATCTTCTTGATGACTGCGGAGACATTCTGAACCGCTTCCTTGGCTATCTCCCCTAGTCTTCCGGTGGCGATGATGACCCCGCCGTTCTTGTGCTGGGCAGGCGTGACCTCGGCCACTATGGGCAGGACCATGCCGGAGTATTCGGACAGCGAACCGTCGCCCTGGAATACCGCAAGCCCGTTCACCAAGCCGATTGCTGTTCCCTCGGTCAGCAAAGTTGCATACTCCTTGTTCTGCTCGACCATGCGGTCGGCAATCTGCTGTTCGAGCGACCTTGCGACCTTTTTGGCCTGGATAACTTCATCCTTGGTGACGAACGGGAGGTTGCCTTCCTTGGCAATATCTCCGGCGACCCTGACCAGCCCGCCGAGCTCCCTCAGGCGAAGGGTGAGGTGGCCCCTGCGGCCGGACCTTCTCTGGGCTTCTCTGACAATCTCAGCTACTGCCTCCTTGGTGAAGTGAGGTATCTTCTTGTCCTTCACGACCTCCTGGGCAACGAATCTGATGAGCTTCTTGCGGTTCTCCTCGGTATCGGGCATGACCGTTTTCATGTAAGTCTCATAACCGTATCCGCGTATCCTGGACCTGAGCGCGGGATGCATTCCGCCGTGCTGGTTGCCGTTCTGGTCCTTTGCGCCGTAGATTGAATCGAGATTGCCTGCCGCGACAAGGACGAAGCTGCACGGAACCGGCTGGCTCTTGACCATGGCGCCGGAACTGCGCTCGCTCTGGCCGACGATAGGGAACTTTCCCTCCTGCAGTGCGGTCAGGAGGCTCTGCTGGCTCTCCATCTTGAGCATGTTGATCTCGTCGATGAACAGGACGCCCTTGTGCGCCTTGTGGATTGCACCGACCTCTACGCGGTCGTGCTGAGGCGTTTCCAATCCGCCGCTCTGGAACGGATCGTGCTTCACATCGCCAAGCAGTGCGCCGGCATGTGCGCCGGTGGCGTCAATGAACGGCGGTTTGTCCGATGACTGGTGCGACATCAGGAGTTTCGGTATCTGGCCGACTTCCTGGCGCTGGGCGCCGGGCATCCTGGTGGCCATGTAGATGAAGACCGCCGCAAGTATGCCCAGGAGTATCCACATCGGGCTGTGGCTCGGGTCTAGAATGAACATGATGATTGCAAACCCTACGATAAGGAAAATGATTGTGAACATGGTCTGGAACTTCTGGTTCTGCCTCTGCATGACCTCGGCTTTCTGGGCCGAGACAATTTCCTTGCCCTTTCCTGCGGGGACCACTTTGATTATCGGTTCGTTTGGGTCCTCGGGGTTGGGGTAGGCGATGACATCCTCAAGCTCCCCTTTGGGAAGGTAGTCGACCATCGCGCTGGCCAGCATGGATTTTCCCGTTCCGGGCTCTCCGATGAGGAGGACGTGGCGCTTCTGCTCGGCTGCCTTCTTGATGACATAGACCGCATCTTCCTGGCCTATGACCTGGTCTGCGAGGTGCGGCGGTATCTTTACCTGGTCGGTGGTGTCGAATTTGAGGTTCTTGATCCACTCGTCAGGCGGCAGTTTGCAAACATCCTTTTCCATTTGTCCAGTGCTCCGTCTTTTATAAGCGAATGAAATATAACATACACTTGGATATAAAACCTTCGCACGAATAATCACGGGTGGATACAATTATATATCCTCTTTTTATTATGCTGGACAAGGTGAAATCATGCAAAGGAAAATCATTCTGATAGGGTGCGGGGTCGTGGGCCAGGGCTTCCTTGAAATCCTGGTGAAGAAGAAGGAACTGCTCGATGCGAAATTCGGATTCGAGCCGCTGCTCGTCGGCGTGGCCGACATGAGGATGGGCTCGATACTTGTCCCTGAGGGAATGGACATTCCCAAGTTCCTTGAGCACCTCAAGGCCCACGGTACGGTCCATGATTTTCCTGCGGAAGGTGCGACAATCGGCCTGAACTCGTTGGACCTGATCAAAGAGGCGGATGCGGACATCATGGTGGAAGTAACATTCACTGACATCAAGACCGGAGAGCCGGCGACCAGTCACATCAAAGCCGCTTTCGAGAAGGGCATGTGCGTCGCCACAACCAACAAGGGTCCGATAACGCTTCATTTTAAGGAACTCTGCCAGCTTGCACAGAGGAAAAACGCTCTCTTCAGGTATGAAGGCGTCGTGATGTCGGGAACCCCGATATTCGACCTTCTGGAATATTGCCTGGCAGTGAACGACATAAAGGAGATAAAAGGAATACTCAACGGCACGACCAATTTCATGCTGACCAAGATGGAAGAGGAGAACATGTCCTACCCGGACGCTCTCGCGCTGGCTCAGAAGCTCGGATATGCCGAAGCGGACCCCACGGCGGACGTTGAGGGATTCGATGCCCTGGCTAAAGTCGTTATTCTCTCCAACGTGGTCCTCGGAGGCAGCATAAAGCCATCCGATGCGGCCGAGAGAGTCGGAATTTCCGGAATCACGCTCGAGGACATCAGGAAGGCCAAGGAAGAAGGAATGAGATACAAGCTCGTCGGCTCCACAAGGATCGAGCACGGAAAGATTATCGCCTCGGTAAAGCCGGTGAAGCTTGCCCTGAGCCACCCGCTGGCAGGCGTCAGCGGCGCTGTGAATGCGCTCACCTTCACGACAGACCTTTCCGGAGACATCACCATCCAGGGCCCCGGCGCAGGAAAATTGGAAACGGGTTTCGCAATCATGATTGACGTGCTTAACATGCACAGGGAGATGTAGGAGGCAATTGACATGGACAAATTCAGAGTAGCTGTTGTCGGCGCATTGGGCGCCGTGGGAACTGAGATGACAAAGACGCTCGAGAACAGGAAATTCCCTATCTCGGAATTCATACCTATGGACATTGAATCCATGGCCGGAAAGAAGGTCACATTCAGGGGAAAGGAAGCGACAGTCCGCGCAGCCAAGGCAGGCGCTTTCAGGGATGTAGACATTGCCATATTCTCGGCCGGCTCCGAAGCCAGCCTCAAACTTGCTCCGATAGCGGTGTCCGAAGGCGCCATTGTCATCGACAACTCGGCTGCATGGAGAATGGAACCCGGCATACCCCTGGTCATCCCCGAAGTGAACCCGGATGCCCTGGACGGCCACAAGGGAATCATTGCCAACCCGAACTGCTCCACAATCCAGATGCTTGTAGCTGCCAAGCCGATACACGACAAATACAAGATAAAGAGGATTGTCGTCGCGACCTACCAGGCAGTATCCGGGACAGGGGCTCCGGCAATCGCAGAGCTGAAATCCCAGGCCAAACAGTACACCGAGGGAAAGCCAATCGAGGTTAACGTCTACCCGCGCCAGATATTTTTCAATCTGATTCCCCACATAGACGATTTCACTGAGAACGGATACACCAAGGAAGAGATGAAGATGGTCAACGAGACCCACAAGATACTTGACCCGGCCATTGCAGTTAGCCCAACCGCGGTCCGCGTCGGAGTCATCAGAGGGCATTCCGAATCTGTGAACATCGAGACAGAGAAACCCTTTGAGGTTGCAGATATCGTGAAGTTGCTCAAGAAAGCGCCTGGGATCACCGTCATGGACGACCCCTCAAAAAAGATTTATCCAACCCCGCTGGACTGTGACGGAAAGTACGACACCTTCGTCGGCCGCATCCGCAGAGACCCGACCGTTCCGAACGGGCTCAACATCTGGGTAGTCTCAGATAACCTGCTGAAAGGCGCCGCGCTGAATGCGGTCCAGATTGCCGAGACCCTGGTTGAGAAAGGCCTGAAGTCAAGGAAGATGTGAATGCTCATAGTCCAGAAGTTCGGCGGGACCTCATTGGCCGACGCAGCTTCGAGGGAACTCCTCGTCGGCAAAGTGAAGAAGGCCAGGTTCGCAGGTGACGAAGTCATTCTGGTGGTCTCCGCCATGGGACGGAAAGGAGACCCTTACGCGACCGATACCCTTCTAGATCTCCTAAATGAATTTCCGGGCGGAGCGGACGGCCTTACGAAAGATCTGCTCGCATCCTCCGGTGAAATAATCTCCGCATGCGTAATCGCATCCCTCCTGAACTCCAGGGGCATCGGCGCTCAGCCGATGACTGCCTACACCGCCGGAATTTTCGCCGAAGGCCCTTTCGGGGACGCAGCGCCTGGTAAGATAGATGCCGACCGCATCCGGGCGGTGCTGGATGCAGGATTTGTGCCTGTTGTGACGGGATTCCAGGGCGCAGACCCAGCAGGAAACATCCTGACCCTGGGCCGCGGCGGCAGCGACACGAGCGCGGTCGCAATCGGCGCAGCACTGGGCGCGGATTTTGTAGACATCTACAAAGACGTTCCGGGTGTGGCAAAGGCAGACCCGCGCCTTGTGAAGGACGCCCCATTCATGAAATTCATCGATTACGGCTCGATGTTCAGGCTCGCAAATCACGGAGCCAGGGTGCTCCATGACAAATCCGCGCTCCTTGCGAAATCTGCCGGCCTGCGCATCAGGGTGCGCTCCACATTCGATGACGGCGAAGGAACCCTCATCGGCCCGGCTGGAGAATCTCCGATGCCCGATTTCCTGGGGCTGGCTTCTAGCCCTGTCGGTGAAGACAGGGTCCGCATCGTCGCGGTTTTCAATATCGGCCAGGGCGCCGGGGGCATCGCAAAAGCCCGGGAAACTGCGAGGGCCATGGGATTCGAAATGACTGAACTGGGATGCAGCGACCCCGATGCGATTGCATTCCTCTGTGCCAAAAGCGAGGCGGCAATGTTTGCTGCGCGGATGTTCGAGGCGCTCGAATGCTGATAAATGGTTGAATGGTGCCGGTTTGCAGTCTTTGGCAATCTGGACGTTGTGGTGAGGTTTACGGTATGGCTCTATCTGTAGTTTTTTTCCGAGTCCCCCGCGAACAGAAAGATTTTTAGATGGGCTTTGTATTTATAGCCCAGAAGGAGAAGAGATGAAACGGGTTATCTCGCTATGGCTGTGCTTTGTTCTTGTGGCTAGCTCAGCGGTTGTGCTGGGTGAAGAAGAAGCTGAATTGATTGAGGGAAAGGTGGTTGTGAGGAACGGTGTGATGTATACGTCTCATGCACCAATGAGGATTGATTCAAATGCGCAGTTTGCCTCAATGGCAACTGCTGAAGGCTGGCCTGGAAACGGCTCTGCCTCAAACCCCTGGATTATAGAAAATTACATCATTAACGCAAGTGGCAGCAGTTTATGCATCTTCATTGGAAACATCACCTCTCATTTTGTAGTACGAAATTGCTATCTGTTCAATGCGAGGACCAATGATTACTATATCAACCTAGGTTCTGGATTGGGGCTTTTCGATTGTACCAATGCCACGATATTCAATAACACAGCTGAGAACAACTGGTACGGAATTACTGTTTCATCATGCCCGGGAATCACCATTTCAGATAATTATGTAATCAATAACACTCGAATAGGGTATACTACATGGGGAATTGGTATATTTTATAGTTCAGATTGTACCATAAAAAATAACATTGCATTAAATCATAATGTTTCTAATTCCAATGGAATTCATTGTTGGGACCTATCAGAATCTGCAGTTATAAATAATACATGTTATCAGAATTACAATGGGCTGTCAGTCCAATTTTCGGAAAATAACTATATCCATGACAATGTTCTGTATTCTAATAATCATGTAGGTTTCCATGTATCTAACTCTCAAGAAAATGCTTTTTATAACAACACAGTGCGAGCAAATGGCTATACGAGTTTTTACATTTACAGTTCCTCCAACAACACGTTCTTCCACAACAATATTTTAGAGACGGTATACCATTATGCACAGGATGCCGGGGATTATCTAAACAAATGGGATAATGGCTACCCCTCTGGAGGCAATTACTGGCAAAAATTCATTGTGAGCGATTACCGTTCAGGCATTAATCAAAACATACTCGGAAAGGACGGCATCGGGGACAAACCGTTCACTACATTCACACAGGGCTCTAACATTGATAGATATCCGTTGTATCATCAATTCTCCTGCGGAGTCGAGGTGCCCCCGAACATCTCCGTTGTTACGCCAGTCAATGTAACAGTCATTAAATCAGGCACCGTCATTCAATTGGATATCTGGGATGGCAACTATAATTTGAGCAATGCCAATTTTTCATTTGACGGATTGCCCCCTCAATCCTTTTCTGTGAATTACAATGTGAGCACAACTGGGTGGTCCGAAGGAGACCACACTCTTCTGATACAGGCTTCGGACCAAACGAATTTGGCAAGCCAGAAACTTCTATGTTATTCAATTGACAACACTGCTCCAACGATTTCGGCAG
>JAQVMG010000144.1 GCA_028703755.1 Thermoplasmata archaeon | reverse complement strand
CTACACGCCGCTCTTCCGATCTAGATTCAGGCAAAGAACCCCGACCGCGAGGTTTTCTGGGACGGGGATGCCAACGCCATATGCAGCCGGAAGAAGCAATAATCATCTGGAAAGGTTCCATTCGTCCCGGCCGTATTTTGATTCGGTAAGCTCACGGATCAATTCATTTTCGAATTCGGTAAGACCGGTTTTCCGGAATGTCACTCCGAATGTCTTCTCGAATCCGTCGACCAATGCCGATTTCACCGCCTGGATGTCCGGGGCATGGCCCAGTGTTTCCTCCAGCGAAGTCACATATGTCTCAGGCTTAAGATTCCTGCTGTGGACTTTCTCGGTATCCATTTTCAACGCACCGGTCATCATTCCGATGTCATTATAAAGAACCAGGGTGCCGTGCTGGAGAACTGTGCCCCACCGTCTCATCTGGGCGCTTCCCGATATCTTTCTCCTGTTGACCAACACGTCATTGGCCGGCTTGAATTCCGCCTGGATACCCAATGAACCGAGGGCCAGCGTGATGGCCGAGCATACTTTTCTGAATGCCTCGTTCCTGTCTGCGGGAATTTGCGCTTCATCAACCACAAGGCCATAGATGAGATGGCCAGGGTCCGTGTAAATGGCGCTTCCCCCGCTTGCCCGCCTTAGTATCCTTATGCAGTTCCTGCGGCAAAAATCAATGTCCAATGCTTCGTCAGCCTTCTGGAAATATCCCATTGAGACTGTGGGGACCTTCCTCCTGTAGAAATGCAGAGTGTTGGGCACAAGGCCCTTCGAGCGCGCCCTGGCGATGGCCTCATCGGCTGCAACAGTGTATTCGGGTTCGGATAAATCGGAGTCCACAAGGCGCCATTCCATGGTACGAATCATATCGCCAGTTTATTTAATTGTTTCGAGGCGGTAATCTTTTCAATCGTGCTTCGGCCCATCTGCAGAACTTTACAAGTATGACCGGCGCCACGATCCAAATCAATATGACCAGGTAGAATGCTTCAGTATAACTGATGAGAAACATCAGGGATATGAAAATCAGAAATATCACGATTATTGCAGGCAGGGCTTTGATTATTACTGTTTTTGAGAAAGGCGATACATCACTCACAACGCCTCATGTTTGGCCTCAGATATAAAATTAATCAAAACCTTTAAAGACAAGCAGCATTTATCTGCGGTTGTCAAGAGGTATCTGAATGAAGCTCAGCATCAAGGACAAGTCAGAAAAAGAGATATTCATAGAGATGGACATAGCGGATATGACCCTTCTGCACCCGTTGGTCGAAGAACTGGTTAAGGACAAGAACGTGGATGTGGCAGAATACAAGATAGGACACCCCGAACTGGACAAGACCATCCTTCATGTACGGACAAAGTCAGGCAAGCCGGAGACCGTAATAAAGAAGGCCACCAAGGCGATCGCGGATTCCTTCAGCGACCTGAGGTCAGGTTTTGAGAAGGAACTTTGAATCGATTTGATCTAAACCGGGGATTTGGTTTCATATGAACAGGCCAGAGTCCCTTTTTACCGATTCCGGAGAGGCCGAGCGCCGCATCGGCCTGGAATTCTTTTACACTGGCGATGAACCGCTGGGAGGGCGCCTCAGAGCGGAACCCGAAGATTTCATCGTAGAGGAAATCTCGATAATGCCCCCTGAGGACCCGGCCGGTGAGAATACGGCTGTGCTCCTCCGCGCAAGGTACTGGGAAACCAACCGGCTCGTGAGAGAACTGGCCAGGCGCCTCAGGATGAGCCGGAAGAAGATAATGTTCGCCGGCACCAAGGACCGGCGGGCTGTGACGACCCAGCTTTTTGTCATCGCGGCGCCGATGCAGGAAGTTGCGAATATAGGCCTTACCGATGTTGAATTTCTGAGAATGTACCCAACAAAGGCCCAGATTGGCATGGGTGACCTGATAGGAAATAAATTCAGCATTGTGCTAAAGGACATCGAGCCAGGCATGTCGGAAGCACAGCAGATATGCTACAGTGTGGAAAGCAAGTTGAAATCACTGGGCGGTTTTCCGAACTTTTTCGGAGTCCAGAGATTCGGAGCTGCAAGACCGATAACCCATGAGGTCGGCAAGTTCATGACTAGGAAAGAGCCGGAAAAGGCAGTTATGGCATATCTCGGCCTGGCAAGCGACTTCGAGCAGGAAGGTTCCGCCATGGCAAGGGCTCATTTCGCCTCGACCCATAACATCCCGGAAGCGCTTCATGATTTTCCGAAAGAGCTCAGCTTCGAAGTCGCCATGCTGAACCATCTGGTGAAGAATCCCGACGATTATGTGGGCGCCCTGGGCCAGCTCCCTCAGAATTTGACGATGATGTTCATACATGCATACCAATCTTTCCTATTCAACAGGATGCTGAGCGAGAGGATGAGGCGAGGCCTTCCTCTAAACGAGCCGGTTGAAGGGGACATAGTTCTGAAAGTGGATAAGAACGGGTTGCCTGACCATGAGCAGTGGCTGACTGCCGATTCCCGAAACATTGCGCGGCTGACAGAGCTTGTGCGCCAGCACAAGGCCTACGTCAGCGCCGTTCTCTATGGAACAGATTCTGAGTTCGCAGGCGGCGAGCCCGGCGAGATCGAGGCGAAGATAATCGAGCAGGAAGGCGTTAAAAGCCGTGATTTCGTCCTGTCGGAATACGAAAAGCTCAGTTCCAGGGGCACCCGCAGAGAGATTGTCGCACCGGTCAGGGACCTGGGCATATCTTTTGGCGAGGATTCCATCCGTTTCGATTTCACACTCACGAAAGGCTGTTACGCCACAACCTTTCTTCGGGAGTTCATGAAAGCCCAGGAACTTACCAAATATTAATAGCCCGAGGGCATTTCTCCGTTCCGATGTTCGAGCTAAAAGACCGGGACGGCCTGGCAAGGATATGCGTTCTCGAGACGCCGCACGGCGCAATCGAGACGCCTGCGCTTCTGCCAGTCATCAATCCCAACCAGATTACCGTTTCTCCTGCCGAGATGAAGGAAAAGACAGGCATCCAGGCGATTATCACCAATTCATACATCATCCGCAAGAACGACCGTCTGAGGGAAATCGCACTCGGAAAGGGCCTCCACAATCTTGTTGGCTTCGACGGTCCGATTATGACCGATTCCGGAACGTTCCAGGCGCATGTCTACGGAAAGATCGAACTGGACCCCCTGGACATAATCGAATTTCAGAAGGCGATAGGCTCCGACATCGGAACAGTGCTGGACCTCTTCTCCGAACCCGAAGATTCCCGGGAGAAAGCCGAAACCGACCTTGCCGAGACAATCTCCCGCACGAGGATGTCGGCAGAGAACAAAGGCAATATGCTTCTCGCCGGTCCTATCCAGGGCGGGCGTTTCCCCGACCTGAGGGAATTCGCGGCCAGGGAAATGTCAAAATTTGAGTGCGACGTGTTTCCCATCGGAGGCGTAGTTCCGATGATGGAGAAGCAGATGTACTTCACGCTGGCCGATGCGGTTCTGAGCGTCAAAGCCAACCTCG
>JAQVMG010000032.1 GCA_028703755.1 Thermoplasmata archaeon | reverse complement strand
CGAGTGCCTGAGCGAGCTTAAGATGGACCAGAGCAGCATCAGGGCCGAATCCATGTACCCGCTGGAGATGGACTGGGCAGTACTGAAATGGATTGGCGACCACAAGGGCATGGATTACGTGAAGAAGACCGGGCATCACACGGTCAAGAACCTGGGCAGCCTCGCATATCTCGTGAGATTCGTCAACATCAAGCATCTTCTGAAGCAGGCCAAGCACAATTACCAGGACACATTCGATTTCGGAGAGGTTTCTGTACTCTGCGATGAGTACGGTAAGCGGGCCGTCGTCATAATGAAGGATTCGAATTACACAGAGGAAACCTGCGTGGCCTGGGAAGGTGCGTTCGAAGGGATGATGGAAGTGACCAGGACGAAGGGAACTGTGAAGAGAAACAAGACCCAGGTCCGCGGCGACCCCTACGATGAATTCATTCTGGATTGGGTGTGAACCATGGAACTCCGAACGCTTTCGTCTGCGGATTACGATGCAATAGTCGGGGTCTGGGACCGGGCGGGACTCCCCTACAGGCCCAAAGGCAGGGACAGCCGGCCTGAGATCGAAAGGCAGATGGCCATCGACCCGGAAATGTGGCTCGGATGCTTTATGGACGGGAAACTTGCCGGGGTGGTGCTGGGGACCCATGAATCCCGGAAGGGTTGGTTAAACAGGCTTGCTGTCGTGCCGGAGCATCAGGGCAAGGGCTGCGGCAGAGCCCTTGTGAACGAGATGGAGAAACGCCTGCGCGCAAGAGGATTGGGCATATTCGCGGTCCTGATCGAGGACGGCCACGATGCATCGATGGCCCTGTTCAAAAAGGCGGGCTACGAAGTGCATGAGAACATCACCTATCTCAGAAAACGCGATAACCAGGATATTTAGAGCATCTTCACTGCACTTAGAAACGTAATTTCGACGTCTGTTTCTGCACTGTTCCCGCAAATTTTTCTCAGCCTTGCCTCGAAAATAGCCAGATTTCTTTCGAAATCCTTTTCCGGAACCAGCGCCAGGGTGGAGATATAGCGCCGTCTGAACCTTTCAACGAGTGCGTCAACAGTCTCAGTTTTCTTGGGAGTTCGCATTACATACTGGCTTATCTCGGTAAAACCGCAGTTCCGCAGATGCCATTTCAGTTCGGGGACAGGCATGAATCTGTCCAGATCAAGTTTTGCCAGGCCTGGGAAAAGGCCTGTGATGTTGCGCCTTATTCTGGCATTGGAAACGGTCGCAATCAGGATGCGGCCGCCGGGTTTCAGGGCGCGGCGGGCCTCGGATATCGCCAGGGACTCGTCATCCACATGCTGTAGACCCAGTATCATCATGGCAAGGTCGAATTTTTCTCCGCCGACAGGAAGCCCGGCAGCATCCGCCTGCGCCCAGCACCCCCTGGTTTTGGTGTTGGCTCTGGAAAGCATCCCGGCGGAATAATCCAGGCCGAACACTTCTGCACCCGCCCGTTCCAGGGCGATGCTGTGCCGCCCTGTCCCGCAGCCGATGTCGAGGATGCGTGCGCCGCTCCGGATATGGCCGGAACGGGTAAGGGCATCGGTCCAATATTCGTCGGATGCGGTTTTTCCTCTTAGAGAGTCGAATTCCCTGGAGGCAGCATCGTAATCAGTTTTCTGCTTGGGCCCGAGCCCTGCCATGGCCATGAGTTGGAAATATTCCTGCCTTTCGAACGAGAGGTTCACCGGCAGGGCAGTGAGAAAGCGGGCTTCGGAAATCTCATCCGTCTGCGGCTTCGGCCTGCCCGAAACCTTGCAGGTAAAAAGCGCCAGGTCGCCGGTGACCAGATGGGCTATGCCGCATTCCTTCCATCCTGTTCCGGCGAGCCCCGTTTCTTCGACGAATTCCCGCTTGGCAGTTTCCAGCGGGGTTTCGTTGCCCTCGGAACGGCCGCCGGGATATTCCCAGGCGCGCTGGGCATGCCTGACCATAAGATATCTTCGGCCGGAAAAGGCGATGACTATCGAACCCTTGAGGCTCATATCTTATCGAGGACCTTGACTATGCTGGCGAGTGTGTTCTCCATACCGTGTGTCGCGTCAATGTCCCTGAGAAGCTTCTTCTTCTTGTAATATTCAATTAGAGGTGCGGTCTGCGCAGTGTAGGTGTCCAGGCGCTTGCTGACGGTCTTCTCGTTGTCATCGTCCCTCTGGTAAAGCTCGCCGCCGCAGGAGTCGCACTTTCCCGCGACCTTTGGCGGTCTGGCTGTGAGATTGAAAACCGCATTGCACTTCCTGCATGTTCTTCTTGAAGTGAGCCGGTTCACCAGTTCGCTCATCGGGAGGACCAGGTTTATCACAACATCGACTTTTCCCAGCTTTTCCATGGCTTCGGCCTGCGCAAGGTTGCGCGGGTATCCGTCCAGGATGTAGCCCTTCTTGCAGTCCGGCTTCTCTATTCTTTCCTTGACCAGCGCGAGAATGAGATCGTCCGGTCCCAGCTTGCCGGCATCCATGTAGCTCTTGGCGATCTTGCCCAGCTCTGTGCCTTCGGCCACTGCCTTCCTGAGAAGGTCGCCCGTGCTTATCTGCGGTATGCCGTATTTCTCGACCAGAAATTGCGCCTGCGTTCCTTTTCCTGCCCCCGGTGGTCCCAACATTATCAGTTTCATGATATCACGCTCAAAAGAGGTCCTCGAAATGCTTGAGGAACTCATCCTCGACAAGAGTCTTGGTGCTTACAACGCCAGTTACGCGCCTAATCTTGTTTATCACTATGCCGGCGATATCATTGTTTGCCGGCGCTTCGACAATAAGTATGAAATCGATATCCCCGAGAAGCGGCGTGGCCTCTACGACGCCCTTTATTTTCTTGAACTGGCGGTAGGCCTCCATCTCCTTTCCCGGTTCGACCGATATCAGCACAAAACCCCTTGCCATGCTTTCACCGGCACGGGCATCGCACAGCCGAATATATAGATTATCTCAGAAAATTCGGCTGCCAGGTGATATGGTGCCCCCAACAGTCGTTCCGGCACCTACGAAGCAGTCCTCCCGTAATCTCAACGCAACTGAATTGCCGATTACGGGGAAACGTTTGAATCTGTCTGCCCATATACTGCTGATTCAGGGCGAATGCTCCAGAATGCTATATTTAATCGCCGCATTCACCGATTGAAGGCAGAATGATGCGAGCCAGATGGCATTCGATTTAGTTAAGAATTGTGATCATGCCATAGTCGAATGCGTTGCTTGAAAATGTTAAGAGTTGCATTCAACATTATTCAGTATATTCGGCTGCCCGGAGATATTGTGCCACCGACGGTCGTGCCGGCACCCACAAGGCTGTCCTCTGAGATTATTGTCCCGGGTTGTATGCTGGCGTTGATTCCTACCTTGACGTTGTCTCCGGTGATGACCCCGAGCTTTCTCAGGCCGGTGTCGACAATCTTACCCTTTAGTGCGACCCTGATGCTGCGGCCATCCAGACGCAAATTGGCCACCTTGGTGCCCGAGCCCAGGTTCGTATCCCTTCCCAGCACGCTGTCGCCTACATAATTGTGATGCGGGGCCTTGGCTCCGTCCATGAGAATGGAATTCTTCACTTCGGAGGCATTGCCGACCTTGCAGTGGCTGCCGATAAAAGTCGATGGCCGGATGTAGCAGTTGGGGCCGATTTCCGTTTCCTGGCCGATTATAACTGGGCCGACGACATAAGCGCCGTTCAATATCCGGCTATCCTTTCCCAGAATGACGTTTCCCACGATTGTGGCGTTGGGCTGTACCTCTCCTTCGACTTTGGATCTGAGGCCTTCCATCAGGAGCTTGTTCGCCTTAAGAAGGTCCCACGGCCGGCCGACATCCACCCATTCGCCCTCGAACTCATGGCACTGGATGTTTTCCTGGGATGCCATCTTCGTGAGCGTATCTGTGATCTCGAACTCCCCGCGGACGGATTTATCTGTTCTATCAATCCACCCAAAGACATCGGGGTTGAACATGTATATGCCGGCATTGGCAAGGTTGCCCGGCGGGTTCTTTGATTTCTCGACGACACGGACCAGCTTCCCGTTCTTTCGGTCGAGGATTCCGAATTCCGATGGATTGTCAACTGCGACACCGGTAACGACTGTTGAACCGTTCTTCTTGAAATTCGCCAGTATGCCGGAAACCGTGGGCTTGTTCACAATCACATCGCCGTTTATGCACAGGAACGGCTCGTCTATGACCAGCCGGGCAGTACCGACAGCATTTGCAGTACCCAGGGGCTGTCTTTGGACAACGTATTTGAGTTCAAGCCCGAGCTCCGAACCGTCGCCGAACTCCTGGTCGATGTACCGCCTTCCGGGGTTGACCAGAATCGTGACGTCCTTCACCTTGCATGCCTTCAGGGTCTCCAGCATGTGCTGGATGAGCGGCTTGCCCGCGACCGGGAGGAGAGATTTCGGCATGTTGGCCGTGAGGGGTCTCATGCGTGTTCCGTCGCCCGCTGCAAGTATGAACGCCTTCATTTCAGTGCCTCCTTCGCAATCTCGATTGCCATGTCGTATAGTTTCCGGGCGGCTATATCTGTTTCGCCCTCGACAACAAGTTTCAGCTTGGGTTCGGTGCCGGACGGACGGAGCAATATCCAGCCATCTTTGAAAACCGCCCTGAAGCCGTCCATGTCGGAGGTTTCGGCGGGCTTGTGCTTTGTCATGAGTCTGGCAACCGAGGCCATGACCTCGGGCCGACGCTCCAGCGGCATGTCAATGCGTTTCTTGAGTATGCTGGTCTTCGGGATTTCCGCCAGTTGCTCGGAGAGCGGTCTCTGCGCGGCAATCTGAACGAGCCGCGCCGCTGCGTATATGCCATCTGGACAGTATGAAATCTTCGGGAACACCCAGGTGCCGGACGGCTCGCCCCCGAAATCCGCCCCGATTTCCTTTATCTTTTCTGAAACGTAAACATCGCCCACTCTGCACCTGACGACCTTCACCTTGCCGAGGAATTTGTCAACTGCCATACTGGCATTGACCGGAACGACGACTTTCTTCCGGCCTTCGAGTTTGCATAACAGGGGAATCAGGGCATCGCCGCCGGCGAAGTTGCCATTTTCATCTACAGCCACAACGCGGTCGCCGTCGCCGTCATGCGCAAGCCCAATGTCTGCGCCGGAATCCACGACGCATCTTGCCAGGAGCTTGGTGTTCTCCTCGGTCGGCTCTGAGCCTCTCCCGGGAAACGAACCGTCCGGCTGGCAATTAAGAGTGACAATCTCGCAACCCAGCTTTCGCAGAAGGTATGGTGTGATTGTTGACGCCGCGCCGTTGCCACAGTCAACCACCGCTTTGGCGTCCAGCCTCCCGATTTCTTTCGATATGCGCTGGATGTGCCTGTCAATCGCCCAATCGATTTCAGCAAGGCTGCCGACCGCGCCCCATGGTACTGCTGTGCTTTTCCCGCCAAGCAGGATTTCCTCGACAGCTTCCATCTGGGCCGTGCCGAAAGATGAGCCGTCCGGGTTCCAGAGTTTTATACCGTTGTCAGTCGGCGGGTTGTGAGACGCGGTGATCATTATTCCCGCGGAGAACTCTCTAGCGGCATTGGCCAGGGTCGGGGTGGAAACCATCCCGGCGGAATGGACATTGGCGCCGGAGGAGAGCAGGCCGGCAATGACAGCTTTCGAGAGAAGCGGGCTGGTTGTGCGGGCATCCCAGCCCACGACAACTTCCTTGTACTGGCTTCCCACAGATTGGCCCACCCTGCAAATAAATTCAGGGGTGATAAGTCCGTTGAAATGGCCTCGTATCCCCGAGGAGCCAAACAGTTTCATGCTCCTGCCATGACCATACATATTAATATCTTTTTGGTTCATCTATTTTAGTGTTCCCAATTTATGGGCGATTATCCCCATCGCAGTGGAGGTCTCCAGAGGTATGTTGGAGCCGGTTATCTCTGCATGATGCCGCGCCGCGTCCATGACCGTTTTCGGAAGGCCCTTTCTGCCCAGCCCCATGATGACCGCCATCCTTCCCCCGGGGTGGCCTGCGGAGAGCTTTGCAGCAGCTTCAAGAGTGATGGATTTTTGCGGTGCGGGATGGGATGTCGTGGCGACCGCCAGGCCCGCGGAATCGCACTCCCGGAAATCTTTGAACAGAGTAATCCGCCCGGCGTCCATGAGTTCTCTGAGGTAACGGCCGCCCTTGCCCACGTTTGTATCGGCCATCGCCTTACTCACCAGCGCCCGGAGGTCCTTCTCGGGAAATTCCATCAGACCCATGTCCAAACCGTAAGCGATGCAGAGCGGTGCCGCTCTCGCCAGCATCCGGAGATGGACCGGTCCGATGCCCCCTTCATGGGTATCGAAAAGCACAAGAATGTGCCTTGCATGCCCAATTTTTCTTTCGGCTGGCTTCACCTGCGGGGCCTGTTTCAGAGCCGGCTTTTCCTCCGGGCGGCGGCCCAGCTTTTCAAACAACTCATTGGCCTGCTGTTCCTCCCCCAGCCGTTTCAGCCCTACGGCAAGGTTGAAAAGAATCCCACCGGCAGAATCGGCACTCTCCGAAGCAAGGCAATCCACGCCCGCTCTGAACCAGTCAAGGGCCAGTTCCCTGTGGCCTGCCTTGTCCGCGCTTCCGGCAAGGGTTGCCAGCAAAGCCGCGGTCTCCATAGGAGAATCAAGGCCTATCACGGCCGCTGCAACCGTTTCCAGGCTGTTCAGGTCGTTTGACTGGCTGGCCAGATATCGGAGGGCCTCTGATCTCTCGGCATTAGCAAGACCCAGTGCGGTTCTGACAGCCGCTTCCATCGCGGCCGTCTCCCCGGAGCCCGATCTCTGAAGCTGGGTGTGAAGATAGCCGAGAAGTTTGGCCCTGGCCAGAGAAAGCTGCATCGTTTCAAGCGCGGATATGGCACTTGGAACGGATTCGGGGCATGACTCGGCCCAGTATTTTATCACTGGCTTGCAAGACTCCAATTCAAATCCACTATTCTCGATGCCGAGGGACAGCATTGCAGCGGCATTCCCGCATCCGACCGATGAAACACAGCCGGATATGGCTTCTGCCCGCGCCTTGCCATCATCAATTTTACGGATCTTCGCAATGACGGATAAACTGACTGTACCCGTGAATCGTGAGCCCCGGGCTTTGGCGCACAGTTCGGCAAGCAGTTCGGCCTTTCGCCATGGCCGATTCTCTTTTACGGCCATGGCCAGCGATTCCTCCGCGAGTTTATCGGCATCCTTGGGGGTCAGCCGGCCGTCCAGAGCGATCGAGATTAGGGCCAGCGAGGCATAGTACGGGTCGGGAAGCCCTCTGGCGGCTGCTGCCAGCTCCGCGGGTGAGCGACCGGTTCCGGACTTGGATTCCCTGACCAGGGCTCTGAAGGCGGATGGCGCGTGTGATTTGGGCATGCTTGAGTGATGAAAGGGGCAAGTTAAATAGGTTTGGGTGAGGAAACATACGCGAAGGAAAGTATGAATGAAACGCGCTAGTTCGCCGACCTGCCAACAATCAGACTTAACACAAATATGCTATGGGTCGCTAGATTGTTGGTTTCACCGAATCGCGTGTAAATGCATCTGGCGATTCGGTTAACCATTTTTCAATCGTGAACATATTGTAAAAATGAAGAAAAATGGACCCAACGGGATTTGAACCCGTGGCCTCCTGCTTGCAAAGCAGGCGATCTACCGAGCTGATCTATAGGCCCATATAATTTGATACAGCCAATAAGATATTAGATATAAACTTTTGTCAGCAAAAAGCTCGGTATAGGCCCAATTTCCGAATGGAGTAATAAATAGCCTAGGAAATTAGGCCGCATCGCAAAACTAGCGATTGCTATCATTTAAAAATGTAGTCTGTTTTGCGTTATCAGCAGATATACTGGCTGAACATCGGGCCCCTAATCTAGATGCTCTTGCACAGCTCACTGTTATTTTCATCCTTTTGTGTGCCCACGGGCATCCGGCCATCTGCCTTCAGTATCGGGTTGAGCACCGATGTCAATACCTCCCCGCCCTCACGGGCGAGGTTTCCTAAGGATGAATTCAATCGTCACTCAGCCTAATTTCCCGGAAATTGGGCGGTCTCACAACGAAGTATCGTTGTTCGCCAACCCGGTTCGCCCAACCAGGTCACAACCCCGGCCTTAAGAATACAATGCAAAAAGCAGCCGAGGCATGGATGGTTGACTGGAACTGAACCGAGGGATGGTTGGTCAGTACCGGGTGATGTTTCCGGTTTGAAACATATATGTAGAAAAACTATTATCACCCTTTATCATATACATAACGGGGGAGGACACCTTGCCAAAGACCCTTTCAGACAAACTCACTGACATCATGGTCTCGGAACTCGGGGACATGGGCCAATTCGTCATCAAGAAGCACTGCAAGGACCTGGGCATTGATTTTTCCAAAATTGATATCTCGGACCTGCCCAGGCTAGCGGACTCTCTCTCTGCCTCCATGAAACTTTTCGGCACCGAGAAGGCCAAGAACGTCTACACGAAGATCCTGAAATTGAAGGACCTGGACAGCATTGTTGACAGCCAACCTGACAACTCCAGGAAGCTCGAGGACATGATACATCTTGCTTCCGCACGGATGAACGCCGGTGAATGGGAGACAGCCAGGAATGATTATCAGGAAGCGCTTGAACTTGCTCAGAAACATAAAGATGGGCAGAAGGCAGCCAAGATCCACCGCGCCCTGGGCAACCTGGCCCTCAGGAACGGGGAATATCGCGTGGCTGACGAGAACTTTGGCCGGAGCCTCATCATCGCCCAGGAGCTGAAGGACGAGAAGGAGATTGTCGAGTCCCTGAGGAGCATGGGGAACGGGTGCTGGCGTAAAGGCTCTTATGACATTGCGCTGGGGTTCCTAAAGGATGCCCTCAGGATCGCCAAGAAGAACAGGGATGACGAAGCCATCGCGCAGGTCTATATGGCCATGGCGAATGTTTACGATGAGAAGGGCGAGTATGAGAAAGGTATTGGTTTCGCAAAGCAGAGCCTGGAGTTCTTTGAAAAGGCAGAGAACATGAACAGCGTCGCCACGGTCTTAAACAACATCGGGGTCGCATACGCCCGAATGGAGAATTACTCGGAATCAGTAAAATATTACGAGAGATGCATCGAGGTCGCAGGCAAATCGAATTACGTCCTGATGAACGCATGGGCGATGTTCAACGCGGGAGAGGATTACGCCAAGCTGGGAGATTTCGAAAAATCCATCCAGTACTGCGAGAAGTCTCTCGAGGTTTTCAAGAAAATGAAGGACCAGCTTGGGATGTCAGGCGCATATATGTCCTTCGCAATCGCTTATGAACTGAAAGAGGATTATGAGAAGTCCCTTGATTATTTCCGCAAGACCATCAAGCTGAGGGAGGACCTGGCCATGCCATACCGGCTCGCCGATGCATGTTATGAGTGCGGCATCATGCTGAAGAAGAAAGGTGACCTGGCCGCATCCAGAAAATACCTGGACCGGGCGCTGAAGATCTTCACCAGTATAAAGAGCGAGAGCATGATTGAGAAGGCAAAGGCAGCCATCAATTCTCTCTAACGGACATCTTTCAGGGTCCTGTCGACTATCTCTCCGGCCTTCCCGGTGTAATTTTTCGGGTCCAGCAGTGCATCGATCTCTTTTGGTTTGAAGAGTTTGGTTATCGTCTCATCGGAAAGCATTTGGTCCCGCAGATGGGTGCCTGTGTCAGCGGCCTTGAGGGATATCCGCCTCATGACCTCGTGGGCGTCCTGCCGGCCCATGCCTTTCCTGACAAGGGCCATCATCACGGCTTCGGCCATTATCAGGCCCCTGGACGTTTCTATGTTTGCAAGCATTTTGTCCGGGAAAACCGCGAGGTTCGAGAAGACCTTGCTCATCTTGACGATCATGTCATCGGTAAGGATGCTGGCATGGGGTATTGTGAAACGCTCGGCCGCGGAGTTAGTGAGGTCGCGCTCATGCCACAGCGGGACATTTTCATAAGTGGGAATCATGAAGCCTCTCACGACCTTGGCAAGACTGCAGACGTTCTCGCAGGTTATCGGATTCTGCTTGTGGGCCATCGTCGAACTTCCGACCTGCTTCTCCCTGTCGAAAGCCTCCGCGACTTCGCCAATCTCCGACCTCTGGAGGTTGCGTATCTCGACCGCGAATTTCTCCAGCGAACAGGATATATTTGCCAACAGAGACATGTATTCCACGTACCTGTCGCGCCCGACTAGCTGGAGGCTTGCCTCCTCGGTCCCGAGGCCGAGTTCTTCCATGACGATTTTCTGTATCTCAAGGGCATGAGGCCCCAGTGCTGCGCCGGTTCCGACCGCGCCGCTCATCTTGCCCACGCATATCCTGGGCCTCGCTTCCCTGAGGCGGTCGAGATGGCGCTGCATCTCGCGGGCGTAGACGGCCATCTTCATTCCGAATGTGAGAGGGACTGCGAATTGACCGTGTGTTCTGCCGACCATGACCGAATCCCTGTGCTTTTCCGCAAGTTCCGCGATGGAATTCTGGAGAACTATCATGTCGTCTTCTATAATTTGAAGGGCGTTCTTTAGGGCGATTGCCATCACTGTGTCGACAATGTCGTTGGACGTTGCTCCAAGGTGGACGAAATCCCCTGCCGTGCCTGACTGCTCGGTCAGCGCCTTCACCATCGCCATGATATCATGGTTGGTGCTCTTCTCTATCTCCCAGACTCTCTCGATCTTCACAGTTTTCGTGTTGGCCTTCTCGGATATCATTTTGGCATTCTCAGCCGAGATGTTGCCGACCTTGGCATGTGCCCGGGCGAGTGCTGCCTCGACATCCAACATGTATTGCAGGCGCTTCTCCTCGTCAAAGACCTGCTTCATGACTTCCCGTCCGTACCTGAAATCCAAAGGGCATACCTGCATATCGCTCACCGTAACCCTAAAACGCATTGGGGGTTATGGCGTTTTCTGTCCTCCCGGAAAGGTATAATACAAGCGCTTCAATTGCGGTCGGATGACCGGGGATGCAATAGGTTTCAGCGAGATTTCAGATGTCCACAGGAACGAGCGACGCAGCAAAATATTGACGAAGCTGCCTGTCGATTTTTACGTCAGAGCAGAGGAGCACCTGCAGAAGCTCAGGGACGAGCACTGCGCAGCCCTCCAGAATCCGGGAAATCCCAATACCATGCTCATCTGGGACCAGATAACGAAGTTGGACACCAGGCTGAAACACATTTATGAAATCAGAGAGAGAAAGATTACTCTGGCGGCCCTTGACAACATGGTCGGAGCATCACAGCCGGACAACATGACAAAGCGGGACAAAGCTCTTTATGATAAACTTGTGGAGGTTCTCAAAGGTTTCAGAGAGAGCAAGGAAATCAAGGAATGCCCCAAACGCTCAGCCGCTGCCGAGGCAAAACCGGAACCGAAGCCAGAGCCGGAAAAGTTCACTCAGCCCAAACTCATTGAGCCTGAACCGGTGGCTGCTGAGGCAAAATCCGAGGGCACAATCATAGTCCAGGTCCTGGAGGACATACCGGCTTTCGTGAGCCTTAATGACACCTATAACCTCAAGAAAGATGACATGGTCACGCTGCCCAGCCAATTCGCCAGTCTGCTTTCGGCGCGGGGAAAGGTCCGGATAGTCAGCGCCTGACAGGCCGTCTCTTGGCTATATCTCTCTATGTAATAAACTATAAATACAATATTTCTTAATCCCCCGCTTCCAATACGAGCAGGTGTTAACTTGGCACGCGGATTGTACACAGCAAAAAAGCTCGAGAAGAGCAGGCAACAGTTCAGATGGAACGACCGCTATTACAAAAAGCGGATACTCAAGCTCAAAGAGAAAGCTGACCCTCTGGAGGGCTCAGCCCAAGCAAGAGGCATAGTGCTGGAGAAAGTCGCGGTTGAAGCCAAGCAGCCCAACTCCGGCCTACGCAAGTGCATCAAGGTCCAGCTAATCAAGAACGGAAGACAGATCACTGCCTTTGCGGTCGGCGACGGAGCCATCAACTTCATAGACGAGCATGACGAGGTTCTCGTTGAAGGCATCGGCGGAAGGATGGGCCGTTCCTACGGGGACATTCCAGGAGTCAGATTCAAGGTCATTCAGGTCAACAACGTATCTCTCGATGAGATGGTTCGCGGCAGGAAGGAGAAGCCAGTTAGGTGATCATATGGACGAAGAAAAACCAGCAGTTGAAACACAGCCGGCCGCAGAACCCGCACCGCAGGAAGTCCCTGCAGAGAAGATACAGGAGAAGCCGTCAGCAAAGAAACAGGTCCCGGCGCAGGAAAAGCCCGCAGCGAAGGAGGCAGAGGTTAAGGAAGAGGTTTCAGAACCCAAGATTGCTGCAGCTGACCTTGTGAAGGAGCCGATTAAGACACTGGCTCCGAAGAGGATTGTCGGCGTTCCGCCGGACAAGCTCAAACTTTTCGACAGATATGACATGTCAGAGATCGTTGTCAGCGACGCAGGCTTGGCAAGGTACATCAACCTTGACCCGGTGATCGTTCCGCACACAGGTGCAAGGCATGCCAACAGGCCCTTCGCCAAAAGCAAGATGAACATCGTTGAAAGACTTGTAAACAATATGATGAGGAACGAGAACTACACCGGCAAGAAGACCAAGACATACAGCGCAGTTATGCAGGCATTCGCAATCATCGAAACCAAGACCAAGAAGAACCCGGTCCAGGTATTCATTGATGCCCTCGAGAACACGACCCCAAGGGAGGAGGTCACAAGACTGAGGATGGGCGGCGTATCGGTGCCGAAAGCCGTGGACATAAGCTCGTCCAGAAGGCTCGACATAGCCCTGCGCAACATCTGCAAAGGAGCGATAAATGCCTCTTACAAGAACACAAAGCCCATTGAGATCTGCCTCGCCAATGAGATAATGCAGGCGGCCAAGGGCGACATGGCCAGTTTCGCGGTTTCCAAGAAGGAAGAAGTGGAACGCGTTGCCGGCTCAGCCAGGTAATCAAGTTGATTATAGAGTAATCACCAGAAGGTGTTTGAATGGGACGCAAGGAAGACAATATCAAGAAGGCACAGGCCCTGATGACTCAGCCTAAGTTCATTCGTAACATAGGCACAGCAGCGCATATTGACCACGGCAAGACCACTTTCAGCGACAACCTGATTGCTGGAGCCGGAATGATGTCAGAAGAACTGGCAGGCAAACAGCTCATGCTTGATTTCGATGAGCAGGAGCAGGCCCGCGGCATCACCATCAACGCAGCAAACGCGTCCATGGTGCACGTTTACAAGGGCCAGGAATACCTGATCAACCTGATTGACACACCCGGCCACGTGGACTTCGGCGGGGACGTCACCCGTGCGATGAGGGCCATCGACGGCGCGTTCATCCTTGCATGCGCAGTGGAAGGGGTAATGCCACAGACAGAGACGGTCATACGCCAGGCCATAAAAGAAAAGGTGCGACCCATCCTGTTCATAAACAAGGTCGACCGCCTGATAAACGAACTCAAGGTCACACCGGAGCAGATGCAGAAGAAGCTTACCGATATCATAACAGAAGTGAATGCGAAGATCGTTAAACTTCTGCCCGACGATCTGAAGAAGGCATGGGCCCTGGACGTATCCAAGGGAACGGTCGCCTTCGGATCGGCTTACCACAACTGGGCCATATCCGTTCCTTACATGCAGCGCACGGGAATCACGTTCAAGGACATCTACCAGTTCTGCGCAGAAGGCAAGCAGAAGGAGCTTGCCAAAAAGGCTCCGATACATGAGGTTATCCTCGATATTTGTGTTGAGCACATGCCCAATCCATTAGACGCACAGAAGCTAAGGGTGCCCCAGATCTGGAAGGGAGACCCCGATTCCAAGGTCGGAAAGTCCATGGTCGCATGCGATCCCAACGGGCCTGTTGCGATGATGGTCACCAAAATTATCGTGGACCCGCATGCAGGAGAGGTGGCCATCGGCCGGCTTTTCTCGGGCAAGGTCTGCCGCGGTATGGAGCTTTCAATAAGCGGGATGCCAAACAGGAACAGGGTTCAGCAGGTGTCGCTCGCTGTCGGCGCTGACCGCATCCCGGTCGATGAGATTGACGCCGGGAACATCGTGGCCATCACAGGTCTGAAGGATGCGATTTCCGGTTCGACGGTTTCCAGCGACCCGGAGATGGAGCCGTTCGAGAAGATGGTCCATTACTCCGAACCTGTCGTTACCGTTGCGATCGAGGCGAAACACATGAAGGACCTCCCGAAGCTGGTCGAGGTTCTGCGCACAGTCGCAAAGGCTGACCCGTCCATCCAGGTCGAAATCAACCAGGAAACAGGCGAGCACCTGATGTCCGGAATGGGAGAGCTTCACCTTGAAGTTACACAGTACAGGATCATAAACGAACACAAGGTGGAGATAAAATCATCCCAGCCCATAGT
>JAQVMG010000031.1 GCA_028703755.1 Thermoplasmata archaeon | reverse complement strand
AGCCTGCAATTGGAACGCCTCAAGAAGATGGTGCGCTACGCATACGATAACGTGCCCATGTACAAGAAACGGATGAAGGAGGCGGGCGTGGACCCGGACAGGATCCGGAACCTGGAGGATTATGCAAAGGTCCCGTTCACCAAGAAGGACGACCTTCGCGACCATTATCCGTACGGCATAAGAGCGGTTCCCCTGGAAAGGATAAACAGGCTTCATGCATCCTCCGGGACGACCGGCAAGCCTACCGTCGTTTCATACACCGAGAATGACCTGCGGACCTGGAGCCGCCTCATGGCCAGGACATACGCAGCGGCAGGCGTCACCCGTGAAGACATTGTCCAGAACGCCTACGGCTACGGACTTTTCACAGGCGGTTTGGGATTCCATTACGGCGCAGAAACGCTTGGCTGCACAGTAATTCCGACAGCCACCGGCAACACCAAGCGCCAACTCATGATGGCGAAGGATATGGGATCGACCGTGCTGGCAGCAACGCCGTCATACGCCATGTACCTGGCTGAATCCTGCCCCGCCGAGGGCTATGACGCTCTGAAGGACTTCAAATTCAAGATTGGCATGTTCGGCGCGGAACCGTGGTCCGAAGAGGCACGCCAAAGGATACAGAATGCATTTGGGCTCAGAGCGAACGATGTCTACGGCATGAGCGAACTTTACGGCCCGGGAGTGGCTGTTGAATGCATCCACCAGAACGGCCTGCATATTTGGGGCGACGAGTTCCTGGTCGAGATGATAAATCCCGACACCGGCGAAGTCCTGCCCGAAGGATCGACCGGAGAGATGGTGTTCACAATGCTTACCAGGGAAGCAATGCCTCTGCTGCGCTACAGGACCAGGGACCTGACGAGGGTCATCTGGGAGGAGTGCGAGTGCGGCCGTTTCCACCCCAGGATAATGAGGATAAAAGGCCGTAGCGACGACATGCTCATCATCGGCGGAGTGAACGTTTTCCCGAGCCAGGTTGAAACCGTGCTAATGAAGATGGAAGGCGTCGGCGACCAGTATCAGATAATCGTTGACCGCGATATACTTGACAAACTCCATGTCAAAGTGGAGATCGAGGAGAAGTTCTTCAAATCATCAAAATACGACCCGGCCAAATTCAAGAAGAAACTGGTTGACGAGATGGTGGCCGTCATGACCGTTCGCGCTGACGTGGAACTGATGGAACCCGGCAGCCTGCCCAGGACCGAGGGTAAAGCCAAGCGGGTCATTGACCTGAGGAAGCAGTGATTCCATGAAAGTCGAGGAGGTTATGACGAAGAAGGTCATAACACTGAAGCCCAGCCAAACCGTTGCAGAGGCGGTGAACAAGCTCGCAGAGCACCATATCTCCGGAGCTCCCGTCATGGATGAAACGGGAAAAACAGTCGGGATACTGACTGAGAAAGACATACTCAATGCACTGAAAACAAGCACGAAGAGCATAGAGATGGTTTACCCGTCCCTCTCGGTTGTCAGCGTGGCCTTTGTTGAAACGGACAAGATAAAGGAAACCATGGAGGCATTTTCCGAGATATCCAACATGAAGGTTTCCGACATCATGGTAAGAGACTATGTTTTTGCCGAAAAGGGTACGGACCTGGCCAAGGTCGTCGAAATCATGGGCCTCAGAGGAATCAACCGCGTCCCGGTGCTTGACTCCGGAAAGCTTGTGGGCATTGTTTCGAGGGCGGATATCATCAAGGGACTGGCGAAAGCGAAGGCGGTAAAATAGAATAAACGCAACGGACTGCAGGGGCACCCGGATATCAGCTTCTCCAAGGGACAACCTATTTTTACCCATTCCGCCTTGGCCATTCCATGGAAAGCGAGGAATGCGTCATCGCCCGCGGGGCTGAGGCGGTCATCCGCACCGGAACATGGCACGCCAGGCCAGCGGCGATCAAGGAAAGGGTGGTCAAATCCTACCGAAGGGCTGAACTCGATTCCCGCCTCAGGACTTCCAGGACGAAATCGGAAGCCCAACTGATGTTCCAAGCCAGGAAGGCCGGCGTGCGGACGCCGCTCATTTTCGATGTGGACCTTCATTCCTGCAGGATAGTCATGGAATTCATCGAAGGAATCAGCGCAAAAATGGCGCTCCAGGACCTGCCGAACAGGATGCAGTTGGCTTTCGAAATAGGCAGGCGCGTCGGCAGGCTCCACAGGGCAGACATAATCCACGGCGACCTCACAACATCCAATATCATATTCAGCGGCCAGGAACCCTGTTTCATCGACTTCGGGCTGGGGGAGAGGAGCGGAGAGCTGGAGAGGAAGGGCGTGGATATGCACCTTCTGAAGGAGGCACTTGTCAGCGCCCATTCAGAGCACGGCGGCCTTTACGATGCTGTCGCCTCCGGATACACGGAGGAATATCCGGAGGGCGAGATGGTGCTCTCGCTGGTATGCGACATCGAGAAAAGGGGGAGGTACAACTGAGGATTCTATTCGAGACCGGAAACTCCGGCAAACTGAAAGAGGTGCAGGCGCTGTTCCGGGGATTGGGCCACGAGGTCGTTCAGTTAAAGGATGAATATCCGGAGGTCCAGGCGGACACTCTGGAAGAAGTCGTGGAAGCGGGGCTCAGATGGCTCTGGGATAAACATTATGTCCCCATCATGATAGATGATTCAGGGCTGTTCATCAACGGTCTGAAGGGATTCCCCGGTGTTTACTCGGCTTACGTTTACAGGACACTGGCATGCCCCGGCATCCTGAAGCAGATGGAGGGCGTAACCGACAGAACCGCGGAGTTCCGATGTTGCGCGGGCTATGTGGACGCGGCCGGCAGGACGACGCTGAGGTCGGGGGTTTGCCCCGGCAGCATCATAGGTGAGATGCGGGGTTCCGGCGGGTTTGGCTATGACCCGATATTCCTTCCCGACGGAGAGAGCCTGACCTTTGCCGAACTTGACCTCGGCCGGAAGAACGTGATTTCACACAGGGGCAGGGCATTCAGCGCGCTGGCCAGAGCGATTTCAGAGGAGTGATCCTTTGCGTGAAAAGGGCCTCGGCAGGATTCTGACGCTGTTCTTCACGCCCGTCATCGCCAGTGCGATTTACATCCTGCTTATGGTCTGGCTGATGCCAAACGACCTACTGAAGATAATCGGGTTCCTCCTGCTGAGCTATTTCATATCCCCGTTCGGCAGAGAGGTGCTCATCCCACTTACGGTGATTGCGCTGCTGGAGCTGCATGGGGCCGGACACATGGCTGCGGATATATTCATGATAGTGGTGACTATTGTTTTCGTGGATGTCATGTGCTCCATATTCCTCCTGTGGAACCTGGACCTGCTGAAGGTAGTGCCGAAGCTTGGCGGCTGGATTGACGGGATAGAGAAATTCGGAAGGGCCAAGCTGAAGAAGAGCAGGCTGAGGCGCATCGGGCTGTTCGCCGGCCTCATAACTTATGACGCGCTGCCGTTCCAGGGCACTAACGGCGCGGCATCAACAATAGTGGGCCTTCTTGCGGGCATGAAGAAAACACGAATTTGGCTGGCTGTGTGGATTGGCTCGGTGATAGGCGCGCTGGCGCTGTCCATTGCTTCGTTCACAATAGGTCAGCAGTTCATGCTGGACATATTCGGCACAGCCACGTGGAAGGCCGTAAGCATCCTTCTGACAGTCGGGATCCTGATATTCATTATACTGAATTATTACAGGAGCAGGCAGAGGAAGTCCGAGAACCTGAATTAATCGCGCGGAGGCGGCGGCAGGTCCCTCGGGGGCGGCGGTGGGAACACGGTCGGTTTCCCGCAGTTCATGCAAGCTGTCCGCGAGAACGCGCACGGGCGGTGGTAAGGGGTCAGGCACTCTGGGCAGACATAATGCTCCTGGCCCGATATCTCAGAGGCGCATATGTGGCATATCATTTTTTCCTCCGGCTTCTCAGTATGGGCGGAAACAATGAACCCTGCGGTTATGAAACCGAACATAAGGATGAGACCCATCCAAAGGTTCGGTTCGAGCCAGATTGGTGTGTCCAAATCGCAGCCGGTGACATCTATCGCATACAGGGTGTCTGAATCCGCAAAGGTTGTGCTCCACGAGCCGTTGCGGTATTCCGTGGGGGACTGGCCAACCGCAATTCCGCCCATATGGAATGACCCGAGCGGGTCTGCGACCATCCAGTAGCCAAAATCATCATGGAAGAACTCGGTCTCGATCCCGGTCCTGTAATAGGCCCGGACATCGGATGATGCATTTTCCATCTCTGCCTCGGTGTTTCCGACATAAACGGCTGCAAAGGCATGGTCTGCAGTCAAATATATCCTAGAGGTGCCGCCGGCGCTGTGCACCATAGAAGCCAGCAGCAGTGCGTAATCCTCGCAGTCGCCCGCCATTTCCGACAGGGTTTCCTCCGGAGAATACCAGATGTCGCCGTCATTTGCATCGGTCGTGTAATTCAGGTTCCTGTCAAGGTAGTCGAAAATCGCGCAAGCCTTTCCGATGTCGAAATCTTCCTCCGTTCCGGAAATGGCATCTTCGGTTGCCGAACTGACGGCTTCGCTGTTAAACTGGACAAGGCCATTGACCTTATCGTAATAATTGCGGGGATTGTCAATCACCGGGTTCTCCGCAGACTCAGGTAGGGCTTCGACATTGATTGTGTGAGTGGAGAAATCCAGCCATTCATCGCTGGCGCTGACCACCCTGAACCACTGGTTGTTCCGCCTTTGCAGAACGCGCATGCTGATCTGATAATCATGATTCCCTGAGGAGGCTGGCCCATCAATGGCCAACGCTTTGACGGTCACTGTCCCGCCGGGGCCGATTTCTGCGTTCAGGAGCATGTTCGAGGAATCCGACATTCCGGTCCAGGTGAATGCCACCTCCTCGATAATCAATGCACGGGAATCGTTGTTAGTTATGTTCAATCGGATGCTCCCACCGTAGTTAACGAAAATCCTAGGGACATAGATGATGACGGGAATGTCCGGCCTGGTGGTAGTATCGCCGGCAATCACCGCGGGGAGAGACGGGAGTGAGGCGGGGGTGTAGGGTTCGGGTGGCCGGAGGTCATCGCTTTCAAAAGCAGCGATGTTCGGAACTGCCAACGTGGAGAATACACCCATCACTACTGAGAATATCAGGAAAGCTGTGAACAGGACGGCCGCTCCGGTACGGGTCATGAGACAGACATGGCAGACCTGGGAAATAAGATTATTCCCTTAACCTGCGCATTCCGGGAATGTTTATTAACCAGCCAAAGCTGAAGGTTCAGGCTGCAGGGAACGGAAATGGACAGGAAAGAACCCAGCGGAAAAGAGCGCGGAAAGGATTCACTGAAAGCCGAAGGAGTCATCAGGAAGGCCGAGCCCTCGGATTTCGAGGACGTTATGAACATAGAGAATGCCTGCTTCCCCGGCGAATTGGCTTATTCCAGGCAGCAGATGAGATACCTTCTTTTCAAAGCCAACGGGGTCACGCTTGTCGAGGTTAGAGACGGCAGGGCGGCAGGCTATATAACTGCGGTCTTCAGGCGCGGCTCGGAGATTGCCGGCATCGAGACAATCGGAGTTGACCCGCGATGCCGCGGCTCCGGCATCGGAGCCCGCCTTCTCAGGGCTGCCGAGGAATGGATGAAACCGTGGGGGATTAAGTCATTCCGTCTGGAAGTATCCATTGGCAACGAACAGGCCATCTCCATGTATGAAAAGGCAGGGTACCGCATCACCGAGACAATAGATAATTACTACATTTATGAGCATCACGGCACCCGGTCGGTATACCGGATGGAAAAGGATCTCTGACGGGGCTGCAAACCTTAAATATCCAGAGAATAATCCATGGCCATGGGGTTCCTCGGAGAAAAAACAAAGCAGGCCAGCAGACCCGCGATGGGTGCTGTTAGTTTTGTAACCGCGATTCTCAACACGGTTGCGCTTCTGCTCATAGCGCGTAACATGGGCCCGGAGATACTCGGAACCTTGGGATTCCTCCTGTCCTTCCTGGGACTGTTCTTCTTCATTGGGGACATGGGCAACGGCATGGCCTTCGAGAATGTCCTGGCCAAGGGATACAGGTTCGCGGAATGCTATAGAGCGTATGTATATGCGAAACTCAAGCTGATCGCGGCGTTCATCGCCGTTGCTGCGGCAATGATTGCCCTCTACGTATTCCTTCTGGCTCCGGCCACCCACACAGCGCTCCATCCGGTGTCAATGGTGATTATGCTGGGTTATTTCATCACTGCAAATCTTGCCACCATCTGGATAGTCGGCAGGAACATGAAGGCCGGGCGCAGCCGCATCAATATCTTTGAATTCATCGAGAGCCTGGCCAAGGCTCTCCTTGTGGCCGCGGTCGTTTATATCATCGCCATCTCGGGGGACCAGTATGCCCTTTTCCAGCTCACCTTCGTATATCTGCTGGCCGGAACCCTTGGCCTGATGATTGCCCGCAACTCTGCCAGAAGACTGAAGATGGGCCCGGAAAATGAGGAGATAGAGGTCGAATTCCAGGATGTGGCCGGGAAGATAGCGCCCTTCATCGCATTCAGCGCCATCATTCTGAATCTGGACAAGATAATGCTCTGGTATTTCTCTGATTTCCAAACGCTGGGCGTGTACTTCGGAGCCCAGAGAATTACAATATTCATCGCAGCCTCCGCAGTCTCCATAGAAATATTGCTTGGCCAGGCGCTCACAAGGCACATAAGGGAAAACAACACCGAGGCGATATCCAAGGCACTCCGGATGACGGAGAGATATGTCTCGCTGATAGTTCTGCCTGTTGCGGGGTTCTACATCCTGTTCTCCGAGGGGCTCCTGAACGCCTTCCTCGGCGATGAGTTCGTCGCAGGCAGCATGGCCGTAGCGCTCCTTGCCGGAGCCGGTTTCTTCACGGCGATCGCATCACCGCACATATCCTACCTGGTCAAGGCCCAGCGCACAAGGGAACTTGCCATCGCGAGCGGCTTGGCGCTTGCCGCGCTTTGCTGCGCTCTCCTTGCGCTTCTTCCGGACCTTCTTATGCCCGGAGCTGGCATCCACGGCATGAACGGCGCTGCCATTGCGGTCCTTGCCTCGTCAGTCGTGTTCTATGCGTCCACAAGGTACATGACTTGGAAAATCCTGGAATGCAAACCGCACATCCGGATGCTGGCGCACATTTTCAGCACCGGCATAATGATTGCCTCCACCCAGTTCGTAATCTGGTATTTTGATATAAATCTCAATTTCGGGTGGCTCCTTGTCCTGGCAGGGCTCGGGACAGTTGTTTACGTACTGTCGCTGTATCTCTCGGGCGAAATGGTCAGAAAAGATTACCACGAGTTCCTGGAACTCACGAAACCCGAATGATCAAGCCTTTTTCTTTCTGTAATCCTCGATTGCCGCTTTGAGAGCGTCAGCGGCCAGGTTCGAGCAATGCATCTTGACGGGCGGAAGGCCGTCCAGGGATTCAGCGACGTCATTCCTTGTGAGCTTCAGGGCTTCCTCGACGGTCTTGCCCATTGCCATCTCGGTTATCATGCTGCTGGTGGCAATCGCGGCCCCGCAGCCGAATGTCTGGAATTTGATGTCGGTGATTATGTCCTTCCTGACCTTGATGTAAATCTTCATCAGGTCGCCGCATGTGGGATTCCCTACCTCGCCCACTCCGTCCGCGTCCTTTATCTCCCCGACGTTGCGGGGGTTCATGAAATGGTCCATTACCTTTTCGCTGTACATTATTTCCCTCCCTTGCGGCCGAGCGGCGACATCGCCCTCAGCTTCTTCACTACCTTGGGCACGGCCTCCAGGACCCTGTCCACTTCCTCGTCCGTGTTGCCCTTGCCCAGAGTGAGCCTGAGCGACCCATGGGCCTGTTCGGGTGTGAGCCCGATGGCCAGAAGGACATGGGATGCCTTGAGTGACTTCGAGGAGCATGCCGAGCCGGTGGATGCAACAACGCCCATCATGTCCAGGTTCAGGAGAAGCGCCTCGCCTTCTATGTATGCAAATCTGAAATGCGCATTGTGTGGAAGCCGTTTCTCGGGGTGGCCGTTGAGATAGCTGTCCTCCAACTCTGCAAGTATGCCCTTGACGAGGCGGTCGCGCATCGCCTTGACGCGCGGAATTTCGGTCTTCAGGCCTACCTGGCCAATCTCCATGGCTTTTCCGAGGCCGATGGCACCGGCGACATTCTCCGTTCCGGATCGGAGGTTCCTCTCATGGCCTCCGCCGTGCTGGACCGGCGCAAGTTTCAGGCCTTTCCTCGCATAGAGAGCGCCGATGCCCTTCGGACCGTATATCTTGTGGCCGGATAATGAGAGTAAGTCCACGCCAAGGTCCTTTACGTCTATGGGGATTTTTGCGACCGCCTGAACTGCGTCAGTGTGAACTAGCGCGTTGTGTTTGTGAGCCAGCTTAACGATTTCCTTCATGTCCTGGACCGTGCCTATCTCATTGTTGCCGTAGACCAGCGAAATGAGGAATGTGTCCTTGCGTATCTCCTTCTCCAGAGTCTCAAGTTCCACCTGGCCAAACTTGTTAACAGGAACGAAACTGATGTCGAATCCCAATTCCCCGAGATAGTCGACCGTGTGTGTGACGGCATGGTGCTCAATCGTGGTCGTGATTATGTGGCCGCCCTTCTCCTTGCGGCCGAACGCTATGCCCTTTATCCCCAGGTTATCGGATTCTGTTCCCCCCGATGTGAAAGTAATCTCCTCCGGTGCGGCGTTGAGCGCCTTTGCGACCTGCACTCTGGCCTGGTCAACGGCAGCCCTGACTTCCCTTCCCTCGGTGTAGATTGACGAGGGGTTCGCAAATTTTTCCGTCAGAAACGGCATCATGGCCTCCAGCACCTGGGGGTCGATGGGCGTGGTGCCCGAATGGTCCATGTATATTCTCTTCATTTCAATCCTTCCATCACTCGATATTATTGAGTGGGATTTAAGGATATTGCCGAAACAGGCAAGGATTTTATCCGGCCTCTTTCATGGAGGTTCGGTGCTGAAATGACCGAAATGCTTTACATGCCGAACGTCGAGGCTAACTACATCCGCGAATGGGAAGCAAACGTAATGGCCAAGGGAGAAGACTGGGTGGAACTTGACAAAACTGCGTTCTACCCGGAGGGCGGGGGCCAGCCCTCGGACACCGGCTGGATAGATTGGGCCATGGGCCGCGTCAGGGTGAAGAGCGTCACCAAGAAAGGCGGTGTGAGACATTTCGTCGAGGGCCTGGTCCCGGAAGGAAAGGTGCATTGCGTTCTGGACTGGGACAGAAGGTTCGGCCACATGAGGATGCACACGGCCCAGCACATCGTCTCGGGTGTGGTTTTCGATAGGTTCGGAGCAAGAACCGTGGGCAACCAGCTTTACCACGACAAAGCCAGAGTCGATTTCCACCCGATAAAATTTTCTCAGGAACAACTAGCTGCCATCGAACAGGAGGCGAACGAGATTATCTCCCGGAACCTCGAGGTGCAGATCACCCAGGAGCTTCGGTCCGAACTGGAGAAGCGCGTCAACGAGGAGCGGTGCAATCTTGACCTCATCCCCAAGTCTGTGAGCAATCTCCGAGTGATAGAAGTGGCGGGATTCGACGTCTGCCCCTGCGCGGGAACCCATGTCCGCAACACCAACGAGCTGGGGAAGGTCCATATCCTGGACTGCGAGAGCAAGGGCAAAGACCGGTGCCGGCTCACCTATGAACTTATTTGAAGACGCAGCGAATCTCAAACAGCGAGTGGGTTATCCGATCTATCGCGCGTCTTAGATTGGCCGCATTGTCAAACTTGGGTACAGGATGGCCCTTCATCCCTCTGGCCAATTCGGTAATATTCGGTATTGCCCTGGTCACCTCGTCGACAATCGTGACGCTGCCGGCCATGGCGCTTCTTGATAGGGGGTTGAGGTCTATCACAATCACGGTCTTGCCCATTTTTCTCAGGGTCTGGACCCTGTCCCCGTCTTCAAGGGGGACAAGAATGACATCGGCTGTGAATATTCCCTCGTTGGTGCAGAGACCTCTGGCATGTTCCAGATCCGGGATATGGGCGTCTGGCTTCAGCCCCAGGACTTTCTTCGCCCCATGGTCCTTCAGATGTTTGACAATCTTCTTCATCCTTTCGTCGGTGCGGTAAAAGAGATTGACTTCCAGTTTGGCAGGTATGGCTTCTGCCAGCTCCACGAGCGCTTCCGGGCAGAGCGCGGCCACGTTGCCGTTGACAGATATTACCGGATTCTTTGCGCTGAGCAGAAGCGCGGCAGCCGCCATCTCCGCTTCCTCGGCTTCTGGAATCGTGCATTCGCCCAGCAGATAATCAAAGGCCTCGCCCCTTCCGTGGGCTATCATGCCTGCCTCTGCAACCATTCCGGATTTGTAAGCGTCAATTAACTTGTCTCGCTTCATCAGACTCTCATATCGCGGATGCGATTTCGGAACTGTCATGAGGAAGGGTACATTTTCCCTCTCTAAAGAATTTTCTGATAAGCGGCGGTTGTTCGATGCGAAATCTGCAGTCTTTTTCCGTGATGGCAGGGTATTAATACCGGATGCGGCTTTATGAAAGGCAATGGAATGCACATTGGAACACGGTGCTCATATCGCGGTCACAAAATGCATGAAGGTTCAGAAAAAGGACAGCGTTCTCATCGTGGCGGACAACAAGAGCAAGGATATAGGCATGGCCATTCGCCAGAAATCCCTTGAAATAACAGATAAAGTAAGATTCTTCAACTTGGACCTGCCCGCTTACGGCGGCAGACCTCTCAAATCAATGCCTGAGTCCCTCAAGGAGGCAATAACAAAGGCTTCTGTCACATTCTTTGTGGCCGGACCTGCGGAGGGCGAACTTGAGACACTGAGAGGACCATTCCTACAGCTGTGCGTTCAGAAGGCCAGGCACGCCCACATGGTTGGAGTGGACAACAAGATAATGACGACAGGGATGTGCGTCGATTATGACAAGGTGGCCAAGATAACCGACCGACTTTACAATTTGCTTATCAACACCAGGGAAATCAAAGTCACATCGCCCGCGGGCACCGATTTCACTGCGACTTTCGATTCCGGGATGAAGTGGATTCCCTGTTCGGGCATCATCGATAAGGTGGGAGAGTGGGACAATCTGCCATCGGGAGAGGTTTTCACCGCCCCAAAGACCTTCAGGGGAAGGCTGGTAATCGACGGAACCATCGGAGATTGGATAGAAGTTAAGTACTCCGGTAAGGTGAAGTACCAGGAGACACCGCTGATAATCGATGTCGAGGACGAGATGGGCGGCTCGTTCATTAAAAATATTGAATGCAAGCATGCAGACCTTCTTGCTGATTTCAAATCATACGTTGGTTCAGAACCGAATGCCTCCAGGGTCGGCGAGATTGGCCTGGGCACCAATGTGTTCCTCAAGGACATCATCGACAACATCCTCCAAGACGAGAAATTTCCGACGGTCCATATTGCATTCGGAGACCCGTACCATGAGAAGACCGGGGCCACTTGGGCAAGCGATTACCACATAGACCTTCTCATGCGAAAATGCAGCATCTGGCTCGACGGCCGGCAAATCATGGACAAAGGCAAATACATCAAAGAAATTTTTGGATGATATTACTTTCGGACACCCCCTAGTTACCCTTATAAACCAAGGTTCCAATTGCCATTTGGTGAAAACCATGAGCGAAGAAGAAGAAAATGGAATAGAGAAGTTGCCAGGAGTAGGACCAGCAACAGCGGAGAAGCTCAGAGAAGCAGGTTACACCACGATGATGGCCATTGCCGTCGAATCGCCGAAGAATCTCGCGGAACTATGCGAGATAGGCGACGCCGTTGCAACAAAAGTTATAGCCGCAGCCAAGAAAGCCGCCGACATTGGCGGTTTCGAGACCGGCGACATCGTGATGGAACGCAGAGAGAAAGTCGGTAAACTTACCACATGCTCGAAAGCACTCAATTCATTATTGGGCGGCGGCTTTGAGACCCAATCCATATCGGAAATGTACGGAGAGTTCGGGTCCGGAAAGACCCAGATCGCCCATCAGTGCGCGGTTTCTGTCCAGATGAAAGAGAAGGACGGCGGGCTGAACGGCGACGTTATAATAATTGACACGGAAAACACTTTCAGGCCCGAAAGGATCGTCCAGATGGCAAACGGACTGGACATGGACCCCAAGGATGTCCTTTCGAGAATCCATGTGGCAAGGGCGTTCAATTCGCATCATCAGATGCTCCTTGCTGAAAAAGCAAAGGAGATCGCCCAGGACTTCAATGTGAAACTTCTGATTGTTGACTCGCTGACATCGCATTTTAGGGCGGAATACGTCGGCAGAGGTACGCTGGCCGACCGCCAGCAGAAGCTGAACAAGCACATGCACGACCTGCTGAGATTCGGGGATCTCAACAACTCGGTGATACTGGTGACAAACCAGGTCTCGGCCAAGCCGGACGCATTCTTCGGCGACCCGACAAGGCCCATCGGCGGCCATATCGTCGGCCATACTGCAACATTCAGACTGTACCTCCGGAAGAGCAAGGGTGGCAAGCGCATCGTGCGCCTGATCGACTCGCCCAATCTGCCGGAAGCTGAAGCGGTGATAACCGTGGATGAGATAGGCATCAGGGATTGAAAAACGTCACTTCATCAGATAATGCCTCATCTTAGAAAGGGTCTTGACATCGCGGGCATACTGGTAAGGGGTCATATCCAAATCAACCGGGAATGTCTTCCATCTTGAGAACCAGTTGGCATGCATCATCTTCCCAACCTCATGGTCATAGTCCGCCCATGCGATGCCATGGTTCATCACATATAGCTTCTCAAATCTGGTGGCAATTTCATGGGCACCGGCGTAGGTATAGCCTTTGTCGACAAGGCCTTTTTCTACGTGCTCATGCATGGCCAGGCTCATATGCAGGTTTATCTCCCTGCCCTTGATAGTAAACATCCTCGGAACGTCGTTGTCGATGTATATGCAGGTTCCGTCACGGCTGTATCCCGCGAAATATGGAATGTCGAATGAATTGTCGATTTTCATGTGTTCGAGTTCGTTCAGATACCGCTCATAATTGCGCATCTCAAGGGTCTTATCGCGGCAGTACCTGCACTCGCATGGATCGGACATGCACCGGATATATATGTTAAAAATATTAAGGCTTCCGATATCTGACCGGCGCGATACATATTAGTATATAATTTGCGGTCAGGTGGCCTGAAAAGATGGTTAAAAAACAGAACGGAACGGTTCTATGTCAGATATGCGGCAAACAGAAGAGTGCCAGCGTGTCCGTTCGCGGCGAACTCGTAAGACCGTCGCTTGTCAATACCATTGTCAAATCCCACCCCGATTGGTCTCCGGACGGATACATATGTTTCACTGACCTCAACAGGTTCCGGGGGCAGTATGTCAAGGAGATCCTCGAGGAAGAGAAAGGTGAGCTCACCTCCATCGACCGGGAGGTCATAAAGAGCTTAACTGAACATGACCTGCTTTCCAGGGACACTACCAGGGAATATGAGGAACAGCTCACGTTCGGAGAAAAAACGGCCGACAAGGTGGCTGAATTCGCAGGCAGCTGGAGCTTCATCGCATTTGCAACAGGCATCATTATTATCTGGCTGATGGTCAATCTTTTCATTGTCTTTCTGAGATGGGACCCATACCCATTCATCCTGCTGAACCTGGTCCTTTCCTGCATCGCGGCCCTGCAGGCCCCGATTATAATAATGAGCCAGAACCGGCAGGCGGAGAGGGACCGCATACGCGCCCAGGAAGATTATAAGGTCAATCTGAAAGCGGAACTGGAGATTCGCCACCTCAGCGACAAGATTGATCATATCCTAACAAAGCAATGGGACCGGATGATGGATATCCAGCAGATACAGATGGAACTCATGGAGGAGATTGCGCAGAAGACCCCGAAGGAGAAGAAAGAGGTTCCGCAGAAGAACGGAAATCAAATCAGTTAGGCCTGTTTCTCAAACTGTTTAATCCTTGTTTCTGCTTTTACCAGTATCTCATCGGCCATTTTTGAAAGCTTCACGCCTTCTTCGTAAAGCTGCATGGCCTTCTCAAGCGGCAGATTCTCGTCCTCCAGCTCCTCGTTCACTTTTCTCAGCTTCTCCATTATCTCCTCAAATTTCAATGTCGTTCACCTCTCCGGATACCCTGCCGTCACTCAGTACGGCCTCGAACTTACCTTTTCTGAACCCCGATGCAGTGCGGATCCTAGCGCCGTCCTGGTACATCGCAGCAAGACCCTTCTCGGCAATAGCCGCAACCCATGTGGTCCTGAGGACAGCATTGCGTTCCGCCAGCAGTTTTCTTGAGTCTGCCATATGCTTGGACGAACTGAAGCGGAGGCATGACTCTATGCCACGGACTGACTCGCAGGCATTCTCCACCCTGGAGGCGAGCACCTTCCGCC
>JAQVMG010000143.1 GCA_028703755.1 Thermoplasmata archaeon | reverse complement strand
CCGCGCCATTCGCCCATTTCGGCACGAACGCATCCTACAGGGCCAACTCTACCGTCTCCATCAACGCAACGACTTCCTCGGACAACGCGGGAATAACGAACTTCACATGGCGGTTGGAAGGCCAAGCTGTGTGCTATGGGCTGTATTTCACCCATTCATTCGCTGTTCCCGGAGAGTACGTGCTGAACCTGACAGTCTCGGATGCATGGGGCAATTCCGCCTGCTTCGAGCGCACGGTCTACATCGTGGACCAGGATGCGGTCCTTGAAGACGGGAATGAGACCGGCGCCGACGACGACGCGATGACCTCCGTTCTGCTGATATTGCTGTTGATTCCGATTTTCATCTTCCTGGCCATACTCGCTGTCGTGATAATCAAACGCAGATAAAAAACGTGAAAGTCCGCCACGCATCGTACAATAAATAGTATATCAAATCAAAGCGAATTAGCTTTGATAGATTAAATGCGTGGCCTATTCATGTAAACTTCCAGCCCTAGCAACAAATTTCAATCCCTTTTAGGGCTGGTAGTTTTCATAATAACATTAATCAACACTGAAGGGATTCGCCCCCACATGAAGACCACAGTCCTGAGCGTGCTGAATTCGGAGAGCCTAGCTTCCGAACTTGGCAAGAAAGGCACCGAGAGCGACATCACGATTTACAATCACAAGCAGGGTGAGCGCGCGATTTCCGCAGTTTGCCCATCGCGCTACCCCGAGAAGCTGGCGCCGCTGCTTTACTCGCTCTACCTGGGTTCGGAAGTTTTCCTGGTCATCGACAAGCTTGACAAAACAATTGGCGAAGAAATAATCGCCTGTGATGTCATGGGCAAGACAAAAGGCACAGTCTTCCTTGAGAATTACATAATCCCGGACCAGGTCAGGCCGCTTCTGAAAGACACGGCCATGCTGGGCTGGAGCGTCGTCGAGGGCCTCGGCAATCCCAATGAAATGAGAGATGCCCTGATGCGCAGAGAGCCGGAGGAAAAACCCGGGCCCACGCGCGTCAGCATCGATCATTCCTTCCCCGTCAAGGGCCTCGGCACCGTTTGCCTGGGCATAGTGGACCAGGGCACGGTGAAAAAGCACCAGGAACTGAGAATCTATCCCACCGACAAGAAAACCCAGGTCCGGTCCATCCAGGTCCATGACAATGATGTCGACAGCGTAGGCTCGGGCAGCCGCGTCGGCCTCGCCGTGAAAGGTGTCGAGCCGGAAGATATCGGCAGGGGGACAATCCTCGCCGAGGACGGAATGCTCTCGGTGAAAAAGTCGCTGGATCTCACAGTGTCAGTCCACAAATTCTGGAAAGGCACACTGAAGAACGGGATGGTGGTTCACTCGGCCTGCGGGCTTCAGTTCATCCCCGGAACCCTGACTATAGAAGGGGAACTGAAAGCCGGGCAGTCGGGGAAGGCACACATCGAATTGGAGACGCCGATGGCTGTTTCTGCACGCGATTCAATTGTGATATGCTGGCTGGAGTCTGTCGGGTCAAGGGTTGTGGGGAAGGGCGTGCAGTAATTACCAGTCAACAGTCCAGACGGTATCATAAGCAACGTGTACCCAGTACCCCTCGCCAGCATGCATGACGTAAGTCGGCTCTGCAGCCTTGATGTAAGGGTATACCGGGTCGAAGATTTCCACTCGGTCAACGCCTGTACCCCAGAATACATTGGCCACGGTGTCGTTTGTCATGGTCGGGTAGCCGACGAGGTTCCAGCCGGAATACAACTCTATCTGTATTGTTCCAGGGTCATCCCCATCCAGCACAAGTTGACCATCTGAGCCAACATCGGTGATGTACACCCACAGCCCCATCCTGTTGCTGACTCCTGGAAGGTCGTTCGCGGTCCCGCCTATCCTGTATGTCTTCCAGGGGTCGTTGGGTGTCTGCGGGTTGTACCATTTTATAACGCTCCAGGTCGTGTCCCCGCCGCAGTCATCCAACACGATGGTGGGAGAACCCGAAGCGACTTGAGGGAACGAGATTAAGTTCCAGCCACTGATTACCGGGATATCGAAATGCGGCGATGGGGGCAGTGTGATCACGTAAGGGCCGGCCTCCGCGGGCTGCCATGCTGTGGGGGGATCATATTCACCACAACCGCCGATTGCCTGCCACCAATATATGCCAGATCCCGGTGCGTTCCATGAATAAGTTAATGTCGGCAAGTAGAATTCATTGTAGACGCTCGCAATATAATGCCATGTGGCATTATTGTCATTCGAATAATATAGGTCTGTGTTTAAATTACAGGCACAGCCAGTATTAAATGTTATATTAAAAGGGCCTGGCGAAGATGAGGAACCGACCGGGCCAATTGCCACGGACTGCCAGCAAAAGCTATCGCCCCAGACATCGTTCGACATTCCGTAGCTGTATCGGGGTGCATAGAACGGGTAAGTTCCTCCGTCCCACTTGATCCTCACGGCATAATAAGATGATGCACTCCATGCAGCATCGATATATTGCCAGTATCCGCCTGCGGTAAGGGTCGCATCTCCTATGAAAGTGCCCTGGTTGGACTGCGTTATCGGCATTGTGCTCTTCCACACTCCGTATCCGTCGAAGAGGGATGGAACCTCGAAACCGGTAGTCTGAGCGTCGATTTTGACGCAGCATGTATTGTTCGGTTCATAATTCCACGCGATTATCGGGTCGTTGATGGGTGTCAGTATGTTCGGCTCAACCGGGTACGCGCCTCCCCCGAAGTTCGTGGCTCCGTCCCCCTCCATCTGGTCCTCGTATATCATCGTGTAATTGCGCCAGGTCGTAGATTGGTCGTTGAAGACCTCGTATATCATGACCGCGTTCTCTCCAGTGGCCCAGACATCCCATATCGAGCCCACATCGCCGCTGCACTGGTCGTACGCGGCATTGTAGGTCCAGGTTCCCGTTTGGTCGATGACTATGCCCTTGTTATTCGTGCCCATCGTGCAGACAGATACGCTAGGATTGAAGGGTTCTGCCTGTTCCCAAACATAGCATATGCCAGATGGCAGATTCCCAGGTTGAGAAGCGCGCGTGCCATCAGAGGCAGGCGCGACCCTTGATACGCCTGTCTCGAACACCCCTGTCACATCCTCGGAAGGTCCAGAGGCCGTGGCCAGGAAAGGCGCAGCGATCAGCGTCACGCAAATGAATGCGACCATCGTTTTGTCAATCATCATGGCACCACCGGTGTTATCAATTCTGGAGTCCAGTTGAAGCTTGACGTGATGCTGATATAAATTCCGCTGCCAGGTAGGATTGTGAAGTCCGCCCCGACCCATTCCTCGTAGATTTCATCAAAGAAGAACGTGACGCTGGACTGGGTGGCCGGGTTCCACATCCCCACGACATTGATTTTCGTAGCCAATCCTGGCCCGATAAGCGCCCCTTCCAGATCCATGACTATGTCGCTGGCAGTCATATACTCGCTTGTCGGCGGCAGGTTGATCAACATAATGTTGGTTTTCGGTGGGGTATTGTAATTGAACGAAAGCTGCGCCCCCGTGTCAACCCCGCACACGGTCCAGTTGAAACTTGAGGTTATGGACAGATATATAGCGTCTCCCGGTGTGATG
>JAQVMG010000142.1 GCA_028703755.1 Thermoplasmata archaeon | reverse complement strand
AACGATTACTTCACGCTTGAGAACAACACGGTCATAATGGCCATCGGCTCGAAGCCGGAAACATCCCTTGTTTCAGGGACTGGAATAGATCTGAAAAAGGGCGGCATTGTGAAGACCGCAGACAGCGGAATGACTTCCGTCAGGGGTATTTTCGCCTGCGGTGACATAGCCACAGGCCCGCTGACCATAATCGACGCAATCGGGGGCGGCCACAGGGCTGCGGCCGGCGTGATAGGTTACGTCAGTGGCGAACCGACGAGAAGGAAGCCCACATCCATGCTTGTTGTCGAGAATGCCAATATTCCCGAGTCCCAGAGATGCAAGTCATGCTTCATACCTGCGGAGAAGCGCCAATCAACATTCGACGAGGTCGAACTGGGCATGGATGAACGAACCGCGATAAACGAGGCGCTCAGATGCCAGAGATGCGGCAGCTGCGACGAATGCGATGTTTGCCTCGCCGTGTGCGATTACAGAAATGCAGCCATAACCGTCGCAGAAACGGGAGAGACAGCAGTCGCAAAAGTGCCTTTCGCCCTTGCACATGAATCGCTTGTGAGCCCTGACGAAGATTGGGCGCTGGAGATCGAAGGCGCCAAACACAAAGTAGAGGTGGCACCGATTCTGGCCCTGGTGAACAGAGACCTCTGTATCGCCTGCGGAAAATGCGAGGAATCATGCCCATACAAGGCCATCAGGACGGTTTTTGACACGAAAGGCCGGGCCTTTGCTCACATCGAAAGCACTTCCTGCAGGGGCTGCGGCGCCTGCGCCGGAGCCTGCCCGAGCGGCGCGATAAAGATGGGCTACATGGACGATGAGAGGCTGTTCGCGGAAGTCAGGGAAGCGGTGAAAAATTCCGCTGACAACAACGGGATTGTTAGGTTCTCATGCATGTGGAACAGGCGGAACCTCAGAACCGAACCGTGGCCGTGGGAAGTAAGGCTGCAGTGCACGAGGCGGGTATCGCCGGCCCTCCTCACGGAAACCCTGGCGCTCGGCGTCAGAGCGGTTGCAGTGGTGGGGTGCGAAGAGGGCGACTGCCATTACCTTCCCGGGCCTCTGATGGCAACCGACACTGTCAGTTCGACGCGCAGCATCCTCGAAGCTGTTGGAACGAGCCAGGGCAGGATCACATTCATAGATTCAGTCGATTCGGTAACGGAATTCTTCACAGGAATTTCGCGCCTTGCCCCACTGAGACCGGCATCCGGAAAACTCCCGCAGATCAGGCACGGCCTGGGCAGGACGCTTGACGCGGTCCAGGTGCTGATGGCCCAGCCCGACTCCGTTCAGGAATTCAGTGCAAAGGACAGATTGCTTGTGGCTTACGGCTGCCTTTCCACATCCGAGCCGGCGTTCCGTGCTTACGGCATCAGGGAAACAGACATTCAGGATGCTATCCTCAAACTGCTCGGCAGAGCCGGAATAAAATTCGAAATAGCCCGCGGTGTGCATATCTCAGGAACCAGCCTACGGGACTGGGGTATGGACTCTCTCTACCGGGATTATTCCAGGTCGATTGTGGAAAAAGTTCGTTCAAGCAAAGCAGCGACCATGGCCGTCGCCACTCCCAAGAGCTTCGAAACACTCAGCAAGGTGGATTTCGGGTGCCGCACGGTGACTCTGCCATCGGTCCTGCTGAAAGAGCTCAGGGGGGTCTTCGCGGAAACAGATGAAACGGTCGCATACCACAGGGCATGCGCCGGCGGAGGCAGGTTCGATGAGGACTGCATTGCTTTGCTGGCTAAAGTGCCCGGCCTCAACATATCCAAAATAGAAGGCGATTGCGGCGACACCGGATGGAGAGATGTGACATCCGGCTCAAGGGATGCCGCGCTCAAACTGCTGAAGAAGGCTGAGAAAGCCGGAATATCCACTGTCGTCACCGGCTCGACAAGATGCTCCGCGCACCTCAACTCGGTGCTCGGCGGCTGGAACACCAGCCCTGTCAGGGTGATGGATGTATACACTTTCCTTGCAGAGAAACTCAGGGGGGATGAATGATGGACAGCCGCATAAGGAAGCACCCGATTCTCGCCCCCGGACCCGAGGCAAAAGTGAATTTCAAATTCAACGGAAAAGCTTACACCGCAAAGCCGCGCGAACCCGTGTCCAGCGCGATGGTGGCCCATGGAATCTCAGTATTCAACACCCATCACAGGGACGGCGCACCTCAGGGCATATTCTGCGCCAACGGCCAGTGTGCTCAATGCCTAGTTCTTGTCAACGGCCACCCGAAGAAAGCCTGCATCACACCCGTGACGGAAGGCATGGACGTGCGGTCGCTTGAGGGCCTTCCGGAACTTCCGGTGGATGACTCCATCCCTGCTCCGACAATAACTCCTGTAACTGAAACGGATGTTTTTATCGTAGGCGCGGGGCCCGCAGGGCTTTCGGCAGCCACGGAATTGGCCGTTGCCGGCCTCAGCATAATAATCGCCGACGACAAACAGACCGTCGGAGGCAAACTGGGCCTCCAGACACACAATTTCTTCGGCTCTGTGCGCGACTGCAACGCCGGAATGCGCGGCATGGACATCGGCACTCTGATGGCTGAAGAAATCGCCGAACTGGAGAATGTGGATGTTTGGCTGAATTCCCCGGTTGTTGCGGTGTTCTCTGACGGCCTTGTCGGCGTCCTCAGGGACGACCGCTATTGCCTTGTGAGGCCGAAGCACCTCCTCATCACAGCCGGAGCCAGGGAGAAGTCTCTTGCTTTCCCGGGCTGCGATCTGCCCGGAGTTTACGGCGGCGGGGCGTTCCAGACGCTTGTGAACCGCGACATGGTCCGCGCTTCGAAAAAGCTCTTTATCGTGGGCGGAGGCAATGTCGGACTCATTGCCGCTTACCACGCCCTGCAGGCGGGAATTGAGGTTCTTGGCCTTGTGGAAGCGCTCCCCCAGTGCGGCGGATACAAGGTCCATCTTGACAAGATAAAACGGCTCGGAATCCCTGTCTGGACGTCTCACACGGTTCTGAAGGCGGAAGGCAAAGGGAAACTCGAAAAGGTGACGATTGCCAAGATAGACAGCAGCTTCAGGCCTGTTCCCGGTACGGAGATGAGCTTCGAGACGGACACGCTCCTTGTCGCCGTGGGGCTTGCGCCGGTGAATGAGCTTCTGCTTAAGGCCAAGGAATACGGAATTCCTGTGTATGCGGCCGGCGATGCAGACATAATCGCAGAGGCATCGGCAGCAATTTTCAGCGGCCACATCACCGGAAGGAAGATGCTCAGGGACATGGGCATCGAGGTCGAGATTCCCGAAGAATGGTATGAGATACTGGGCATGCTAAGAGCCAAACCCGGGCCGACCCATGAACTTGAGATAAGGAAGCCAAAATCCGGCAAGGTATATCCGGTGATACGCTGCACCCAGGAGATACCGTGCAACCCATGCACAGCCGTCTGCCCGAAGGATTCTATCCGGACAAGCAACGGCAAGATGACAGGAATTCCGCAGCTCTGGGGCGACTGCATCGGCTGCACGAGATGTGTTGCGATTTGCCCCGGCCTTGCGATAACGCTTGTGGACATCGGTTACGATCAAACTGGCAAAACCGCCCTTGTCACCCTCCCCTGGGAGATGCCCGACGGTCTTGTCAAACCG
>JAQVMG010000141.1 GCA_028703755.1 Thermoplasmata archaeon | reverse complement strand
GAACGTCCAGCATCAGATAACCTATGTAGATTCCCAGAATGCGAAGCCGAAGCTCCTGGTCTCAGAGAAGCTTGGTCTTTCAGGGAGACCGGATTACATACTGATGATAGACAACGAGCACATCCCGGTCGAGATCAAGACCGGCAGAGTGCCAAGGGGGCTGCTCTTCTCGCACATCCTACAGGTCGCAGCCTACTGCGTTCTTCTGGAAGAGGAATTCGGAACCCCGCCTTCACACGGAATTCTCAGATATGGCCACACTCAGAATGTTGTTGATTACGATGCAGCCCTCCGGGACCTTGTGCTACTTAAGCTGGAAGAGATGCGCGAAATTATGAAAACAGGCAACGCACACCGCAACCACAGCAAGCCGGGAAAATGCAGCCACTGCTCCAGGAAAAGCGAATGCCCCGAAAGACTGGAATGAGGTTTCCGCCACTACCATTAATTATTAGTTATTATTATCTATTATTATGGGAGATCCGTCAACACAAGAGATTCCGTCCAAACCCGCCACGCCCCCTCAGAGCGTTCCAGACATTCCGCCCCAACCCTCTCCTCAATGGCCCCAGCCCAGCAATCCGCTTTCGGACCTCATGAACATGTTCAAGTCCATGCTTTGGAGCGCCGGTTTCGTCTCGTATTTATTGGTAATAATATCAAGTTTCATAATAGTCATGGCAATGACACCTGACATACAGAATTGGATCACCACTCCGGTTGGCGGAGAATATCCCGATGTGGCAATTTTCGTCATCACTCCCTGGCCTATTCTTCTGTTCCGGCTCAGCGGCTCCGGATTCCAGGCTTGGCACCTGCTGATGCTCGGGATCCTCGGAGCATCTGTCAGTTATGCACTGTATGATCTGCTGAAGAGCTGGCTGTCAAAAAGACAGGCGGCATTGGCATCTCTGACGGTGCCGGAGAAAGCAAAATCAAGCTTCGAGACGGTCGGCAAACTCTTCATGGCCGCGCTGTTTTTCAGCACAGTTTATTTCCTGTTTCTGGAACTGATAAACGTCGAGATGAACGTGCCCCCGTTTGACGAACTGGCACCGCCTGTCCGCGTGTATGAAATGTTCACTGCATCCGTCTTCGAGGAACTGATATCCAGGGTCCTGCTCATCGGCGTGCCGCTCGTCCTGATTGGTTTTGCACTCAAATGGAAAGACCCGGCCAAGAAGATTCTTGGCGGCGGCCTCGGAATAACCCCGGTGACGATGGTATTCATCACAATTTCATCGGTGATATTTGCATTTGCACATGCAGGTGGCTGGGATTACTGGAAGGTCCCGCAGGTACTGATACCGGCGTTCGCCCTGGGCTACGCTTTCGTAAAGTACGGACTTCACGCCTCAATCATGCTGCATTTCTCCATCAATCTGTATCTCGCCTCGATGGAGGTGTGGCCAGAAAGTGTCATTCTCCAGATGGCGCTTAGCACCGCTCTGCTGATATGGCTGGTTGCAGGAGGATATTTCTTTTTCAGGTATTGCTTTGACTTCCTCAAGATACTGGCACCGGGCCTGTTCCCAGCGCCTCAGCCCTCCGCAGCCCCGCCTGTCAGGTATGTGCCGCCGCCCACGTATCACTATTACTCTCCGCCGCCGGTGAGATACTGCCTTGGATGCGGCCGCCAGGTTCAGCCTGATTACAATGTCTGCCCCCACTGCGGCAAACGGATTGAGCCAATCCAGAAGGTTCCGCCATCGGTGCAAAATGTCCCGGCTGCGCGTCCGCTCACTCAGCCTAACCCGCGCAATCCGCCTGGCAGTTTTGTCTGCCCGAACTGCGGCCACACCAGCGCCTCCTATGATTCCGGAAGGTTGACCTGTCTGAAATGCGGGACTGTCCATATGCGGGAAGGGCAGGAACTGAAAAAGGAAGAGAAGGAAATGGTTGAATTTTGAATGCGATGGGCGATGACGACGCTGTGCTATTGGTGAACGAAGGATGAGAGAAACGACTCCAATGTCAGAGTTTCTAAACGGAGGCCCATTGAAATAGGGCAGGCCTCGGACCCTGGGCTCATTTAATTGATTTATGCAATCGGTGTTTGTCACCCCTGGCTAACGAACGGAACGCTTTGCAATTGGTGAACGAATTATGAAAGAAAAGCATTCATGTGATACCCCGCCCTCACAGACGGGGCTTCAACGAACTAAACAATTTGTGTTTGTCACCTGCAAGAAAACGCATCGAGTACCCCGCCCTAATTGATTGCTGTAAAATGCGAGGCGGGGCATGTTGCAATATTACAAACCTATCTGAAAACAATATTCTGTTATTAAAAATAAAATAGAAAAAAAGTGATGGGTTTTCCCATCACTTACTTCTTCATTATTTTCATCCAGCCGTTGCTCTCGTAGACCTGGAGTCTCCTGGATGCGAGTGTGCTCTTGAACACTTCCCAGTCGATTGTCTCGAGGCGGGGGTTCTTGCCCTTCGTGAACTGGACACCCTTCGTTCCCTTCACGCGGCCCGGCTTCAGATTCTTCCTCTTGGCAATCTCTATTGCCTTGTCCACACTTATCGGTTCCATTGCCATCTTTTTTCCTCCAATTGTTTTTTCTCCTGCCTGGCTTTTCGGCCAGGTAGAAGCCAGACCTATATGGCTACGTTTATTATATAAATCTTTCGTATCACTGGCTATATTATCTGTAATTTAACATTTTATTAAAACCCGCATCCTTAGGATTTTTCCAAACCCTTTTCCGCAGCGCTTAATCCTTTCCTTGCCTCTGCATTGTCTGGCTGCAGTTCCAGTATCTTGCGGAAGCATTCGGCGGCATCGGAATATTCGCCGCTCTTCAGCGTGGCGTTCGCGAGTGTGAACCATGCCGGTATATAGTCGGGCCGCCGGCTCAGGATCCTGGATATCGTGTTAATGGCCCTGTCGCGGTCCCCCATATCGTACTGTGCCTGTGACATCAGGCAGACGGCCATGTCGTCATACGGATTGATTTTCAGCGCTTTTTTCAGAATCTCCGCAGCCTCCTTTGAGCGGCCGCCGTCGATATATTTCTTTGCCCGGCTGATTAAAGCGTGGATGTCCCCGCTGCTGTCCAAATGTTCTGTTTCTTCTTTTTTCTCGATGATTTCCTCGGTAAGGCTTCCGAGCGCCTGGGTGCGGGAATATTTTTTGGTCTTTCCTTCTTTCTCGGCCCGGACAAGGACCTTCCTCTCAAGTCCCTCGAGCGCTCTGTCGACTGCGGTTTTGCTCAGGGTACTTCCGATTGCGGCCCTTAGTTTGGCCGCAGTAACAGGTTCATCGGTAATGAGGCCCAGGACCGTTGATTCATCCTTCGTGAGGAGTTCCTCGGGGCGTTTGAACTCATCGGAAACAATATCCGCTTCGGTCTCAGGGTGCATTATCTCGGTCTGGACACTCTTCTCGTTCTTGGCTTTCTCGGACTGGGTCACGGTCTTCTTTTTGGCAGCGACCTTCTCTTTTTCGCCCGGCCCCTCGACAAGCTTCTTCCTGAGAACATCCAGCGCGCGCTTGGCCTGCAGGAAATCTGGGTTGAGCCGGTGTGCCCTTTCCAGACAGACAATCGCCTTATCGAATTGGCCCATGCCGAGGTATGCCTTTCCCTTGACGTACCAGCCCTCCGATGAA
>JAQVMG010000140.1 GCA_028703755.1 Thermoplasmata archaeon | reverse complement strand
CCAGAGCGCTTGTCGTCGACCCGAAGTTCATAGTGGCCGATGAGCCGGTGTCCATGCTGGATGTTTCCATCAGGGCCGGCGTTATGAACCTCATGTTGGACATAAAGGATAAAATGAGAATAGCATACCTTTTCGTTACCCACGATGTGGCCATTGCCCGGTACATGTCCGACAATCTGGGCGTTATGTATCTGGGAAATATCGTCGAATCCGCGACGACTGACGAACTGATAAACAATGCAACTCACCCCTACACAAGGGCGCTTCTCTCCGCTGTGCCGATACCCGACCCGGACTATGAGTGGGTTGACGTTCCTATCAAGGGAGACATCCCTAGTCCCATCAATCTGCCCAAGGGCTGCAGGTTCCATCCGAGATGCGTATGGGCCAGGGACATCTGTAAGGAGAAATCGCCCGAGACCGTCGAAGTTGCGACAGGCCACTTTGTGAAGTGCCATTTCGCCGAGGACATGTACGGCAATGAGAATCCGCCCCCGATAGACATGAAACCCGATTTTCCGGGCAAGGACCAGTCGGAGCAGCCACCAGAGGAGAAGTAAGGCCAAATGAGCGATGAACCCGAAAGGCGGCTGTTCACCCGCCCCAACAAACGGCGGGCTGTCTGGGCAATCATAATTGCCATATTTTTGATATCACTGGCATTCTCCGTCCTGGCTGCACAGAATTACACGGAGGTTGCAAAGGCGAAATCATTGACCTTTGTGGTCGCCGAGGCTGACCCTGTGCTGACTTTTGCAAACAACGGAAGCCTCGAATCCGTCAACATGACCCTTGATTTCACCGCCGTGAATCCGAGCGGAAAGGAACTGAGGCTTTGGGTGCTTACCTACAAGGGTTGGGTGAGGGACCTTCCGCTCGAGGAAGGGATTGATAACAGCAGATGGATGGTGGACGGTAATCTGTATTCTGACGGGACTGAGAAACGCTACTACCCGATATTCGCCGCCCCTTTTTCCTTTGACAATCCGAGTATCCTGATTCCGCCCAACTCGAATGTAACAGTGACCAAGAGCATAATACTGAACACCACCAATTACCCGGACATCCTGGCCAACTTCTGGGAAATATGGAATTACACAGACGCTATCGGCCTTGAATTGGAATGGATGCATTACACAAGCACCATCCTTTTCATCCAGGACGTTCCGCAGTTCTCCGGAGCCGACCAGATTGCCAATACAATCAAAATCTATGACGGCATTGACATCACGCCCGGAGTAGGGGGTGCGCACCCATGATGTTCAGGCAATACCTGGGCCGGGAGAATATGAAGGTCTTTGCATCGCACGCGGCCATGTACACGATGCTTGGCTTCGCCATCGGATTCCTGATATTCTATGATATGTTCTACTATTACTGTGCGCCTTTCAATTCCAGCCTTCCGCCGTGGGCTTTCGTGGCTGTTCTGGCGCTCGCCGGCATACTGGGATGCTACCTGTACCCGGATATAATCCATGTCATGCTGTCGGCAGTCCTTCTCCCGGCGCTGGGCGCGGTATTCTGTTTCATACTTTACGTTAGTCCGGCCTTCTCCCCGGAAATGGTGACAACCAGCCTATCAGACGGCCTGTTCGTGGTGGCGCAGTACATAATATTTGACATGATACTGGCCTTCATCACGGTTTTCGCTTCCGGTTTCGTCTCACTGTACTTCTTTGACTCATGAACTGCCAATCCCCAGAGAGGCATTGCGGCTTAGAAAGACTGCCTGCGTGTGCGGGCTTTGTACCCATTATCCGCGTTGCCTACCAGGAGAAACTGGGCAGAGGCCATATCATCTGGGAAAAATATATAAACGGCGCCCATGTTCCAGTCGCACATAGGACAGCGTGAAAGCCCGGCATGAACTTATGACTGAACAGGCGGCCGGGCGGACATCGCGGATTGAAGGGCGGCGCTTTGAATGGGAATAAAGAACATCAAGGAAAGACTCGAAGGTTCCTACAGACTCATCCGCATAAGGAGAATCAAGCTGGGATTCTATATTATCGAGCTTGTTCTGGCCCTCATCCTGGGGTCTGCGGTTGCAGTCCTGATGGGAGCAGCTGCCGAACCGTTCTATTTCCCGGTTGACGTATTCTTATTCATCATCCTCATCATGCTGCTGGTCATAACCGTTGAGACCATTTATTTCAACGGCCTCGAGCTCAAATACACGAGGAACAAGAGCAGGAAGTACCTGCTGGCAAGGAATGCAATCAGGAAATCGCTGATAATAATCGGTGCCGCCGCAGTTTGCGTAACTGTACTTTTCCTTCCCTACAGCCAGGACAGCATCGCTGAACTCCATTCATTGGAATTCAACATTGACGAGGTTGAAGCCGGAGATACTGTAAACAACGTCTCATTCGATTGCCAGGATGAACTTGGCCTGACAAGGGCGGCGCATATCCATATAGAGGTGAACAGCGACGAGAACTCGCTCATGCTGATGGTCGCAGATGCGGAGAGCGGCAAGAACATCTGGAATGCCGATTCCGCCGAAGTCTACAATTTTTCCGGACTGGCTGAGCATGCGGGCCTGCAGGAACCGATCTTTGTCGTGGTCGAGAACCGGGCTGCAACGCCAATCACATTTTCCGTGACCGTGACAAGCGATGTCTCTCCGTTCATCCGGCTGTACATTCCCGCCCTCGGCCTTGCTTTCCTCATAGTCCAGTTCGCATCGATTTCTATACTATATCCGATCAGGGAGATGTATTCCTCGTCCTCGATTTACAGCAAGAACTATGTTGCGCCTACAGACAAAGGAGAGTACTCAGTCACAGAAATCAAACTCTCAAAGAAGGACCAGGAAGAGGAGGCGCTTCTTGACAGCGCCCTCGATGTGGAACTTCCGCCGCCCGCACCTGCAACGCCCCAGCCAACCGCCAAAGTCTGTGAAGTCGAGCCGGAGATGGCCCGCGCCAGAGGCAAAGTGGATGACGGCCTTATCGAGGAACCGGACATCAAATGCTCGAACTGCGGAGAGATGAACAGCGCCCAGTCGGCAATGTGCTTCTCATGCGGAACCGCTCTGAAGGCGGTTGAGAGGGCGACGGTGGATCCGGCCTCCTATCTGAAGAAGGGAGAGGGGTTCGCGAACTCCGGCAGATTCGACGATGCCATCAGCTGTTACGACGAGGCACTTAAGTATGACTCCTCGAACGAAACAGCGCTTCTGCGGAAAGGCGAGGCACTCCATAAACAGGGCAAGTGGGGCTCGGCAGTCCAGTACGTGAACACTGCGCTCAAGATCAACCCAAACAACGTTAATACCCTCGTACTCAAGGCCAAGATACTGGAGGAAAGAGACCGGTTGGACAAATCGGTGGAGATATACACCCAGATACTTGCCCTGGACCCGGACAATGAGTTCGCCAAATCCAAGATGGCGAAGGTCGGCGAGAAATTCGTCGTGGCAACCGAGGAAGCGGAACTGGAGAGCGCCGAGGAAGTTCTGGAGCAGTTCATGGAAATCCCCGGAGTCGGACTGGCCAGGGCAACAGCCCTCTACGAAGCCGGATTCCTGAACATCACCATGCTCAAGGCTGCGACCGAGGACCAGCTCGCTCAGGTCAAGGGAATCTCGAAGGGTGTGGCCAAGAAGATCCGGAAAGGACTGGACGAATTATAGGCATGCAATATATTGCAGCA
>JAQVMG010000139.1 GCA_028703755.1 Thermoplasmata archaeon | reverse complement strand
AGCCGTTAAAACGACTTCGGAAAACTCGCCGATACCGGTGTTGACACCGTACATTATCTCGCCCTTGTCTACCTTCTTCTCAAGCATGGCGCGGCACTTCTCCATGCGCTTTATCGCGTCGGGGTGGAGTTCCACTTTCTCGCCATGTCTGGCCACTTTCACAAGGTCCTCGATCTTCAGGTCTTTTCCGGTTAGTACGATTGCCATATCAATCACCGATGGGGGCGGGTAATGGCCGCGCGGATTTAAGTTTTCGGTATCCAAAGCACTGCGGGGATTGGGAACGCGTTGGCCGGAACTGTATATAGGGATGGTTGGCCGGGAAACCTTCCCGAAACACCCGTCTTTCCGATATCTATTTCTACCCTGGCCGATTTGCACATCTGGGGCAACAAATGAAACCGGAATCATTGGGCCAGAGCAGTTTGATTGGTCGTACCGAAGAGTTTCAGATGATGCAATCCAAGCTTGAGGCAATTGGGGAGGGCAAAGGCAGCATTGTTCTCATCAAGGGTGCAGCCGGTGTCGGCAAATCGCGCCTGACCCAGGCTCTTTCAGATTACGCCCTCGAAAAAGGGTTCACGGTTCTCCGGGGCAGCGGGCAGCTGTATGCGACCTTTCCATACCAACTTTTCCAGGAAGCACTTGGCGGCCATCTTGAGGAACCGCTGATAATAACCGAAGCCATGACCGGTTTCTCCGAAGTGTTCGCTGTCACAAACACCGGGCTCCTGTTTGCCCATGCGAGCATTCACAGGGACACCGCGGTTGACAGCGACATTCTCGCAGGGATGCTGACTGCCGTGCAGAACTTCGTCAAAGATTCCTTCGGAGACGGCTCAGATACATCGGATTCCGGTCTAAAGCGGTTAGAGTACCAGATGAAGAAGATACTCATTGAATACCAGGAAGGATTCTATCTGGCGGGCGTCATAGAAGGGGAAGAACATGCCGCCATGCAATCCACCCTGGCCGGAACGGCACACGGCCTCATGAAAAAGTACGGCAAGGTTCTTGCTCACTGGGACGGCAGACCGGGAAAAGTTGAGGGAATTTCCCCAATCCTCAGTGATTTGCTGAAGCAGCGATGGAGAGTGCTTCCTTCTCTCAGCAACATCAACCTTGAGTCCGAAAAACTGAAAATATTTGATCATGCATATGCAACTGTTTCGAAGCTTGCCGAGAAGAAGCCAGTGCTTTTGATTGCCGAGGACTTGCATTGGGCGGATGAGAGTTCGCTAGGGATGTTCCTTTACATCGCAAGGAACGCCATGTCCGAGCGGATTATGATTGTAGGCACATACCGCCCGGAGGTAAGCGGTGCGTTCCAGGCGACGCTCGACAAAATGGCACAGGAGGAATTGCCTTCTGCAATCTCGCTTGGCGGTCTCACCGACGATGACATGAGGGCATTTGCAGAAGCCCACCTCCGCGGACCGGCCTCAGCAGAGCTTATTGGCAGCCTCTGTGTGCGATGCGAGGGCAACCCGCTTTTCGCCAGGGAAATGCTTGACAGCGGAAAGCGCGATGGCGCGATAGTGCTCAAAGAAAATCTCTGGCAGATTCAACCCGGCGCGGAGCTTCTGGCGGCATCCCTCGAAGAGCTGATAGTCCGAAGGCTGCAGTCACTCTCACCTTCATGCTTTCACGCCCTCGACCTCACTGCCTGTCTGGGCAGGGAGTTTCCGATCGGAAACCTTGAGGCCGTTTATGGGCAGGGCGCTTCGACCAGGGCCGCAATTGAGCCGCTCGTCTCGGCCGGGATATTGATGGCGGACGGAAAATACGTCCGATTCGAACATGCGATGGTTCAGGAGACGGCGTACACCATGGCCGGCAAGAGACGCAGCGCATACCACAGGCAGATCGCGGAGAATCTGGAAACGGCCTATGCCACGGATATTGACACCCACCTCTACGACATTGCATACCATTACGGACGGTCGGAGGTAGCCGCGAAAGCGTTCGATTTCAATGAGATGGCCGGCGACAGGGCCGCCTCGGAGAACGCTGCGGAGCGTGCCGCCGCATTCTACGACGTTGCGCTGGCATCCATCGTTTCTGTGCCGGTCCGGGGCTGGTTTGAAGATAGGAAATTAGCTGTGCTCGAAAGGCTGGGTGATGTCTGCACCCTCGGGAGCATGTACGACCGGGGGCTGGACGCATTTGAACGCGCTGCCGCTGCCCAACCCGACACGGAACCGAAGGCGCGGCTCTTCAGGAAACGCGCAGACCTCTTCGAAAGGAAAGGCGAATATGATTCAGCACTGGCCGAGACATTGAAAGGCGAGGCGCTCGTCGCACCGGACAGCCTGGAGCGGTGGAAACTGTCATATCAGAAGGCATGGGTTCTCATGCGGAAGGGCGAGTTCGATGAGGGCGTTGGGCTCTGCGAAGCCGCCGCGCAAGAACTGGTGCGGTTCGAAGGGGTCGAGCGGGTGCTGGGCGAGGTTTACAGCACCCTGGGCGGCTGCTACTATCTCAAGGCGGAATATCCGAAGGCGCTGGAGCTGTTCATCAGGAGCCTGGAATTCAGGGAAAAGGCCGGAGATACCCAAGGAATCGCGTCTTCCAATAACAACATCGGTGTGCTGCTTTCGAACATGGGAAAGCCGGAGGAATCGCTTGAGAGGCACGAAAAATGCCTGGCGGCGATGCGGAAGATGGGTGACCAAAGAGGCATCGCGACCGCTTACAACAATATCGGCACGGTATTTCTGGACCGGGGGGACATAGCCAGCGCTCTGAGCAGCCATATGGACAGCCTGAAAATACGGGAAAAGATCGGCGACCAGCAGGGAATTGCCTCATCATGCTGCAATCTGGGTCAGGTCTTCAGGACCATGGGCAATGTCTCAGAGGCTCTGGAATACAACCGGAGAGGCCTGAAGTTTTTCCAGATCACCGGGGACCTTTGGGGGGTGGGCGGAGCCCACACGGTCATCGGCGACTGCCTGCGAGAATTGGGAGATTATGCCAAGGCCATAGGCTCTTACAACGAGGCAATCAAAGTCTGCAGGGAGATTGGTTCGAAGGACTTCCACGCAGGTGCTCTGCTTGGCCTTACCGAAGTCCACTTGGAGCAGGGCAACCCAGCGGACGCGGAGCCCAACTGCGCGGAGGCTGAAAAGATAATCGAGGAAGGCGCAATCATGGACCGATTGGCGCATAGCCTGCGGCTGCGCGGCAGGATCTTTGCCGCACAGAAAGATTGGGCCGCAGCGGATGCCAAGTTCTCGGCTGCGCTGGCAGAGAGCGAGAAAGCAGGCGCCGAGACCGATGCTGCGAAGGCAAGATATGAGTGGGGCAAGGCGCTGGTTGTAAGCGGAGACGCTGCTCGGGGCAGGGAAATGCTGGCGGCTGCGAAAGAGGTCTTTGACAGGCGCGGGATGAAGCGCTGGTCGGAGAAGGCCGGGAATGCGCTGGAAGGAAAATGATACCGCGGTCGGCCAGAGTAGTCCCCGATTGAACCCAAAGACCGCACTCCGGCACCCGTCCCGACCATCGTTCTGACGCTGATAAATTCAGCCACAATGTTATAATGCCAGAACCTGATACCATGCGATTCGACATCAAACCGCGTGATATCAGATGATTAAAAGAGTAAAAAAACAGCACACCAAGAAAGAGGTCCTCAGCCTCATGCTCCCCCTCGTCCGGGAG
>JAQVMG010000138.1 GCA_028703755.1 Thermoplasmata archaeon | reverse complement strand
GTCCACGACCCCGCTGACAAGGGCTGAGTGGCTCCTATCCAACATACTTTATCAGATGTTCATGTCAATGCTCTCCACCGCGGTCATACTGGCGGTAGGCATGGGGGTGTTCGGGCTCAGGCCACATCTTAACCTGTACATGATAATGTTCATCCTTCTTTGCGTATTCAGCTTTGCCGGAATAGGCATGCTCATAACCCGCTTCGTGAAGGAAGCCGAATCCGCTCAGGCAGCAGCCAATGCCGTGATGTTCCCCATGATGTTCCTCTCGGGCACATTCTTCCAACTGGAAATGATGCCCGGCTTTCTGCAGACCCTTGCAAGGTTCCTGCCTCTTTACTATGTGAACGAGGGGCTGCGGGCATCCATGATAACGCTGGATGGCAGCATAATCCTTGAGAGCGCACTGGTTATCGGGATATTCGGTGCGGCAGTCTTTATCCTCGGGGTTTTCCTGACTTCGTGGAAAGACGAGTGAGACCGGCGGTTTTTATTTCACCGTTCATTATAAGCCAGCCAAGGAAAACAATGGCCATGAACATTGGGATGTAGAGGGAGACAATCCAATATTCCGCCGTAACGATGTACGGACCGCTGCCCTCATAACCCTGGCTAATAACCGGGACAGTGCCGGAATCCCACTCAAACATTTCGGATATCACCTTTGCAAACGAGTGGTATCCGTAGCCTGCATTGATATTGCTGGCAGCATCGCAGTAACCGCAAGGTATAATCGGTGAGAGGACTGTCAGCAGGGACAGGCCGATGCATACAGTTACCGCAAGGAACACATTCTTCCGCCGGAATTTCTTGTCGAGTTTCATCTGTTCACCGGCAGAGACAATTTTCCAACCCGGGATATAAGTTGATTGGTACGGGCTTTTGTGGAGTATTTATGCTGATTGGTACAGGGGTTTGTAAGTTGCCGAGGATGCGCCCGGATCGAGGCCTTCACAATCACATTGAGTATGCAATAGGCCAAGAGGAGAGGAATACGCAGAATATTGATAGAAACGATTCCTTGTTAGAGCATCTATCGCCAAACAGACTATGCGATAAAATACAATAATCGCTAGTTTGGCGATTCTGGCGAATACTTTTCTGATATATTCGATAGGCGTATTCGCCGAATTTTCTTTTTCTCCAATATATTAGAATTGAGACAAAAAAGAAAATGAGTCCGCCCGGATTTGAACCGGGGTCTATAGCTCCCAAAGCTACAAGTCTAGACCAAGCTAGCCCACGGACCCTTTCTTGCTATGTCAGATTGGATATGATTATTTAAATTATGGCAAGACTTGGTCTGCCTAATAGGGCATAGTGCTTTTGGTGGTTGGCTGGGACATAGTACCGGGTTGGATGCCGATTTAGATACATCCCCGCCCTCCCTTCGGTCAGGCGAGGCTTTCTAGGAATGAACTCAATCGTCACCAGCCCGGTTCGATAAACCGGGCCACAACCCCGGCCTTGAGAATATTATGCAATAGGCAGCCGAGGCATGGTCAGGTTGGCTGGAACTGAGCATAGGGATGGTTGGGCGGTGTGGGGGGTGAAGTGACAACCAAAGATCGCACTCCGGCACCTGGCCATATTCATTATGCCTCGTCTTGTCCCGGCCAGCCAGTCGGATTTTCGAGCATGCGAGGGCGAGTTTTCTTGTTTACTGAATATTTTTCTTTTGGAGCCCGAGCCGGCGCAGAAAATCTTAAAAGAAAAATACTCCGCAAAAACTCCTTTATACTGATTGTGTTTCACGCGACCTATGGAAACCGAGCCCGTTCCACCGGCCGAAGGAGGCGACGCATGCGATGTAGAGGTCAAGCTGAAGCGCGACCTTAGCATGTGGCAGGTCCTCATGATCGGACTCGGGCCAACGTTGGGTTCGACAATCTTCCTGCTCGTGGGCCCTGGGATGGAAATTGCGGGTCCAGGGCTGGTCCTTGTTTTCGTTCTGAATTTCGTCGTCACACTGTTCACCGCAATGGCTTACATGGAACTGACCAGCACGTTCGCAGATACCGGCGGAGGCTATCTCTGGGTGAAGGAGGGGATGCCCCAGCCGTTCGGCTTCCTGGCCGGCTGGATGTCCTGGTTCGGCCACTGCATTGTAACCAGTTTCTATGTCCTGGGATTCGGCCTGGGCATTTTCTGGATTCTTGAATCGCAGGGCATCCATGTGGCGAACTCGGACCTACTTGTGAAATCACTCTCCGTGGCTGTTTGCGTTGTGTTCCTGGTTATCAATTACCGGGGAACGAAGGAGACTGGAAAGTCCAGCATTGTTGTTGCCGGACTGCTTCTCATAATAATAATAGCTTTCATAATAATCGGTTTCGTTTACCTGTTCAGGACCCCGGACAACAACCTCGGAACAATCTTCCAGGACCCGACCACCCACGGATGGACATCCATCCTCATTGCCATGGGATTCACTTTCATCGTGTTCGAGGGTTATGAGATTATTTCACAGTGCGGGGAGGAGTGCAAGGACCCACTCAAGGCCGTTCCGCGGGCCAGCATTCTCTGTATAATCATATCCACAATCATTTTCATCCTTGTGGCAGTCGTAGCGATCGGTGCCTCTGATATCAATTACAATACAGCTACAGGGCTTTACGAAGTTGCCATCAACGATGTCCCTATGGATAATCCCGAGAATGCAGTTGCCAAAATTGCTAACCTGGCATTGCCTGGGTATGGCGTGATACTCATCGGCATCGGCATCATTATAGGAACACTGGCTGCAATAAATTCCACATTGTTCTCATCATCAAGGGTTTCCTTCGCCATGGGAAGGGACGGCGCACTTCCGAGTGCTTTCGGAAAGCTGCACGATAAGAAGAACACACCGCATATCGCAATAATGGTCAGCGGGGCAATTATCATCATCATGACCGTGGGGCTGCCCATCAATGAGATTGCTGCGGTCGCGGACATCATGTTCCTTCTTTTATTCTTCTTCGTCAACGTCACAGCCATCACACTCCGGTTCAAAAGGCCGGACATGAAACGGCATTACCTGATGCCGTTCTTCCCCTGGGTGCCGATTGTCGGTATCATCACAAAAATGGTGCTGGCCATCGGTCTGTATATGATGTTCCAGACCGCCTGGTTCCTCGCAATCGCCTGGATCACGGTCGGCCTCGGAATCTATTATTATTACGGCGGAAAGAAGGCCATTGAAACCGTTGAACCGGAGGACGTCTGCAGGAAGGGCATCATCGACTCGCTCGCAGAGAAACCGGAGGACAAGAGGTACCATGTGCTGGTTTCCGTGGTCGACGAAGAGCAGAAGCACCTTGTGGAGTTCGCCGCACTGGTCGCCCGCGTGGAGGACGCTGACCTTAATGTAACATCGGTTATCGAACTGCCATCCGGAACACCGCTTGGTTCGCTGAAATACAAAGACACGGCGCCTTACATCAAACTGGTGGAGAAGATGAAGAAGGTCAGCGGCACCGAGCTGGTCAGAGCGAGAGGAACAGTTCTAATCTCACACACGGCATCCGAAGCCATACGCGACACAATCGCGGAGGACGGGGTCAACCTGCTGATAATGGGATGGAGGGGAAGTGTCCGCGAGAACTGGATACTTGGCTCGACCATCGACAGGCTTGTGCACACTGCAAACTGCGATGTAATTCTGATGAAAACGGCAGGGCTCAAGAAAGAAGTCAAGAAGATTCTGGTCATT
>JAQVMG010000137.1 GCA_028703755.1 Thermoplasmata archaeon | reverse complement strand
GGGTCAAGACCGGTAGTCGGCTCATCCAGGAAAACTATCTCCGGGTTGTTGACCAGCGAGACGGCGATTCCGACCCTCTGCTTCAGACCGCCGGAAAGGTTCACGTACAGCTTCTTCCGGTGTTCCTCAAGGTTGACCAGCTTTATCAGGCGGTCAGCATCGCAGTCCGAGCAGAATAACTGCGAGTAATACCTGACGGTCTCTTCGACCGTCAGCCTGTCGAATGAGCTGAATTCCTGCGGCAGCACGCCGATTCGTTTCAGTATCTCCATCCTGTCCTTTTTGACGTCCATGCCCAGTATGGAAATTTCGCCCGAAGTCGGCGTGCGGATGGTCTCTATCATTTCAACCGTCGTGGTCTTGCCTGCGCCGTTCGGCCCCAGGAAGGCGAAAACCTCGCCCTTCTCCACTGCGAAGCTGATTCCGTCCACCGCTCTGACGTTGCCGTATACCTTCACCAGGTCCTTCACGGTGATTACATCTGCGACGGCTGTCGGAGCATCTTTTACCATTAGGTCACCCGAAAAATTCCGATTAGAAATAACTTTGTGCTTATTTGGAAAGAACGGAAATGCCGTTCATGTACTTCCTAAGGGCTTCCGGCACGGTGACAGTGCCGTCGGCATTCTGGTAGTTCTCGAGAATCGCGACCATGGCCCGCGATGTTGCGATTGCCGTGTTGTTGAGGGTGTGAGGGACGCTCTTCCTGTCCGAGCCGTGCTTGCCGCATCTGATGTTCAGCCGCCTGGCCTGGTAGTCTGTGTCATTCGAGCATGAAGTTACTTCGCCGTACTTTCCCTGCCTGGGAAACCAAACCTCAATGTCATATTTCTTTGCTGCCAGGCTGCCGATGTCTCCGGTGCAGACATTCACAACCCTGTAAGGCAGCCCGAGCCCCTGGAACATCTGTTCCGAGTTGGCCTGCAGTTCCTCATGATAGGTCCAGGAATCCTCCGGCCTGCAGAATATGAACTGTTCAACCTTGTTGAACTGGTGAACTCTGTATAGACCCTTCGTGTCAACGCCGTGGGCTCCGATCTCGCGTCTGAAGCAGGTGGAATAACCGACGAATTTGATGGGAAGTAAGTCTTCATCGATTATCTCGTCCATGAACATTGCCGCCATCGGATGTTCCGAGGTTGCTATCATGTAGAGGTCTTCGCCGTCAATCTTATACATGACCTGCTCGAAATCCCCAAGGTCTGTAACGCCTTCGTAAGCTGACCGCCTCATCATCATCGGCGGCTGGACAAGGGTGTAATTTTTGCTGACCAGGAAATCGACAGCATACCTTACGAGGGCCATGTCGAGAAGGGCCAAACCGCCCTTCAGGTAATTGAAGCCCGCGCCGCTGATACGGCCTGCCCGGTCGAAATCCGCAAGTCCCAGGTTCTCCGCAAGCTCTCCGTGGCTCCTGAGCTCGAAATCGAATTTTCTGGGTTCGCCCCAGGTTTTGACGACGGCATTTGCGGAATCATCCGCGCCTACCGGGACGCTTTCGTGCAGAATATTTGGAAGGCGCATGAGCATGCCATCGATTTCCTCTCTCAGGCTCTGTGTTTCCCTGTCGAGTGACTCAATTTCCCTGGGAATCTCGGCGCTGCGGGTGAGGAATTCCGACGCATCGCCGCCAGCTTTCTTTGTCTCGGCTATCTTCTTGGAAAGGACATTGCGCTCCGCTTTCAGGGCATTGGCCTTTTCCTGGCTGAGCCGCCAAAGTTTATCTTTGGAGATAAGCTCCTCCAGCATCTCGATTTTTGATGCGTCATTCCGCTTAAGAAGGCTTTCCCTGACGATGCCGGGATTATCCCTGATGAGCTTGATGTCGAGCATTTAAATCTCCTTCATGGAATGGGCTAAGGGTATAATAAAATTGGCGGAGTCTGCTGAAAATTTCGAAATCATGGCTGAGGCCCTCCTCTGCAATAATGAAATAGAACCCCGGGCTTATCGCCCGGGGTATTTGGCAATTACAGGGCTTATTTGTCCTTGCCTTTGTCTTTGCCCTTGCCTTTGGCATCCTTTTCGTCAGCTTTAGCATCGTCGGCCTTCTCAGCCTCGGCGCCTTCAGCAGGTGCACCGGCGGCAGCGGCGGCTTCCTTGTCCTTCGCTTCCTGCGCCAACCTCTCTGCTTCCATGGCCTTCGCGGCTGCAGCCAATGCTGCTGCCTCTGCCTTGACCTTTGAAATTTCAGCTTCGCTCAGGTACTTCGACGGGGTCTTGTTGCAGCGCTTGCACAGACTGAAAATGTTGATTATCCTTCTGCGTTCGCATCCCTTGCAAGTTCCTTTGGTCTTCATGTCAATAACTCCTTACTTTGCCACGAATATGTGGTATTTCTGCTCAGCCTCTGCGAGCTCCGACTCGATTCGCTTGGCCACAAGCTTCTCCGGCTTGTGGAGAGACGAGACGCGCTCCTCGAGGTCCTTGAAGGACTCGAAGGGTTTCTTCTTCCTCTCGTCTATGACTGCCCACATGGACTTTTTTCCGAGACCCGGGAGCAGTTCCAACATATGAAATCTGGTTGTGATTGATCTTGCCTCGTTGAAGAACTTGACAAAGTCCTTCTCGCGGGCAACGACGATTTCCTGTATCACGAACGGCAATTCGCTGTGTGAGGCATTGGTCAGGTCTTCATACCTGACGCGGCGCTTCACATGAAGGATGGCATCCCTCAGTTTCACGTCCTTGCCTATGTACACCCTCTCGCCTATACTGAGGTTGACATTGTCCTTGGGTGTCAGCTCGAACAGTTTGAACTCGATGTCTCCGATGGCATACGCAACAGGTTCTCTGTGGAAGCTGCGCTGGTCCGCTCGCCCTTGGGGCAAATAGTCCAGTATGTACGCATAGTCTTCCAGACAAACCACCTACAGGTATTTCTTCACCTTCTCAAGTATCTGTGAAATCGTATCCTCTTCGAGGGTCATCCTTTCCTTTAGAAAGATGGCCTCGACCTCGTCCCGGTGCACAGGCATGAGGTCAACAATCTTGCAGGCCAGGGTCTCGCTCACCTGCTCATTTTTCATCAGGTCGTTGACCAGCTTGCGGGATTCTGCCGCCTCGAGCTTGGCAAATTTGGTTGCGTGTTCAAGGGCATAGTTCTGCTCAAGCGTGAGTATCCTCACCGACTGTTCTTTCTTGAGCAACTCCTTTATCTCTGCAAGTGTCAGGTATTCTTCCGTCATGTGAAATTCCCCTTAGAAAACCTGTTTTTTCAGGTGCTCCGGCCCCACGATTATGTCCTTCCCGTGCTTTCCGATGCCCAAGTGGACCATGTATGCTTTCCCCTGCTTTCCCACTATTGTTCCGGTCTTTCCGTGAAAACTGACATGGGGCTGCCCCTTGTGGACGCTCGGGTCGATTACGACGGCGGCCTTTTCCCCAACTTCGTATTGTATGAACGAATGGGTAATCGGCGGCATGCCTCTATGCCTCGGGCTCTTTCTCAGTATGTTTCTTGTTCTCTTTCGTATGCCTTTCGAGCTTTTCACCATGTTCTCACCTCATCCGTCATCCATTATGTTCAGGACGTCAAGCGCCCTGACTTCGCACGCGACTCCCAATTCACCCGAAACGCTCGGAACCGTGCGCCCGCCGTCTCCATGAATGAACTCCTTTATATAGGTGCCTGCTTCCGCGGTAATATCGAAGACGGCCTCCGTCGGATTCAGGAGTTTCACCTCGATTTTCACGACTTTCCTGCCGCGTTCAAGGTCCGCCCTGCGGTGCATCACTCTGTTTGGGGTCTGCTGT
>JAQVMG010000030.1 GCA_028703755.1 Thermoplasmata archaeon | reverse complement strand
TTGGTTGCCAGTAAGTACTTTTGAAATTATCGCCCGGTCAGCGGAACCGGTCAGAGAGGAGCTGGACGATTCCCAGGCCAGGACGAGCGATTGTTCCGCGACAGCTGCTGTCGGGTTCAGGTTGTGCCCGGTGCTGTTCTCAGTCATGTAATTCGGAGAACCCCAGGTGTCGCTCAGCACCGCATGTCCAATCTCGTAATGGCTGCTCTGCGGGCTGAAACATTCGAAGAAAATGTGAAGCTCGCCGCCGTATACCACTGGGAAAGGGTCATAATCACCGGTCGAGTTGAATTCCGATGTGACGGATAACGGCGCTGACCATGTGTTGCCTGACAGAGTGCTGACCACTATGTCAGCGTCAGAGCTGCCGGTTATCGCAGGATTCGTTGACGACCACAAAAGGTAAAGGCTGTCTCTGAAAATCACCGGTTTCGGGGTGTGGTCGTTGCCTGTGTCGTTGGCTGTGATGACGATGTTCTGGCTCCATTCTGTTCCGTCATAAGTGGAGTAAGTTATGTCGAAATCTGAGCCTATCGGCGTTTCGGCGGAATTGCTGGCCCAGAACACATACAGGACATCCTCGAAAACAACAGAGGATGGGTTCATCTGCTGGCCGGGTATTGCATCATCGGTTAATTCCACCGGCGGCGTGATGCTGACGGTTTCAGCGAACGCCGAGCCTGGGAGAGCGATAATTAAGGCGGTGGCCAATGCCGCAATGCAGGAAAAAGAATTACGCGCCATCCCTGCTGCACTCTCTCAGTTTCGCTATGCTGGCGATTGAGACCATCTCTACCCGGATGGCTGCAAGATTTTGCATTGCGCCTTCTTCCCTGTCCACAATGACAAGGGCTTTCTCGACAATCCCGCCGAGTTCCCTGACTGCCTCGATGGCTTTTATCAGACTCCCGGCGGTGGTGACCGTGTCTTCGACGAAAAGCACTTTCTCTCCGGGCTTAAGCTCGCCTTCCACCAGCTTCCCTGCACCGTGGTCCTTCTTCTGCTTCCTGACCATGAGGAAAGGTATTCCGGTCTCCAGGGAGAGCGCGGTGGCGATGGGTATGGCACCTAACTCAACGCCGGCAATCTTATCCGGTTTGCCGGTGTGTTTGGCCATGGCTTTGGCAACCTTCCCAAGAAGTTCAGGTCTGGTGGTCACTGACCTGAGGTCAACGTAATAATCGCTCTTTCTTCCCGAGGCCAGTGTGAAATCGCCAAGTTTGAAAGCGCCGGCTCTGATTATTTCTTCCTCTAGCATCCATTCACCTACCAAGGTACATCTTTCTTTCCCATCTTAAACCCTATGATGTTCATCGCCCGGTGCATTATCGGGATCAGGACTATGAGCCCTATGAAGCCGACCAGGTACATGTTCTCCGTCGTCAGCATGTTATCGTAGAACCAGGCCCACTCCAGCGGAACCATAAGAATGAGGGTGCCGATGAGGAAATCGTACTGGTCAAGGCCGGGTGCTTTTGCGCCTCTCGCAATCTTAATCCTGCGCTTGAGGAAGCTGCCCAGCATGTCGCCGAACATAGAACCGAACGAAAGCAGGAAAAGGATGATAACGGTCTGCGTGACACATGCGCTGTAGGTCCATTCCGGTGCGTCCAGCGCCTTCATGATGACGACCTGGATTAAGCCAAGGGTGATGCCGCTCAGAGTCCCGCCTATCAGCCCGCGCCATGTCTTGCCGTCGCCCAGTATCCGGGTGCCGTCCTTCATCTTCCTGCCGAAGTCAACGGGCGTACCGCCGCCGAACAGGACCGCAGCCGAGTTGGGGATGAGCATCGGCACCATCAGCCAAACCGCTCTTAGAATCGCTGATATCCCTTCGATTATTTCATCCATCGGAATGGGATGGATGAGCGGATTTATAATGCTGTTGGATGGGCATGAAGCGGCATATGAAAGCTTCAAATATCGCGGACACATTCCCAGCATGGTGCTAAAATGGATTGGGGCATGAAGAACAGATTGTCAAGGATAATAAAACCGAAGGACGGCAGAACGGTCATGCTGGCAGTGGACCACGGCTATTTCATGGGCCCCACCACCGGCCTTGAGCAACTGGATAAGATGGTACTGCCGCTGCTGCCGCATGCAGACACTCTGATGCTGACAAGAGGTGCGCTGCGAAATTACATTCCTGCTGATACTGACGTTCCCATCGTACTACGCGTTTCCGGAGGCACCAGCATCCTCAATGATGAGCTGTTGCATGAAGGCATCACCGTCTCCATGGAAGACGCGGTCCGGCTGAATGTGGCAGGTGTCGCCTTCTCGATAATGGTCGGCGCAAAATACGAGCGCGATACTCTCCTGGCATTCACCGAGGTCGTGGATGAGGCGCAGTCCCTCGGAATCCCTGTCATTGCAGTAACTGCGGTCGGAAAGGACATGGCCAGAGACGCGAAATACATGGCCCTTGCCTCGCGAATCGCTGTCGAGCTCGGAGCCAACATCGTCAAAACTTATTATGTCGATGGCTTCGAGAAGGTCGTGGAATCATGCCCTGTGCCAGTCGTCATTGCCGGCGGCAAGAAAACCGATGAGATTACCGCTTTAACCACAGCATACAACGCCATCCAGGCAGGCGCTGTGGGTGTCGACATGGGCCGGAACATCTTCCAGGCACATGATCCTGTCGCGATGATACAGGCGATTAACGCCATCGTTCACGGGAACCAGAAGCCGGATGAGGCGTACCAGATGCTGAACAGGAGCCAGAACGCGCGGTACTCGAGACGGTGATTTCAGAACGCCATCAAAGCCCCAAGCGAGGTCGCGCAGAATATCGCAGCGGCAACAGGTAGAGCAACTGCAGTATCCCTTTTCCAGCGACCCCGGCCATGTTCGATTCCAGAGCAGAAATACATTATCGTTGCGACTGTTGATAGAAGATAGACCCCCATTACCATGATGAAGTACGGCGCGGGCATGGTTGCCGCGCCGTTCATCTCTCCGAAAGTCTGGCTCAGAAGGGCGTAAAGGCCGACCGTCACGCCCATTATGACCGGGGCGAACAATATGGCCGTGTTCTTCATGCTGTCGATGGTCGAGCGCAGCTTCAGCCGCATCTCCCTGTCCGCGTTGGCGAGGTCCCGCATATGGTTGGACAATGCAATCAGTATGCCGCCGGCCGCTTCCGGGTCCTTGGCTGCCGCCTCCACTGTGAGCCGAAGGGCCGCGCCCAGCTTCCTGGACGGATGCTTGGCCATCATCCCGCTCTCAGGGTTGAAGAGAAGGTCAGAAAGCCCCATCCCGCTTCTGCGCATTGCGGCAAGAACACCTGCGAGGAAATCACCCATCTCCGACTTTTCCATGGTTCCCGAAACATCCTCCAGCGCCCTTTCCAGAGCAATGCCCTCTCCGAGTCTTGAGCCAAGCTGGAATAACATGTCCGGCATCTGGGACTCAAGTTTCTCCGCTTCCTTTGAGCGGTCAGCATCGGACGTTTGCCTGAGACCGAACCACAGCCCGGTTGCAATTCCAAACAGCATCACGAGCGATGCGATTGCCCATTCCAGCCCCCAGAATGAGATGGTGGTGCCGCAGACAAAGGCCAGGGCAGTGAAAAGGGAGATTATGAGGACAGCGCCGACAGCCCCGGATGTTTCCTTCGGGGGCTGCGCTGAGCCTGAGATTCCCGGGCGTCTTGCCAGTATCGAAATTGCATATACGATGGCGATCGCCGGGAAGACTACGTTCATGAGAAGGACGCTGAGGACGAACATGGGCGCCCAGCTTTCCGCCGCCTGAGGTTCGTCTCCCGGAGCCATCTGGAATCCGCCCATTGAGATCATTGGCAGCATCGATCCGATTATCATTGGCAGCAGAATCCCGAGGGAGAACAGCACTGTCGCAGGGGTGCCGAGCGATGCGGCGAACCCTTCCACCCTCTGCCTGGTTCCGGTGAGAACAGTATCGCTGGCCCTTCTGAGGCCCGACCGGGCTTTATCATGGTCCCGCTCCTTCGTGGCGCTGAGAATGTTGTAGATGGCAGAGCGAAGATCCTCGTTCACGGCCTCCAGCTCCCCGGCATACGACTGAAGGGCCTCATCGGTCGTGGCGAACTCTCTGGCTTTGACCTTCCAGACCAGTGTTTTCAGTTCATCGGACATTGTGCCGGCGGCGTTTTCAGCTGCAAACAGCACCGCTCTGTCTATTGACGGGGACAGTTCCATGGACATGACCATGTAATTCACAACCTCGGGAGCGGCCCCGAAGGCCTCCATCTCGAGGCTTCTGGCCAGCCGCTCGGGGTAATTGACAAGGAGCATGAACACGGAAAGAGGGACCGAAATCGCGCAGGCTGCAGTCACCGCAAGAACCATCATCGGGTCAAGGCCGAACCACATTGCCGATGGGAAGGCAATAGCTATTGCCAGCAGCAACGAAAGGATCGCTATCACAGCTGAGAAACGCACCACTTCCCCAACGCGGAGGCCCATGCCGGTGATGCGCATGGCGCGCATGAATTCCTTCTGCTCGCTCACCCTGATTAGTTTTGCCAGCGCCTTTTCCTTGGCTGCAAGCTCGGTCTGAAGTTTCGCTGATTCTTTTGGCCCAGCATCAGAAAGACGAAGTGAGACGGCCCGCGCAGCCAGAGTCCTTGCATCGGCCTGCAGGCGCCTGATTTCTGTGCTAAGCTTTCTCCTTTTGGCGCCGTCCGGCTTGGATTTTCCGAGCAGTATGCACAAATTTCGATATGTAGTTCCATGCCTTCCGGACTCAGACATAAGGGGCGCTCCGGAGGAACCATTCGCCCCAGCGCCCGGAAAGCGTCTCCGGATTTCCCGAGCCCAGCTCATCCACAAGGTTCCAGTACTCGCTGTTTGCCTTCACGACGGCGTTCGGCCACAGGAGACCGGGATTCGTTCCTGAGGACGATACCATCATCTCGCGCATCCGGGCTCTCGCCCGGATGTTGGCTATCGCCGCGGCAGGGGCCAGCCCCCACTGTTCGGCTATCGCGGCAATTCTTGAGGAACCTGCGAAATGCTCTGTTTCGACCAGGGCATCAACGGTTTCATCGTATGACAATAAATCTCTGAACTGTCCGGGCTCGCCGCTTTTCACCAGTTCAGAGACTGAGGTCACCCGGCGGACCTGTTTCTGCCTTCCGCCTGGCCGCACGAGACCGCAAACGACCACGATATCGGTGGCGGAGAAGGCCTCGGGATGAATGTCCAGGTCATAGACAATCCTTTCAAAAACTGATTTTGGTGAATTTCCGTGAATGGTGCCAAGCACGGCGCTTCCGGCACTCCCCGACCGCATCGCCTCGTACAGGGTCTTGGCTTCCTTTCCCCTGACCTCCCCAAGGACTATTGCCGATTCACCCAACCTTAGCGAGACCCTGAGAGCGTCGTCCGCGGTTCTGTCGCCTGTCCCGCCGATGGCGGATTTCACGAAAAGGCTCTGGACCTTGTATCCCAACTCCTGCATCCTTGCGCCGGGCAGTTCCAGTGTGTCCTCGATTGTCAGGATACGCTGGCTCAGAGGAAATTCGAGCATGAGCGCGCTCAGCATAGATGATTTACCGGCACCTCTGCTTCCGGCCACAAGGACTGTCGAGCGTCCGTCGATGAGGAAAGATAACAATCCTGCGGCAATGGGATTCAGGCTCTTCCGACTGATGAGCCTCGGCAGGGTCCACGGTTCGGTGGAGTGCCTTCTCAGCGCCAATGCCACGCCGTCAGGGCTAAGAGGTCTGCCGACAGCGGTGACCCTTGTTCCGAATTCCGCGAGGTCCGTTTCCAGCACGGGCATGGCCTCAGAGAACGGCCGCCCTGATTCATACCTGAACCTGGAGACCAGAGACTGCAACTCTCTCTCGCTGAGGACGATGTTGGTGATGCACTTGCCATGGGCCTTCTCATTCCCGACGTCGCCGATGACCACATGCACGGGATTGTCGTCCGCCGGTGCATCGACATATATATCCTGGACATGCTCGTCCTTCAGCAGATATTCCAGTATGCCGAGGCCGACTGTGTGCCTGAGCAATGCATCTGCCAGAAAATCCAGTCCGCCCATCTGTTCGATGTCGCCCTGAGTAACGCCTGATGTTCTTGCCAGCTGAGAAATAATCTCACCTACTTCCTTGCGGCATCTGTTCTTCAGGCTCTGTGTATCTCGGGCGCTTCTTCCCTCGAGGGAATTCTGCACGAACTCGGCCCTTGCCATATACAGGAGCTTGGTTCCGGAGTCGGGAAGCGTGTATTCCCTCGGCGTGATTCGGTACAGCGTTTCCCCTGTTTCGCCGATTGTGAATATCTCGACCTTGGCTGTGCCAACGTAATACCTGGCCAATAGCGACTGTTCATTTACAGCACTGTCGCCGACCCAGGCTTCTGCAAATCCGGGTCTTAGGCGCGAATCCTCCCTGAGCGCTTTTTTCAGGCAGGCATCCAGGTTCCTGCCGGGTCGGCTGGCTGTCACATCCGACGCTGGAGCAGGCTGTTTGCCCGGTCTGAGCACGATTCCGGCGGTCATCCGTCCACCGCCACGACATTGAATGCACCTCTCAGGATGGAATTCTCAAGATTCCGCACCGCCACCAGTATGTCCTGGATCTGGACATTGGTCATTCCCGCGCAGTCCTGGCAAATCTGCCTTGCCGGCGGAGTTTTGGTTTCCAACGTCTTGGCTGCCGAAAGGGCCCCGCTGATTTCCATTGAAGCGAATCCCTGCCCAATGACTGCCAGCTTTCCGGACAGAATACGGACGCAATCCGGACATCCTCCGCCTCTTACGGAATCCATTGCAAGCTGACCCTGGAGGCTTTGAACACGGTTCAGGATTGAAGAAATATGTCCGATTGTTGCGGTCGCGCCTGCTCCGTACCTTCTCTCGACATGCGAGCGAAGCGTGATTGCGACCGGGCTGCCCTCCTGCTGCACCGCCCTTGCTATATTTCCAAAACAAACAGGATTGTCAAGACTTGGCTCGGCACCGCAATCTCCGCATTCCACAATGAGCTCGAAACCGGACCTCCGCCTGAGAACAGAATAATCACAGCTCTGCCTGGCACCGGGGCGTGTCGCTCTGACAATCTTTCCTTTCAAATCTTCCCTCGGACACCATAACCACCGTCGGTATATAACGCAGACAGAATTGTCCAGAATGCTGGAATTTAGTGATAAAGGCCAGGAACCCCCTGGATTTTAAGCCATGGATGAAAGACCTTTACACGAATATAGCAAGGAATAGACCGCCATGCACCGTGCATGTCTTAGCAAATGAAATCAAAGGTAGCTTGCTTTGATAATTCAGGTGCATGGCCTACAAACGTAAACTTCCAGCCCAGGCAATAAACGCCAGTTCCTTTAGGGGCTGGTAGTTTACATGCCTTTATCCCGCCTCGACTGCCCAACCTTGCTCAGATATCCGGGCCTCAGCTGTATGCCCAGCAGTTCCTCTTCGAACAGCTTGACGACCGCTTCTATGGCCTCAGATTTGTCCTTGAGGCCGTATTGGGCTTTGACTATGTTGAGTATCTGATTGGTATGCTGGCTAATTTCAATTATTGCCTTGACCATAATATCACGTTAATATGATATGTAGTTCAGATATATATTCATTTGTTTTTCATGCAAAAGATATATATTCATTCGGGCGATGCCTGAGCAATAATATTTAAGGAGTTGATTAAAATGCCAAGAAACATAGTTGTAGAACCGCTGAGCTCAATGCATATTGAAAAGCAAGACATAGAGATTGTCGAGAGAAAGGGCATCGGCCACCCGGACAGCATCGCTGACGGGCTTTCGGAATCCGTGTCAAGGGCGCTGTGCAAGATGTACATCGCCAAATTCGGAAGAATCCTTCACCACAACACGGATGAGTGCCAGATTGTCGGCGGCCAATCCGCCCCGAAGTTCGGCGCCGGAGTTGTTCTCGAACCGGTTCAGATAATTCTCGTCGGAAGGGCAACGACAGAGGTTGACGGAGAAAGGCTTCCGTACCGATCTGTTGCAATAAAGGCAGCCCGCGATTACCTCAAGAAGCACTGTTCCCACCTCGATGTGGATACAGATGTAACGATGGAATGCCGCATCGGCCAGGGATCAGTAGACCTCAGAGGGGTTTACGAAACTGGGATGCTGCTTTCTAACGACACATCATTCGGCGTCGGATTCGGCCCGTACAGCGAGACAGAGAAAGTCGTCCTGGAAACAGAGCAGTTCATCAACGGCCGCCTGAAGAAGAGCATGCCCGAAGTAGGCGAAGATGTCAAGGTCATGGCCTGCAGAAACAAGGACAAGATAAGGCTGACAATCGCTGCCGCAATGGTGAGCTCGGAGATTCCGGACAAGAGCCATTATATCAGCGTGATTAAGGAACTCGGCGACAAGGCGCTGGATCATGCCTCGAACTTCACATGCAGGGACCTAACAGTAGATGTGAACACAGCTGACGATTACAAGAAGGGAATCTATTACCTTACAGTAACCGGACTTTCGATGGAAAACGGAGACGACGGCTCGGTCGGCAGGGGAAACCGCGCAAACGGACTTATCACACCGTACAGGCCCATGAGCATGGAAGCCACAGCCGGAAAGAACCCCGTGACTCACGTCGGAAAGATGTACAACATTCTATCCCACAAGCTGGCCAATGACATTTACAACGAGATGAAGGGCAATGTCCTTGAAGTTCACGTGCGCATACTATCGCAAATAGGCGCACCCATCGACAAGCCCCAGACTGCCAGCGTTCAGGTTGTTCTTGCTGACGGCGTCAAGATGGACAAGGTCAAGAAGGAGATCACCGGAATCGTGGACAACAGCCTGGAGAACATCTCCGAGATAACGAACCTTATCGTCAACGGAAAGGTAGCCACTTTCTGATGGGCATGTTCGAGGTTGAACTGGCAAGCAGGGGCGGAGCGCCCCTGTTTCAACCGTTCCACATACTGAAAGCCCTGTGGCACATTCAGCAGTCCGGACCTATCGGCAGAAAGGAGCTTTCAGAGAAACTGACAATCGGCGAGGGTACCGCAAGGACCCTCGTCACATTTCTTGAGGGCAAAGGTTGGGCGGAGACCAGCCGGCAAGGTATCTTTATCTCTGCAGTCGGCCAAAAGCTTCTGGACAGCATCGGGCTGAAAGCCAAAGAGGTACATGCTGGCAGCATCACTGTGGGCGAAGTGGATTTTGCACTTCGGTTGCGGGGCTGCGCAGCAGACATCACCGACGGCATCGCCCAACGGGACGAGGCCATCAAGGTCGGCGCTTCAGGCGCTACCACATTGGTTTTCAGAAAGACCCTGCTATTCACTGACGGTTTTGACGCAGCCCAGACAGACTCACGGGCTGCCAGGGTTCTGAGGCAGGACTTTGAGCTTGCTGACGGCGATGTTCTCATTATCGGCTGCTCCCCCGATGCCACAAAGGCCATGGACGGCGCATTTGCGGCCGCAGTGCTTACGCTCGACAGAAAAAAATAATAAAATTTTAAAGGAGCAGGGACGGGGGTCCCTGCATTGAATTTTATTTGTTACTGCTGTGCATGTTTGCCGCAGTGCGGGCAAACCGCAAAGTGTGCCTGTATCTGTTGGCCGCATCCGAGGCACATCCTCATTCCGCCCTGCTGTGGCGGCGGGGCCTGTGCCGGCTGGGCCGGCTGGGCCTGCCTTCCGCAGTGGGGGCAGACGTTGTACTGCAGGGGGATCTGCTGGCCGCATCCGAGGCAGAGTCTCTGCTGCGGCGGCGGGGGCATCTGGCCATATCCCGAAGACATGTTGATGAGCGGGTCGAACTTCAGGTAGGCGATGAGCAGTAACAAGCCGGGAATGAAGAATACGAACAGTATTCCAAGTATTGACCAAACGAGTGTTTTTGATTTGGCCTGAACGTACTGGCGCTGGTCGACCATCTGAGTAATCTTCTTGCAGCTCATGAAGAACAACAGGCCAACAACGAAGAATACAATTAGGACGATAGCCCAAATTAGGTATGCCAATCTTACGCTGTCATCCACATAATTGTAGCCGTAATAATCCAGGTAATCATATGCAGATTCCCACACAGCATAGGTATATATTTCCCATAGGGCCCCTACAAGTGCTAGGACACACATTAATATTCCAAATATGCTCGCGATGTTCACCATGCTCTTTATCGATGTCGCTTCGGGCGGCTCCATTTGCATCGGCGGTTGGCCGTAGCCCGGTTGCGGCGGTTGATAGTATCCAGACATTTTTTTTACCTCCAACAATTTTTTCCTGATTAAATCGGTATGCCTGAAATGAATTAATGGTATATCAATATTGTGATTGCTGCCATTTTGATTTAAAATGACTTACCGCAGTATGGGCAGATCTTGTGGCTTTCCTCGGTCTGCCTTCCGCAGTTCATGCAAAACCTGGTGCGGGGCGGCGGCGGTGGCATGTACATGGCCGGGGGCTGCTGGCCGTCAAAATCCTCTCTGCTCGCTGCAACGAGTATGAGGCCGATGAGACCAAGAATGGATGACAGGAAAATCGGGCCGATGCAGAACATGGAGAATATTCCGCCTAGTATGGCCAGACCCCAACTTTTCTTGGTGACGGCCATGACTCCGCCGAGCAGTGCGATGATCGAGAATATCAGGATGACTGCACCGCACACATACAGGATACTTGAAACGTCGTCGTAATCGTAGGCATAATCATACTCAGAACCATAATCCGAAAGGAAATCATAGGACATGAAGTTCCCGAGCCACATAATGGCAATTGCGGTAATTAAGCCAAGCACGGCAGCGATGATTATGAGCGCCCCACCGGCAGTAGCCATTCCGGAACTGCGCCTCTGCGGCGGCATGTACGGCGGCGGTGCGTAATACTGACCGACTGCATTCAGAATGCCAAGACCCTTGTGCGCTTTTCCCGCCATGCTCTAACCTCAAGGCAATATCTATAATGACATTAATAAAGTTATTTAACGGGGAAGCTCCAGGCACAATTACCGATATTCTAGGCCCTCGAGAGTCTGTCGGCCCTCTTGGTCAGGTTGTGGGCTTCCGCCTCATGGACCTTGCTCTTCTCGAGGTGGATCTTCGACTTCTCGCGCTTCTCCGCCGCCCTCTGCGAGAGCTTGGCGGCCTTGGACATGTAGTTGCTTGCAGTGCTCTTCATCTTGGCGGATTTGGCGTGAAGCTTGGCAATCTTGATTCTGGCTTTCTCGGCTTTTCTGTCCTGGAGGTACTCGAGGTCCTTCTGCTTCTCTTCGGCTTTGGCGGTTGCGTCCTTCGCTTTCTGCTCGTATTTCTCTGCGTTGCGCCTGGCCTTGCTGGCGTTCTCGGTGTTCTTGACCATCGCTGCCTCTTCCGCCCTGTGCCTTTTAAAGAATTTCGCTGCGGCGGCGCTGTGCTTGGCGGCCTGCTGGCGGAGCTTGGTGACGTCAAGGAGTTCGGATGCCTGCTGCTTCTGGCGCCTTGACTCGGTTATCTCGCCCTCGATATCTTTCTCCGGCTCGGTTGACGCGGGCTGCTGGTTGGGTTGGGATGGCGCGGCCCTATAGTCATTGTGGTAAGCGCCGGATTGAGAGGCCGGAGCTGCTTCCGGTTCCTTCTTGGCCTTCTTCTTGCTTCCGTAGAACACATCGTCGTCTTCAAGTCCGCTGGTCATGTTTTAACCCCGACCTGCATGAGTGTACATGGATTAAAGCTTTTCTTGAGTATTTTTCTTTTAAGATTTTCTCCGCCGGCTCACCCTCCAAAAGAAAAATATTCAGTAAAATAGAAAACTCGGGTTCGCATGCTCGAAAATCTATGTGGTTGGTTGGGTGCCCTATGGATATTCAATAACCTAAAGAAAAATCGGGCTCACCTGCTCGCTCGGTACAATGCTGGCGCGTGGACGCGCCAGGCCAACGCCACCCATGTCTGGGAAGCACGCGTGATAATCTGTTAACAATCGCTAGTTTGTCGGTCGCGCCGAATCGCATTGAACATGCAAAAAGCGATTCGGCTAACCATTTTTCATTGTTGCGATGACGAGCAGACTTCACCAGATAAAGATACAAAACGCTAGTTCGTCGGTCGCGCCGAATCGCATTGAATATGCAAATGGCGATTCGGCTAACCATTTTTCATTGTTGCGATGACGAACAGACTTCACCAGATAAAGATACAAAACGCTAGTTCGTCGGCTGCACCGAATTGCAAGGATATAATCTGTGCAATTCGGCTGGCCATTTTTCATTGTAGCGATGACGAACAGACTTCACCAGATAAAGATACAAAACGCTAGTTCGTCGGCTGCACCGAATTGCAAGGATATAATCTGTGCAATTCGGCTGGCCATTTTTCATTGTAGCGTTGATGATTATAGAAAGAAAAATGGACAGAGCGAGATTTTCAACGAAGCTCTGGCCTCAGCCAGCTCTGCCAACGATTATGAGAGTCGCTGGCCTTCGGTTTGAACTCGCGGCCTCCTCCATGCCAAGGAGGCGATCTACCGAGCTGATCTATCTGCCCATGATTGTTGGGATAACAGTATGCCACTCGTTCACAGGGGAATAAGTTGCAATCTGTCGGCCCAACATGCAATCCTTTTGGGTGGGGTTGCTTGTGCGGGAAAGAAAGAACCGGATAAAAAGGTTTGGCAGACGAAGTTTTATTATATTCGCTGCAATACCACAGGAATGCTGGAATGTGGTCCAGTGAACAATTCATCCGCAAACACAGTGGACTCGTGGCTTAGCCAGGATACAGTGACGAACTGGCTGCGCCATTTCGTCCTGCTCGCTGGAACAGGTTCCAGCTCGTAGCGCCGGACTTAGTCCAGCGCAAAGAAATCATTCGCAAACACAGTGGACTCGTGGCTTAGCCAGGATATAGCGCTGGACTTCTAATTCAGATGTCTCGGGTTCGAATCCCGACGGGTCCGCTCAATTATTTTATTGCATATATTCGCGAACCCGTCTCAGTCGGAAGAATTGATATGTTAATGCCTATGGAAATCTTCCTCCTCCCGACGGGTCCGCTCAATTATTTTATTGCATATATTCGCGAACCCGTCTCAGTCGGAAGAATTGATATGTTAATGCCTATGGAAATCTTCCTCCTCCCGACGGGTCCGCTATCTCTTTTTAGAAAAAGATATAGAATGTAGAGCATTCACCCGCCCATGGATTTCTACGAAACAGTGAACACCAGAAAGTCGGTGCGGGCCTATGACAGCAGACCGGTTGATGAAGAGGTTTTGGAAAGGATCCTGAAAGCGGCAAGAGGCTCGCCGTCGGCCAAGAATCTCCAGCCTTGGCATTTCATCGTCGTCCGCAACCAGGCCAAGCGCACTGTTTTGGCCGAGGGGACATGGGCGAAATTCCTCAGGGAATCGCCTGTCGTAATCGTCGGATGCGGCAACAGGAAGGATTCGCCGCATTGGAGCACCGTGGACACAACTATTGCCCTTCAGACACTTGTCCTGGCAGCCACCGCCGAAGGCCTCGGGACCTGCTGGGTGGGGAGCTTCAGTCAGGAAAAGGTAAAAGAATGCCTTGGAATCCCGAAAGAATGGGACGTGGTATGCCTCATCTCTGTTGGCTACGAGCGGGGGAAGAAGGACCTCACCAGAACCTTGGCCGGCGGAGCCAAACGGAAGAAGATGGGCGATATCGTCAGCTACGATGAATTCTGATAACGGCACACAATCAACCGCGCCATGCCTCGGCTGAATCCAATCATTTAAGATTCTAAGGCCGGGGTTGTGACCCGGTTAGCGGAACCGGGTTGGTGACAATTAAGCTCATCCTTAGGAAGCCTCGCCCGTAAGGGCGGGGAGGTGTTGACATCGGAATCCAACCCGGTGCCAAGTCCCGGCCATCCACGTAGATTTTCGAGCAGGTGAGCCCGATTTTTCTTATTTGCTGAATCTTTTTCTTTTGGAGGGCGAGCCAGCGCAGAAAATCTTAAAAGAAAAATACTCCCCGTAAGCTTTTTAACCAACCTCTCCGTTATTCCTTCCGAGGGAGGCTATGGACTCAGACGAACTTGACAGCATTAGGCCGGAAATATCGATGTATATCAAGAGAATAGGCGACATGCGGGACGCGGGCAAATTCGGCCGCGCGGTCCAGCTTTGCAACATGGCGCTAACCCACAACCCTGAGCCCGCTCTCAGGAACGTTATTCTGAACTTCAAGGCCGACTCGCTCTACCGCGTCGGATGGAAGGTCCAGCGCCCCGACATGATGCAGGAAGCCAGAAGCTATTTCATAGAGGTGCTCGGAATAGACCCTTCAGACCATGTCGCCAAGAAGGGGCTTGAAGAGATAGACTTCCGCGCTTGGTAATGGCAGCAATCATTTTATCATAAATCCGTATCGCCGGACTCATGAAAGTCGGAGTTCTGGCGCTTCAGGGCGATGTCAGCGAGCATGTTTCAGCTCTGGCATCGGCCATGAGGTCATTGGGCATATCGGGCAGTGTTGTCGAAGTAAGGCGGCAACCTCAGCTTGAGGGCTTATCTGCGCTCCTGATGCCCGGCGGCGAGAGCACGACAATGGCCAAGCAGATGTTGAGGTTCGGTTTGACAGAACCGATTGCAGAGTTTGCGAAATCTGGAAACCCCGTGATGGGCACCTGCGCCGGAGCCATTCTGCTGTCTTCCAAGATAGTGGACCGAAAAGGGCCTGAGGAAGTGAGACCGCTCGGCCTTATAGACATCTCCGTCAGGCGCAACGCTTTCGGCAGGCAGGTCGATTCCTTCGAAAAGCCTCTGACAGTCAAGGGCCTGGATTCTGATTTCCCTGGAATTTTCATCCGCGCGCCAAGGATTGAAAAAATAGGCAAGCATGTTGAATCACTGGCCACGTTGAATGAGGAGCATGTCATGGTCAGGGAAAACAATGTCATGGCGCTGACGTTCCACCCGGAACTGGCCGGAGACGACAGAGTGCACTCGATGTTTTTGAGTATGATCAAGCCTTGATGGTTCTGACTATTTTTCTGAAAGTCTCTGAAACGCCTTCTTCCTCGACTATTGAACCGGTAACAATTATGTCTGCACCTGCGTCGATTGCCGCCTTTGCGGTTTCGGGGGTTCTGATGCCGCCCCCCACG
>JAQVMG010000136.1 GCA_028703755.1 Thermoplasmata archaeon | reverse complement strand
GGGGCACCCTCTCTGCAGAACACGGTGTCGGCAAGAAGACGCTCCCTATCGGCGGAAAGAACGTGCCGTACCTGCGACTGATGTACGGGGTTTCAGGCCTCCGGGAGATTACCAGGGTGAAGAAGGCTTTGGACCCCGGCATGAGGCTCAATGCCGGCAACATGATACCGGGCAATTATTGAAATGTTAATTATTTGGAAAAGTATTTATCTGGGACGGGATTCGGCGGTTTGGCGATGAGGTCCGCCGCAACCGCCCGCACGAGCTGATGACTTCTGATTTTCAATCGTGCAAAGGTGAACAAAATGAAAATAGAATCAATGGCATTTCTGATAGTCGGCATGGGCGGATTCATAGGTGCGGTTGCCAGGTATGGCATATCAGAAATCATGACTACCGAAAAATTTCCCTATGGCACTTTCATCGTGAATCTGCTCGGCAGCTTCATTCTGGGCTTTCTTCTTTTCCACCAACTGGAGGTTGGCGGGATATCCCAGGAATGGCGGCTGTTCCTTTGCGTCGGAATCATGGGGGCTTTCACCACCATGAGCGCATTCAGCGCGGAAACGTTCGGAATGCTGGAACGACAGGAGAATATGATGGCAATGGCCAATATCATTCTGAATGTGGGCGGCAGCATCGTTGCGGTATTCCTGGGAAGGGCGGTGGCGGTTGCCGGGTGGTTTACGGCGGCGTGAGGGTCTGGATTCGGGAAGGTGCTAATTCCGGACCTATGTTTGCTCTCAAAATGCAATGCTAATTTGCATGAATACGTCCAAGTTAGAACGGAATCTCGCAATGCCAGAGAATATATTTCGACCTCCGGTCGAAAGCCTCGCCGAATTGGTTTCTAGATTAATGCATTCAATTCGGCTGGCTTATTTTTTTCCCTGGGAAAAAAATAAGTCCCGACTCCAGGATTTGAACCGGGGCTCTGCTGATATCGGCTGATTCCGGCCGTAACCGGTTTACCTACTACAGTCAGCCGCGTTAGCCAGGCTACGCTAAGTCGGGAGTTGCGATTTGCGTCTCCCCGATGACCAGTCATCAGAGGGACAGCGCTCATAAATCACAATTCGTATAAAAAGCTTTGAGTTGGCTTTTTTCCAGTTATTGCCGTTTCCGAAGCTCTCTTATATAGCTATATAGACCGAAGAATTAATATCGGGCGGGTATTTCCCTCCATCAATGAAAGACTGGTTTTCGTCCAGGGCAAAGCGCGTTCAGATTTCCGGCATCAGGAAGATGTTTGAGATGGCCGGACCCGAATCTATAAATCTTGGATTGGGTGAGCTTGACTTCCAGCCCTCTGATCTCGCAATGGACTCTCTCGCCAAGGCGGTGCGGGAGGGATACAACCATTATGGCCCGACAAAGGGGCTTCCCGAACTCAGGAAGATACTGGCGCAGAGACTTTCCCGGTACAGGCCCGACGTTGAGATTGACAATATCATAATAACGGCCGGCGGAACCCAGGGCTTGCTGGTATCCGCGATGACCCTGTTCGACCACGGTGACGAGGTACTGGTTCCCGACCCCGGATTTGTCATATACCAGCCGCATGTCATCATGTGCGGCGCGACGCCGATAAGATACTCTCTGAGGTTCGAGAGCGAATTCCAGCCAAACCCGGACGAGATAGAGGAACTGATAACGCCAAGGACCAAGGCGATAGTCCTCAATTCCCCGAACAACCCGACCTCCGGTATCCTGGATGCGGAGACGATAAAAGCCATCCGGGACCTCGCGATGGACAATGAATTGGCCATAATCTCAGACGAGGTTTACGACGAGATAATATTCGAAGGCGAGCACCTTTCGATGCTGAATGCAGATTATGACAATGTGGTGTACATCAACTCATTTTCCAAGACATTCGCCCTGACAGGGTGGCGCCTGGGATACCTGGCCGCATCGAAGTACATGGTGAATCAATTGGCCAAGATACAGTACTATAACATCGCCTGCCCGCCGACACCGCTTCAGAAAGCAATATACGATGTGATGAGCGCGCCGACCAACAAGATCCAGGAGAGGGTGGACATCCTCAGGAAGAGGCGCGACGCGATTGTGAAGAGAGTGAACGACATACCCGGATTCAACTGCCTGAAACCCAAAGGAGCATTCTACGTGTTCCCGACCTTCGACCACAGCATATCCAGCGAGGATTTCGCCATGGAACTTGTGAAGGCCGGCGTGATATGCGCGCCCGGCTCGGCATTCGGCAAGGGCGGAGAAGGCCATCTGAGGTTCTCATTTGCCAATTCCCTGGAAATGATAGAGAAAGGAATGGACATTGTGGAGAAAGTGGCAGGGTCGATACCGAGGAGAAAATAACCCGTGCCGGGACGTTCTTTGGCGCGTGTGAGGACATTAAATAATACAACACTATATAAAGGTGATAAACATGGAAAAGACAGTAAAGAGATATGAAACAGAGATAGACGGAAAGAAACTCATCGTCGAAACTGGCCGGCTGGCGAGACAGGCCTCGGCTGCAGTGACGGTGCAGATGGGAGAGACCATAGTCATGGCGACCGCCATGATATCGAAGGAAGCGAGAGACATTGACTTCTTCCCCCTGATGGTTGACTACGAGGAAAGATACTCTGCCGCAGGCAGGATAAAAGGCCCCAGATTCTCCAAGAGGGAAGGGAAGCCGTCCAACGAAGCGATACTAATCGGCAGGATGATTGACAGAGGGCTGAGGCCGCTGTTTCCGCAGAACATGCGGAACGAGGTGCAGGTCATCTGCCTTCCTCTGAGCCTGGACCACGAGAACCGGCCCGACATCGTAGCGATGATCGCCGGATGCATCGCAGTCCACATTTCGGAAATCCCCTTCGACGGACCGCTTGTCGGCGTCAGGCTGGGCATGAGCGGCGGGTTCCCGATAATCAACCCCACGATAGAGGAAATGGAGCATTCTGAGCTTCAGCTTGTTGTGATGGGCGACGGAAAGCGCATTACGATGGTTGAATGCGATGCTCAGGAACTTGCTGACGAGAGCATGAAGCAGGCATTCGACATGGCGATGGAAGTCATGGGCCCGCTTGCCGAGTTTGTCGACATGATCCGCAAGGATATAGGCAAGCCCAAGCTCACCGAAGACAAGCTCACTATGAGGTCGAGCACCGACCCAGCGCTTCAGGGGCTCATAGGGGAAATAAAGGCTGCAGCACTCCCCCATCTGGATAAATACCTTTTCAACAATCCCAAGGGCTCCAAGGGCGAGCGCAAGGAGATACTGAAAGGGCTGGAGAAAATGCTCATCGAGCAGTTCAAATCCAGGTATGCCGAGGAGAAGGGCGGCGAGGCAGAGGCAGAGAAATTCCTCAAGAACGTCCTGTCGAAATTCTTCTACGAGTTCATCGAGGAGCAGGTTACGGTTGCGATCCTTGAGAAGAAGCAGAGAGTCGACGGCCGAAAGCTGGACCAAATAAGACCCCTGGCTGCGGAAGTCGGTCTTCTTCCCAGAACCCACGGAAGCGGGCTTTTCGAGAGAGGCGAGACACAGATTCTCACAATGGTCACGTTGGGTGCGCCGTTCGACGAGCAGTCCATCGAGACTATGGAGAATGACGGGAGCAAGAAATACTTCCATCACTACAATTTCCTGCCCTACTCGGTCGGCGAAGTTAAAATGCTGAGGGGCGCAGGCCGCCGCGAGATAGGCCACGGCGCACTCGCAGAGAAGGCTCTGGTTCCGGTTCTGCCGGATGACGAACTGTTCCCATACACGATTCGGGTAGTATCCGAGACAA
>JAQVMG010000135.1 GCA_028703755.1 Thermoplasmata archaeon | reverse complement strand
CCCGGAAACAGCGATGTCCATGAGATGGTTCAGCGAGTCGCCCAGAATGGCCATGCTCGAGACAAAGAGGCCGAGAAGGAGCTTTCCCACGAAAACGGCTGCGTTCCCGCCGAGGCCGACAGTGGCTTCCAACTTGCCGTACCTGGCCCTCACTGCCGGGTCGCGCGTATCCCCATAGTCGGGTATCAAGCTCACGATTACCCATAAAACCGAGGTGCGATAAAAGGCTGATGGAGTTGCTATGCCAGAAATATCCGGGCTTCCTTGACGCCGACCAGCGCCGAAAGCCGGTCGTAAGATTCCCTCACGTCATCCGCGTCGCCGCAGAACATCAGAACCTCACAGCAATCGTCTCCGCCGTCGAAGTCTGCGTGCATGAATGACTTGAAGACTGACATATGCCTGTGCCGGACATCGGAGACCTGGGCGGCGCAATCATGGTCATAGACCAGCATCAGAACGCCGTTGATATGGCCCCGGAGCTTGGCCAACTCTGACCTCTCGCGCAGGAAGGAGCGCACCGCGTCCCTGACCATCTCTGAACGGCTGGTGTAACCGATTTCCTGGACCGCGCTGTCGATGCCGGAAAGTATGTCCCCGGGAAGGCTGAGCGAGATTATCTTGCTTCCTTTGGCCGGCATCAGACGACCCCGCCGAGAAGATACTTCATCGCCCACATCATCAGGATGCCGACCAGGAACATGCTGAATGCCAGTACTGTCCTTGAGGTGCGTTTCTCTTTGTGGAGTTCGGGTATCAGGTCTGCTGCGGCGATGTACAGGAAGCCGCCGGCTGCGATGGGCAGGATATAAACCTCAAAATTACCGATATGGGGGATGAGGAAATAACCGAGAATCCCGCCTGCTACAGCGGTTATGGCAGTGATGAAATTGAACATCAGCGCTTTCTTTCTCCTGATGCCGCCGTGCACGAGCACTCCGAAATCCCCAATCTCCTGGGGTATCTCATGCAGCGCCACGGCCAGTGTAGTTATGAATCCTATCTCAACACCTGCCAGGAATCCTGCGGCAATTATGAGGCCGTCAAGGAAGTTGTGGATGCCGTCGCCGAAGAGGTTGAGATAGGCGAAGGTATGAATCTTGCAATTATCCTCATGGCAATGGCGCCAGAGCACCTTTTCCAAAATGAAGAAAATGACGAAACCGACAATCACCATCAGCATGACTGTGTCCTGGGCGGAACTTGTGCCCAGGATGTCTTCCATCTCAGTCAGCGCTTCGGGAATCAGGTGGAGGAATGCGCCGCCGATCAGGGTGCCGGCCGCCAGACCGACAAGGGCCAGAAGGATCTTCTTCAGGGTCTTCGGAGACAGCGCGAGCGTTAAGGCGCCGACAAATGCAATAAGGCTGACAAGGAATGTCGCCAGGATGATCCAGAGCAGGGTTGACATGAAACAACGATAGCGCCGCTCATTATTAAAATTATCGGAATTGTTAATAATAGGGCGGTGTCGATGAAAACAAAGCCTTATTATCGGGCTTTGGGATTTTCAGGCAGAGGAATATTATGGCCAAACCCAAAAAACCGGAGTACTCATACGGCGTCTGCGGCGTGTTCTGCGAGATGTGCCCCACCGGAACCGGAAGGGTCGCTGAGCTGGCTACAGAGCTCTCGCGCATCACCAAGGGCAACTGCAACTGGGCCCAGGATTCGGTCGATTTCCAGATTGGGGACATGGACAGAGGCATAGAGTGGCTCACGAAGATGAAATGCGGCGGATGCCAGAACATCAAGGAGCCGTGGTGCGAGGTCATGAAGTGCGAGAAGGCCCAGAAGCTCGGGAGCTGCCTTCTCTGCGAGACCTTCCCGACCTGCGAGAGGAACGAATACCAGCGCGGCAGATATCCAGTAATCCTCAAGCACCAGAAACGTGTGAAGAAGGTCGGGCTTGAGCAGCATCTCAGGGAAGAGCGGGAGAGGGTCCGGAAGGGAATGACGTTTCTGGATATACGGAAGTATTAGGACCTCCTTTGTCCCAATCGCACGAGAGTCCTGGCCAACCATCCCTCGGTTCAGTTCCAGCCAACCCGTTCATGCCCCGGTCGCCCTTTAGCATATTGTATTCAAGGCCGGGGTTGTGACCCGGTTGGGCGAACCGGGTTGGTGACGATTGAGTTCATCCTTAGAAAGCCTCGGCCGTGAGGCCGGGGATGTGTCTAAATCGACCTCCAACCCGGCGCAGTGTCCCGCGCAACCGCCCAATCTTGAATATCGGCCATTGTCAGGTTAAAATGAAAAATGCCTAAACAGTTAGGGTGCAACTCTGTATCTCTCACTTTCATCCACAAAAATCTCGCCGGCGCGCCGAAGCGAGTTGATGATATCCTCCAATTCGACTTTGTTCTTGACCATGTCCTTTTGTCCCAAGTCCTGCCAGAGCTCGTCAATTGTGCTCGGATGCTTTTGTAAATAATCCTTGATTGCGCCAACCCCTTCCCTGTGTGTGATCAATCTATCCCTCCCTGATGCAGAACCTTCTCGCTGCAATCACAAAGGAGTGTGGTATAGTTAAAGATTGGGGGGCCGTTAGGGAATTACACCTTTTATTCTTCAAAATGTTCGTCTAACAGGAATATAATTATGACAGATAATAATGAAATAATAAAGAATATCCAATGGTAAAGTTGGAGATTTATTCCGAGAATTATCCCTACAACTCCACCAATTAATGCCCAATTTTTTTTACGACCCATGAATGTGCACACTGCGGATAGTGTGGTAAACAGAGAAAGGATAATTGCAATGAATCCAAATATTTCAAAGTCAGCCCTCGTCAACCCCTCTAATCCAAGAAGAAATCCAAAAAATGTATTATAAGCAAATAGAACACCCGCAGTCAATGGCCATATTTGATGTAATGTCCTTTTCAATAACAGTATTCCAGCAAACATAATGAGTATTGAGAACAAAATGGCGATGGAAACACAAAAATCACCCAGATAGATTAAAATGAAAAAGGAGAAAAAAAGTGATGAGAAAAGACCAAGAGAATACATTATCGAGCCGATTACTGAGGGCTTGGGCATAGGTTTTCTATCTTCTTCTTGAAGAATCTCTGCCTGTCTTTTATACATCTCAGTAAGTTCATTTGTGTCCTCCGTCATGATTGATGAATAACTCATCTCTATTTCAACTTAATTGTAATTTGGCCGAGGCGGAATTGAATCCGACCGTGCTGGCTAAAGTTTAGTTCATACGTGAATAAAAAAAAAGCCAGTAAAGAAAATATGGGCTGAGGCGGAAGGAGCGGAGTTTCTGTTAGCGTTTATCTGCAAACTCCGCGACTAAGCCGAGTTCCGTCACTTGCATTTCAAAGCAAAGGAATTCGGCGTAAGAGCAACTTAAGACCGCACCATATTCTAGCATAAGTTGCGATTCCGCTGAAGCCCACGAATCGAAGCAATAAAGAAACTGAGTGGGCTGAGGCGGAAGGAGCGGCCAAACCTGGCCGCGACCAAGCCGAATTCCGTGATCTGTATTTTGTCAACAAAGGAATTCGACGAAGTTCACAACTTAAGACCACAACAATCTCCCACCATAAGTTGTGAATTCCGCTGAAGCCCACGTATCGCAACAATAAAGAAGCTGAGTGGGCTGAGGCGGAATTGAACCGCCGATCTTCGCCTTGTAAGGGCGACGTCATATGCGGTGCCGCAAGCAATCGCTGGCGCCATAACCACTAGACCACCAGCCCATCATGGGTTTCTGGAGATGCTGAACCCGTATAAAAGATTGTTCTGCGCATCGTAATTAATATGTACAAACAAAGTATTGGGTGGTTTGTGCGAGGATAGCCAAGCC
>JAQVMG010000029.1 GCA_028703755.1 Thermoplasmata archaeon | reverse complement strand
CGTTCCTCTTCAGCGCGCTGCTCATGGTGCTCTGCATACCGGTGGCCATGAAGATGCGGTTCAGGAAGGAAGTGAAGATCGCCGTTTCATTCTTCCCTGTCCACATAATAAAAAAGAACATCGAGATTTACGCGCCGGTGCTGGTCCGGCACACAGGCGCTTGCGCCATCTGGGTCATGTTCCCGATGTTCATCAGGGACATGGACGGCGCGGAGGGCTCGCTGTTCCTCTGGGTCGGAATAATGTACGCAATAAATTCATTCAGCCAGTTCATTTTTATGCGTTATTTAAAATATAAAAGTTCTATATTAATACCATGGGGCATGGTGGCCAGCGCAGTGACTTTCTTACTATTCGTATTCTGCTGGGATGTTTGGACGCTCATGGCCACCCAGGTCCTGCTGGCCCTCTCATGGGCGCTGCTCTACGTGGGCTCAGTCAATTTCGTCATGGTCAACAATAAAGAACGCGCGACCGCGACAGGATTCCTGAACTCAGTTTTCCAGATCGCTTCCATCCTGGGAGCGCTCGTGGGCGGGTGGATCGTCGACATTACCGGCAATCTTCTCACGCCGATGTACCTGGCAGCCGGAATGAGTTTTGTCGGGCTGATACTTTATTACGCGCTGAGAAAAACGGAACGCACCGGAAATGCAACTGCAGTTTAACGCTCGCTGGCTTTGGATTTTCTCAGCCTTTCCTTGGCTGTCTCCTTCTTGCCGACGACCTTGCAGAACATGAATCCGAAGAATGAGAATATCAGCCGCAACAGCTTCCAGATGTTTTCCTCCCTGGAGACTTTCACCATCTCCAGTGGGCTGTAGGCCGTCCAGAGGTTGCCGTGCCTGAGCGTGAGTTCCTTCCTGCCGAACCCGTACCAGAACGACTGCTTGAAGAAGCCGCTGAAAGAGGACCTGGCATTGTGATAAACTATGGCCGTGGGATGGTAAACGAGCCTGTAGCCAGCCTCGACAGCCCTGTAGTTCAAATCGACCTCTTCCGCTTCCTTGAACCAGGGGTCGAAACCCTCGATGGCTTCGAACGTGGATTTCCTGTAAGCCAGGTTGACGCTCGGGTAGGTTATGTCCACGCCGTTGAACAGCATCCCTACCCTCTTAAGCGAGACGAATCCGTGATAGCCCAGACGAACCTCCCTTCCTGCGACAACGTCCGCATTGGCCATAGCCTTTATCAGCTCGTCCACCCACAGAGCATGGGCTATCGCATCGGCATCGATGAAGGCGACAATGTCCCCGGTTGACTTCGCCACGCCGTAATTCCGGCCTTCCCCTCTTGTCCCGGGCTGAACATGCAGCTTCACGAAGGGCCACTTGGCGGCATACTCCTTCACGATATCCTGGGTCCTGTCTGTGCTGTTGGCATCCACGACCAGAACCTCGTCAGGCTTCCGGGACTGGTAGACAAGGCTGTCCAGGCAGTCGCGCATGAATGGGCCTGCGTTTCTCGTGATAACAACGACGCTGAGCTTCATTGGGCGATTTATATTCTATATCATTATATTAAACTTTCGGAATTTTAAACACTAATGAATATTTGCATATGGCCTGAATCAGAACAGCGCTATGCAGCCAATCATGAACACGAGAGAAAAGGCGTTCAGATGCACGTTCCCGAGGTGCCGGCCTTTCAGGGAAAAACGCCCCCAGGCACTCCAGAATTCAGAAGAGCAGTCGTCGCAGCGTACGAACCAGGAAACCGGGCGAAGGTTCCTGGGAAAGGTGAACACCTGCCCGCCGGTGGCAATGCGGGCCAGAAGATGCGCCGTGATGCCGGACGCAATGGCAAGGGTGAACTGGGCCGAAATGAGTCCCCCGACACCGGCCAGGATATTCGCTGCGAGCGCCAAAGTTCCGGACATGTAGATTATGAACAGCCCGAACCCGATGGAATGGCCCGCCGGGCTGCCCTCCGCAAATCTCGAGTCCGCTGAATCGAAGCCCAAGAGAATCGCAGACATCCAGGCGAGAAAAACTGCCCATGTTATCGGCTCCAGCCCGAGAAATACATTGGCCATGGTCATCAATGCCGCCGCAAGAAGCCCGTGAGTGAGCTGGTTCCCCATGGGTCCGGCAGGGACGGGGGGTATATAATGCGGGGCGGCGGATGTACGCCCTGGCAGGAGACATGCGAAAACAATAAATTGACCCAATGGATTTCACAGCCATGAAATTTACAGACCGGCTCGGGCGGATCGCTTGTGAGAGGAACACAGCGTTGGCCCTGGCGGCACTTTTCATCATCTGGTCAATAGTTCCGGCCCTGGGAGGACCTCAAAGCAACGGGAATGATGATGATGATGATACACAGCCCGTTCCGGCAGAGCAGGCAATTCTGACCACAACCGACATGCTGCTGGCAAATCCCATTGAATACGTGGGAAAGACAGTCCTTCTCAACGATGCGGCCGTAACAGGGAAATCGTTCAGCATGATGGATGTTCAGAGCGTGGGCTCTGTCAACACGGCCAGTATATCAGTGAGCTTCGTAAATTACACCCAAGAAACACTGCCGGAATATTCGGTCGGGGACCATGTCGTGGTCAGAGGCGTATTCAGCAAGGCGCTCACCCCTTCGGGCGCACCGCCCATTTATTTTTTGAGTGTGAAGTACGGGACAGAGGATTACACCCGGCCCCTGCCATAACCTTATTAGCCGGCAATCGGATTTCCCCCGGATGCCAGTCAACTACTGCCCCTACTGCGGTCGGTTCATGATGATGAAGGAATTTGACCATGCCTGCGACCTTGTGAATCAGGCCAATGATCGCAAAGAGTGGTGCAGCAGATGTGGCGGAAGCATGGACCCCATGACCAGCGATAACGAAACTGGACTTTGCCATATTTGTAGAAATCGAATTGACCCATTTTCGAAGGAGTTCGACTAGCTGATTTTCTTTTCCAGATATCTCATCTCACTCACAATCTCAAATCCGGTGCTTGTGTAAAGTTTCAGCGCATTGGGGTTGCCAAGCTCGACACTCAAATTTGTTTGTTTTGTCCCCTTCTCTTTGAGCCATGCCAAGCATGAAAATAACAGGGCCTTGCCTATTCCATTACCCCGATTTTCCTTCAACACCGCGAGCCACGGGATGTGACCCATGTCTTTCATTGCAGGATGAATGACCGCAACGCAGACACCCAGCATCTTGCCGCTTGCACTCTTTGCCACCAAAATGCCCTCTTTTTGAAAGAATTCTTCTTTGATTACATCATCGAAGTTCATCATCATTTCTTCGGTACTGTCCATGGTGTCTGAGAATCCATCGGCTATTGTGGCCCTGACCACGCTGTATTCATTTTCAAGATCTGGCACATGGATTGTAACCCCTTCCGGGATTATAAATTCAGGAATAGGGGAACCCATGTCTCTTTTCATGGAATAATGAGTCCATTTATCATTGTACCCCCTTTTCCTGTAGAATTTCATCATGTCAGTGAACTGGACATGGACCATTGCCCTGAGGGACCTCATGCCTACGGAGGCCAGGTATCCCGCAGCTGTATCATAGAGAACTTCCTCTAGCCCCTTGAACCTGTACTCCGGTAGAATAAGCATGGAAATGAAGCCGGCTTCCTCACTTTCAACATCTGCATTGACAGAACCCACTATCTTTGAATCCCTAATGGCCAGGAAGTTACCCTTCTCATCAAAATCCGGATCTTCGAAGATATAATGTTTAACAGTATCGGTGGAATAATCTGTATGGCCGGGGTAATCGGCATGCGCCAGGTTCAAAAATTCCGTGAATTTCTCGAGGTCTGTTCCCTTGTTGATATTTCGAATCTGAATATCTCTCAAAGGCATCTCTCCATTTTAGATATTATCAATCATCTCAATAACGCTCTTCCCAAGTTCGGTCGGCCCATAAATAATCCACTGGCCCTGCTTCTTTCCGACTATAAGCTTGGCCTGCTTCAGCACTGTGAGATGGTAAGAAAGCTTGGAATCCGATATACCCAGTATCTCCCGGATGAGGCATGCGCACAGCGGCTGTTCTTGAAGTGCAAAAAGAACTTTCAGCCGCATCGGGTCCCCGAGGGCCTGGTGCAGCCTGGCTTTCTGTTTAAGGGTTCTGGCATCCGGCAACCTGGATACTATTGCATCCAATCCGCCTTTCTCTTCGCACTGCTTTCTTATCGGATCCGGTATTTCTGCCATCAAGTCACCATTTCAACTTTATTTGAAACAAAGTTTATATAGCCGCAGGTATTTCAAGTTTTGTTGAAGTAATTGGGTGAAATGTGCCATGGCTAATATAGTTTACGACCTGTTGATTGCCGGGGGAACCGCCCTCATAAATTATCTCTCAGCCCATGTTTTACTGTGCCTGGTGCCGGCGTTCTTCATAGCCGGTGCACTATCTGCCCTTCTGAAGAAAGAAGCCGTTACGAAATACCTGGGCCCTGATACGCCCAAGTACATTTCTTATCCAATCGCAGCAGTTGCGGGCACGCTCATTGCGGTGTGTTCCTGCACGATACTGCCGCTTTTCGCCGGAATCTGGAAGAAAGGCGCCGGACTGGGGCCTGCGGTTACTTTCCTGTTCACCGGGCCTGCAATAAACATACTGGCGATTGTCCTCACCGGCCAGATGATCGGCTGGGACATCGCAGGAGCCAGGGCAATTCTGGCGATCTCATTCGGCATCATCATCGGCCTGATAATGGCCTTCATTTTCGAGGGCGGCAAGAAAATCAGGGACGGCCGCAGGAATTATGTTGATGCGCCGGGCTGCGCTGTCCCGGATGTAAGCCAGGCCGAAGCGCAGAAGGACGAGAAAGTTGACCGGAGAAGCTTCTGGCTGCTTGTTTCACTGTTCGCGATTCTGATTTCAGGAACTTTGCCAATCGACCCACTTTACAAACTGCCGTTCGTGGCAGGCTTCACTGTCGCCTCAGGATACTGGGCGGTGAAGAAATTCTCCCGCGATGAGAACAGGTCGTGGATGAATGAGACATGGTTCTTCGTGAAGACCATACTGCCCTTGCTACTCATAGGCGTCTTCATCGCGGGCATGTTGGCCTCCGAGATTCCGGAGGCCTGGGTGAGGGATTATGTCGGCTCGAATTCCATATGGGCAAATATGCTGGCAGTCGCATTCGGTGTCTTCATGTACTTCCCGACCCTTGTCGAGGTGCCGGTGGCCCGCATGTTCCTGGACCTGGGAATGGCCAGGGGCCCGCTGCTGGCTTACCTGCTCGCCGACCCGGAACTTTCCCTGCAGAGCATCTTCGTGGTCCGCAAGATAATGGGCACCAAGAAAGTACTGGTTTATGTAGGGCTGGTTGCAGTGTTCTGCGTTGCGGCAGGATTGATATTCGGAGCGGTGTTCGGATGATGAAAAAAGGAGCTTGAGAAAATGAAAATCGAGATACTGGGAACGGGATGCGCGAAATGCAAGTCCCTGGAAAAGAACGTGCGCCAGGCAGTGAGCGATCTCGGCATGAAGGCCGAGATAGTGAAGGTCGAGGACATGAACGAGATAATCGAGCACGGCGTGATGGTGACGCCTGCGCTGTTCATCGACGGGAAGTCCGTTTCCGTCGGAAAGCTTCTCACCGTCGAAGATGTGAAAAAGCTTTTGGCGGTGAGAAAATGAGGATGCTGGCTGAATGGTTCCCGGAATTCGCAGAAGAATTTGATAACATGGATAAACTCTATCAGGAAAAAAGACTGATTGACGAGAAAACGTACCAGTTCCTCTGCTTCGCAATGGCGATAAAGGGCCGCTCAGCGCCGTGCGTGCGCAAGCATTTCATGGGGGCGCTCAATGCCGGTGCAACAGTTCAGGAGCTCGTTTACATCATGGCCCTCGTGTTCAGGGAAAGCGCGGGAAATGACGACTGCTGGGTGCACGAGGTTCTGGGCGATTACAGGGAACTGATGAAGGGCAACGTCAAGTGCTGCGAGAAGTAGGGGAAATACAAATGGCTGGCAGGAAACGTAAAAGAACCGGAAAATCTAAAAGTGAAGACACCCTTGAATGCTACAACTGCGACAAGCCGGTGAAATCAACCGCGCTCAGATGCCCGCACTGCGGAAAGCTCTTTTCCGCAGGCCGCCAAGTCCTGGCTGTGATTACTGTTGCAATCATTCTTTCGGCAGCCGGGACGTGGTACCTGCTCCTGCCAGGCGAATCCGGATTCCAACCAACAGACGGAACGCCGGACTTGCCCGCAGATGAGGAAGTGGTTTTCATTCATGATATCGGTCCGGGGGAAAACGATTTCTGGGACCGCACGGTCAGCCACCCCTCATGGGTTGTGACAGCGGTCCAGACGAAACCGCAACTGATTCTTACTCACAGCACAGGCTGCGCGCCATGCGATGCAATGTTGGCGATTTGCGGACCCTTGAGCGTTGAATATTCCGGTCGGATAACGTACTACGACATAACCTCAGGAGTGGACGAACCCGAAGCGACAGATTGCTTCGAGGCCTACGACCCGACAGACCCACATTACGTCCCCCTCACAACGATCGTGACAATGGGCCCCAGCAACAATATAATCTGGCACAGCTGGGAAGGCGTGGTCGATGAGTATGTGCTCAGGGGCTGGATAGAGGATGCCATCTTGTACCTTGAGGAGTACGGGTAGGGAAACATGTTCAGTGTCAGGAAAACCGGAGCATTGGCCACTGTTTTTGCGGTCATGGCTGCCGCCATAATATTTGGCATTGCAGGGCAGGCATCGGCAGAGGAAATCGCCCCGGCTCCGGACTTCACTGGTACAGATCACCTGAACAGGACATTCTCTCTTAATGATTCAGCCGGAAAGGTCACCATAATCCATGTCACCCAGCTGGAAGAACCGGTTTGCATCGAATGCGAAGAGCATATGAGAGAACAGACCAGGGTAATCGCGGAGCTGAGTGGGGACGCGGATGTCAGTGTCATCACCCTTAACGTCCGAAAGAACACTTACTCCCCGGACGGTTGGGCCCTGGCGCAGGACTGGTGGGGCGTCAATGTTACGTGGAACTGGGTCGAGGACATGCCGCCTTACGGGATATCAGGCCTCTACCAGGAATACTGGGACGTGGACGGGAACTTCGCCAATCCAAGCCTAATAATGATAGACGCGGAACAGAATGTGGTGGGCGTTTATCACATCTACACGATGAACAGCGGCGAGGTCGACGGGGTACAGAGCGCGGAGTCGCTCCGGGAGGACGTTTCCGAGATACTGGCCGGCGAATGGACCGTTTTCATGGGTGAAACCGGGACGACCACGTATCTAGGAGTGTTCCTGCTTGGCATACTGTCCTCTTTCTCGCCGTGCTCGTTGTTCATGCTTTTCGCGGTCGTCTCCTATGTGATCTCATCGGGAAAAGAGGAAAACGCCACAGTCAGAAAACCGGACTGGAAATCCGGCATCCGGATTGGCACAGCTTTCTCCGTCGGCATGATACTGACATTCGCCATTTTCGGAGCACTTGCATCTTACGTTGGAGTTTTCATCGAGTCATCGGCCATGTTCTCCCTTATCGTGGGCATTGCTCTGCTGTTACTGGGAATCAACATCATCTGGCCGCTGGGGGATGCATTCAGGCGCCTGTTCAGCCGAGGCGGTGGAGAAACATGTGGCACCGAAGAAGATGGCCACAAACGGCTCCTGAAACGCCTTGAAGGCCGGAACCGCGGCCTTGTCGGTCTTCTGCTCGGAATCCTTTTCACGGTCGGCTGGACGCCCTGCGCACTCGCAATGGTCCTGCCTGTCCTGGTCCTGATTATCAGCGGCAAGGTGACGCTGCTCGCGGGCATAGCGCTGATGTGCGTTTTCGCGCTCGGCAGGGCGATTGTGGTCACATCGTTCTGCGCGGCAACAGGCGGCATGAAGGCCAGGATATACGGAAAATTCCTGACCGCGGGAAAATGGATACAGCCCATATTCGGCATCGCGATGGTCGCCCTCGGAATCATCTACGCGCTGAGGTACTGGGGGTTCAATCTGTGGTAGGGTTGGACGGCACCGGTCCACCATCCCTAGGTTCAGTTCCGGCCAACGCGATTACGGCTCTTAGCAATTGGGGAACGAAGTTTGAACGAAACGTATCCATGCCAGAGCTGCGTAATATATTTCGCCCAGCAAACGAGATGCTGGGCGAGTGCCCGACCTCCCCGCCCTAGTAATATGCCGGAAAATGCCAGGCGAGGCTCCCAAAAACAGAACAATAGAATGCCCTAGAACACTGGGAAAAGCGCACTCATACAGTTAATAGATTGAAACCCCGCCCTAATAAAATGCCATGAGAATGCCAGGCGGGGCATGCTGATACGAACTGCCAGGAACCTATTTCAAGCCCGCGCTTTCCGCCAGCATCCGCTTGAGCTCCTCTTTTGTCTTCGCCTCGATGCCGAAGAATTCCATGAACTTGGGAGCAGTCTCCAGGATATAGCCGCGGTTGGTGCGGTTCTGGTAGATGAGTTTCATCTTGACAAGCAGGTCCACGTGGTCCCTGACCTTCTCGCCCACGATGCCGATGAGCTCCTTCTTGGACATCGGCTGGTAGTAGGCGATGAGGACCGCGGTCTTCGTGACCTCCCGGTCCAGCTCCTTCTGAGCGACCTCTTGGGTCTCCAGGGCGTATTCCTGCTTCAGTTGCATCGAGTAATTCTGGCCTATATGGACGATATCCAGCGCGGTGGAGCGTGTTTCATACGAGCGGTTGAGCTTCTTCAGCGCGCTTCTCACGGCGGGTTCCTCGAGGCCTGTGACTTCGCAAATCACCTTCACAGACAGGGGTTTCCCTGCCGAGAACAGAATTGCCTCCACAAGCTCCGCATCTCCCAACTCACACCACCGCCAGGTTCTCAGTGGGAACCACGGGCACCATCGTCACGTTCTCGAGCGGGGCCATGTCCCTTGCCTCGATGTTGCGGATGAATATCTCGCCGTAAGGTAGCTTCTGCTGCTCTATCTCGACCTTCTCCATCTTTGCCAGGAACAGTGAGGAAATGAAAACCGTGACCATGTCGTAAGTGTCACCATTATTCCAGACCTGGGACATCGGGATTCTCTCGCCCTCGCACTTGCAGATGCGCTGCCATGTGGCGCTGATGTCCTCCTGCAGGCTCTCGCCGTGCAGTTTATCGGATATCACTATCGGAATCGAATCGCCGTTCTTGCCCAGCTTTTTGACACGGTCCCTGAGGGCCATTTCTTCCCTGGCCTCGTCAAACGCTTCGAGAAGGGACATCAGGGTGACCGGCCGGACGTCCGTGCTGTGAACAGCTTCGGTTATCATGGAGTCGCTGCCGAGAACGAAATCGCTGAAGCCTGAGCCGGGCGCTGCATCGTATGATGGCTCTATCTCCCATTCGCTGAAGAATGATTCAACGGGCTCTTCCGCGACCCTGTCGGCCTTGTTGAGTATGCCCGCGCTCTGGCTCTTCAGGATGGACCAGGCCATGACGATGAGGCGACCTGCGATTACAAAATTCACGTCTTCCTCCTTCTTGAGTTTTTCAAGGTAGAGTTTGGTGAATTCCGCCAGGTCGATGTTCCAGGGGTCGAATTTCTGATCTATGACAAGCTGGAAAGCGATTGCGACGGCCCTGTCCACAGGGTTGTCCAGGACGACCTGTATGCCCATGTCCAGTTCCCTCATTATCCTGAGGTAGTTGTCCATGTCTATCTCGCGCTCATTGGGCTCTCTTATCATGGATTTGTGGAACAGCAGGTGGTTCATGACCTCCGCTTCCCTCTCGCCCATCGCGCCCAGGACGCGCTCGTCCATCACTGATTCAACCTCGCTCACAGTTTCCTGCGTTTCCGATTCCATGTTATCCCGTTCCCTGGCCCGGTTGCGGGCCGGCGCTTTTCTGAGGTTCCTTTACGTCCCCCAGGTCGACTTTCATTATGATATCTGAAATTCCCTTCTTCTGCATCGTGATGCCGACTATGTGGTCAGCCTGTTTCAGCGTGACTTTTCTGAGTGATATCTGAAGGAACTGCGCCTGCTCGGAGTTCTTCTTGACCATCACCGCGACATTCTCGGCATTAATCGCATCCAGGTTCTGGTCCACTTCATCCAGCACATAGAACGGTGACGGATCGTGCCTCTGGATGGCGAAAATCAGGGCCATGGAGACCACGCCTTTCTCACCGCCGGAGAGGGCTTCCAGCCTGTGCACCTTCTTTCCCGGGGGCCTGGCATTAATCAGCATGCCGGCTGAGAACGGGTCTTCCGGATTCTCGAGGACCAGTTCTGCTTCGCCGCCTTCCGAGAGTTCCGCGTAGACCATTCTGAATTTCTCGTTGACCGCGTTGAAGACCTTGAGGAGGCCGACCTTCTTCTTCTCGTTCAGTTCCTCGACCAGCTTTATCAGTCGCTTCTTCTGCTCGCGCAGGCGGCCGAGTTCTTCTTTCAGCTCGTCGTGCCGCTTCTGCTGCTCATCGTAAGCGTCCAGTGCGCGGAGGTTCACATTCCCCATGGAATTCATCGCCGTCTCTGCGGACTTTATCGTGCTGTTGAGCGTTTCCGTGCTGGGGAGCTTGGAGATTTCCTTGATGTCGAGCTTCTTCACGACTTCCTCGGCTTCCGACAGCATCTTGGCCGCGCTCTCGAGTTGGATCTTCAGGGTCCGGATGAAATCGTTCTTGGCCTCGATGGCATGGGCCACCTTTTCAACGCCGGCTTCCATCTCGGTTTTGGTTTTATAGGCTTCATCTCGCTTCTTCCTCAGGGAGGCAAGTTCGCTGCCCATGGAATCCTCGATCTTCTGCATGGCCTTGAGGTCGGTTTCATGCTTGGCCAGAAGTTTCTCCCTTGACTTGATGTTCTCCTCTTCGGATTTCAGTTTCGCCTCGGTTGAATCCAGCGATTCCTTGACCTCTCTCAGGCGGTCCTTCAGGATGGCGGACCGGCCCTCGAACGAGCCCAGCGCTGCGGAAAGTTCCGCATCGTCTTTCGTGAGAATGCCAATGCGCTCCTGGAGCTCCTTCATGGCCTTGCCGAGGCCCTGGGAAGCGAGAGAAATCATCTCCTTTTCCTTGGCCTGGCGCTTGCCATCGAGTTCAGCCAGCTCTGACGTAAATTTCTCTAGGTCTGCAATGGCACTGTCCCTCAGCTCGCAGGTGTGTTCCAGGTCCTTCTGAAGGTCCTTGATTGTATTCTTGACTTTTTCAACCGAATCTTTGTAATCCTTGCGCTGGGTCTCGAGATTGTCGACTACTGCCGAGCCGGTCGTGTCCGACATCCCGGCTTCCTTTACGGACTTCTCCAGCTCAATAAGTTCTTCTCTGGCGAGCCTCAGTTTCTCCGATAGCCTGTCGGCTTTCTCTGTGGCTTTTCGGAGGTTCTCGGCAACCATGTCCAGCTCGCCGCGGTTAGGAGCCCCGAGCTTCATCATGCTCCGCTCTTTCATGCCGCCTATCATGGCGCCGGAGGCCTCGACCAGGTCTCCGTCGAGCGTAACCAGGCGCACGCCGCCCATCCGCTCCCTGGCTGATTCCAGGGTATCCACAACGATTGTGTCGCCCATTACGTAATTTATGGAGTCGCGGTATTCCTCTTTGAATTCCACGAGGTCAATCGCGAAACCGAGCGAGCCCTTGACTGCAAGTATGGATTTTCCTCTCGGGCGCTGGGGCATCATCTTGCTCAGGGGGAGGAACATCGCCCTGCCTGCCTTGGTCTTCTTCAGGAAATTTATGGCTTTCTCCGCGCATGCGTCATCATCGACGATGACTGCCTGCATGCGGTTCCCGGCGGCTGTGGCTATGGCGGTTTCATACTTGCTGTCGAGCTTGACAAGCTCCGCAACGGTTCCGTGTATACCCTTGAGCTCGCCCTTGTCTCTGGCCTCGAGGATGGCATTCACCGCGCCGCTGAAGCCCTTCTCAACGGATTTCACTGCGTCCGTTTCCGCCTTGAGCTGATTGTAATCCCTTGTCAGTGTTTTAATCGCAGACTCAAGTTCAAGCGACTGGCGGGAAAGCTCCTCTTCTTCCTTGCGCTTTGCGAAATATTTTGTCTGGACTTCTTTGAGGTTGCCGCTGGATTTCTTCCCCTCGCTCTTGAGTTCCTTGAGCCTCCATTCTGCATCCTTGAGATGGAATTCAAGCGAGGATTTTCTCTCTTCCAGTTCCTCAGATTCCTTCTGCTGCCTCTCGGCCTTGTCAGATAGACGGTCCTTCTCGACAGTGAGAGTGCGGACCTTCTCAGTTAGTTCGTCAACACGCTTCTTCATCGCCAGAACTTCTTTCTGGAGCGGCGTGGCAGCCGAATCAGAGCCGGCAATCTTCTTCTCTGCATCTTCGTAATCCTTCCTGGCCTTCGAAAGTTCCGCGCTTGCGGTCTTGTACTTTTTCTGGACCTCGGCCCTGTCCCTGTCCAGAGCATCCGTTTCCCTGGAGAGCTTGTCCATGTCGGCCTTTCTCTGTTTTCTCTGGATCTTGAGTTCGGTTATCGAATCTACGGAATTCTGAATGCTGTCTTGGCATCTGGCAATTTCGACCTTGAGGCTGTCAAGGTTCTTCCTCAGCTCGGCTGATTCTGCGGAAGTTTTGGCGTCAATCTCTTTCTCTGCCTTCTCGAGTTCCTTGATTATTGCATCGAGTTTGGTCTTCTGGGCCCCTTTCTCTGCTTCGAGCTTGGCAATTTCCTTCTCGCGGGTGCCGACCTGTTCCTCGAGGCCGTGGATCTCGTTCTCAAGGCTCTCCTTTCTCTTGTATTCCAGCTGGGCCTTGGCGGTGTCATATTTCTCCTTCTGCTCCCTGTATTTCAGGGCACCGGCGCGGTCTGACTCCAGCTGCTTGAGCTGCTTCCTCAGTTCCTCGAGAATTATGCCGATGCGGTCGAGATTGTCTTCTGTCTCCAGCCTGTCCTTCTCGGCGCTCTCGATGTCAGCGTCGAATCTGCTTATTCCGGCGATATCGTCCAGTATGCCCCGGCGCTCCTTCGGGCCCATCTCCACTATCCTGGTTATGTCGCCCTGTTGGACAAGGTTGTACCCCTCGGCGGATATCTTGGCATGGGAAAGTATGGAATCGAAATCGTTGAGCGAGGATTTCCTGTCGTTGACGTAGAAATAGCTGACATAATCTGCTTTGCCGGCGGTCCTTTTAACATGCCTGGTCAGCTTGACTGTGTCGCTGCCGACAGGAAGGATCTTGTCCGAATTGTCGAAAATAAGCGAGACTTTGGTGAACTGGGCAGCATTTCCGGTCTTCCCGCCGTTGAATATAAGGTCGGTGAGCCGGCCTGCGCGGATGGCTTTGGAACTTCGGGGGCCCAGTACAAAGAGAATTGCGTCGGAGATGTTGGATTTGCCAGAACCGTTGGGCCCTGTTATTGCGGTGTAGCCGTCAACAAGGGGCACCCTCATCTTTCCCTTGAAGGACTTGAAATTCTCCATCTGTATCTCTTTCAGGTACATTCGCTTCACCATGGAAACGAACGGTCAGAGCGCGGCCAAATAATCTGCGCGTGCACCGTATTCGGGCATTCACAGTCAGTGATGTCCGTGTTGATTGACGGCTACCCGCCATATCTGGCCTACTTCTTCAGACTGCCAATGCTGGCTGACAGTCTGTGCATCCCATCCGCTAGTCTGACAATGTGTCAGACAAGAACCTATATCTGAATACTAGTATAAAAATACATCGGTTTATGTATGACTCGGTGAAAAATATCTCCGAAAGCTAATTTATGGGGTGTTTTGATATGTCAGACAAATGATGGAAACGATGCTCTCATTTGCATCATATTTTATTAGCTGGACAGATGTTTGGACAACCATTAAATACCTTTCCCAATATCGGGGTGAACACTCGGAGGTACTTATATGGAAGAGACATTGTGCAACGTTGAATTCCTGAAGGGGCCAAAGGCGTTTATAGCAAGGGTGGAAAGCGATCTTGGCGGCATGAGGGAATACAGAAGTGAATCGTTTGAAGAAGTACTGGAACAGGTAATTATAGACCTGCAGGAAGAGTTCGAATCTTCCACAACCCAGTAAACTACCCGCCCCCGATGGGGCCGGAAGTTAACCCGAATCAGGGCCAACCGCTACCTGAAAACGGGTGGGGCATTTCACGCCCGCCGCATACCGTTTGTCACTGAAGCCATGGGGCTTTGGTTTGATTTCCTGATGTAGAGATCCTACACTGAAATGATCAACTTCCCATCCGCCATTATTTCAGTCTCGGTGCCGTCAGCCGCTCTCGCGACAATCGTTGGGCGCTTTATAAGACCGTCCAGGTGTATCATCGCCTTGGCATCGTCATCGTAGTTCGCACCGATTGCAATATGGCAGGTGGAATAGACCTTTTCGTCCTCAAGCATGTTTCCAACAATCTCCGCTTTTCGGTTCAGGCCGATGCCCAACTCGCCGAGGTTCCGAGCGTTGCGCGCATACTGATCGCCAACGGCAGCGTCCATCTTTCCCGATTTCACCATCGCCAGAGCATTGTCCCGACCGGACTGCAGCGTCTTCTCCAGAATCTCCGATTCTTTACCGCCCTCGAGTGAATGGACGAAGTTATCTTTTATTCGGGCGATTATCGGTTCCTTGATTATCAGGTCGCCTTTTTCCAGGGAAATGGAGCCGTCAAAGGCTATCGTACCCTGCGAGCTACGGAGCTCCGGTGAGATGTACACTTCGCCCGCGGGGAGGTTGCCGCCTGTCCCGGGCCTCCGAAAATCGCCGTCATCCACCTCAGCCAGCCTGTTTCTTAGCCCGATTGTTAGGTCTGTGCCCTTCGAAGATGTCACGCGGACGCTCTCTGCTTTGTCCAGCACGGATTTAATGGCGGCGCATTCCTCTCTCAGGCGAGCATAGTCGATTGGAACGGTCTTGCTGAACATCTCCGCGGTCACTGAGGGGGACCAGAACGCCCTCATCTTCTTCCCCCTGTAGAGATAATCGAATATGTGATCATATTCCTTGTCGCCAAGCCGGTAATTGGTACTTATTCCGCCCTCGTCCTTGCCTAGTTTTTCTGCGCTCAGAGAGATACAGATATCGGGATTGGAGCGAATAGCTTCAATAACTGATTTTTCCGCGAAATCGAGCTGTGTTTTGTAGGGCTGGACTGCGAGTACCGGCTTACCGCCGAATTCCAGAATCGCATCGTACATGGCCGCGGAAATGGAATAGACATTCGTCTCGGGATTCGTTATAATGAGCGCGGTCTCGCCCTGCTTTACTCCGAGCACGCTCTCGGTTGCCACAAGTGCGGCCTTCTTCAGACGCGCGTTTCTTATCTGCCTGACATCGGTCATACGGGATTTGGAATTCATGATAACACCGGAAGGACAATCAGGAATGACGATTTAAACTATGTCATAACCGGG
>JAQVMG010000028.1 GCA_028703755.1 Thermoplasmata archaeon | reverse complement strand
CGGAACTGAGGAAGGCCGTTGCCGATTACCACAGTCAGGTCGACGGTGTTGAAATAAAGCCGGACAATGTCCTCGTTGGACCGGGCTCCAAGATGCTGATGTACCTTCTCCAGCTCTCATTTTACGGCGAGACCATTGCCCCGACGCCATGCTGGGTTTCATATATCCCGCAGGCCCAGTTGATAGGAAGGCCGGTTCAGCTTCTCAATACCACATTCGAAGATAAATGGCACATAAGCGCAACGGGACTCGCTGAACTTTGCGAGAGCGAGCAGGATCCGTACAGGCCGCGCCTGCTAATACTCAACTATCCCGGGAATCCCGACGGCGGAACTTACTCTGCCGACGAGCTGAAGGAGATAGCGGCAGTTGCCAGAAAGTATGAGATAGTAGTGATGTCAGATGAGATTTACGCGCAGATGCACCACAAGGGGGAGCATGTCTCCATTGCAAAGTTTTACCCCGAGGGCACCATCATCAGCTCGGGACTCTCGAAATGGGCTGCGGCCGGAGGTTGGAGGTTGGGTACCTTCGCTTTCCCGGATGAGCTTGATTGGCTGCGCAGCGGCATAACGGACGCCGCAAGCCAGACTTATTCTTCTGTCGCCAGCCCGGTCCAGTGGGCAGGCGTCACTGCCTACAAGGGCGGGCCGGAGCTTGACCGTTACCTGTGGCAGGTGAGAAGAGTGTTCAGAGAACTCAGCACCAGCTGCGCGGATATGCTCAGGGAATCCGGCGCCCGCATCCACACCCCGGAGGGCGGGTTTTACCTCTTCCCGGACTATTCACCGCTTGCTGACAACCTGGAAAAGCGCGGGATAACCTCAAGCAAGGATCTTTGCGAGGCATTTCTCAATGAGAAGCACGTTGCCACTGTCCCCGGTTCGGCGTTCTCAAGGCCCGAGTGCGAGCTCACTTTCCGTATGTCTTACGTCAATTTCGACGGCACTAAAGCGCTCGAGGCCGGCGAGAAGGTTCCGCTCAATGAGCCGCTCCCTGACGGATTCTTGGAGAAGTATTGCGGCAAGACGCTGGAAGCGACAAGCAAAATCTGTGAATTCATGAACAAAGGCGCTTGAGCGCATGCAGAATGCTGCTCGCAACACAACGAATTCTGGGAGACCCATCCCCCGTAATCAGCAAACAAGGTGCGATGAGATTACGGGAGACAAGCCTTATATCTCATAACACCCTTTATCCAGTGATAACATGAGCAGCTACAGCAGTGACCCAAAGATTGCCAAGCGAGAGGCAAAGGCGGCAGTGAAGAGTGCCAAGCAGAACCAGAAGAACGCAAAGAACCAGGCAAAGGCGGCCAACCTCCGGGCGAAAGCGGCCAAGATTGATGCGAAGATCCAGAGTAAGGAGATGGATATCAGCAAACTGCGTTCAAAGGCCAGGCAGCTCAGGGAAAAGGCCGACAGGTTGGTAGGCAGTTCCAGGTCCTACTGAGAGGCCGGGTGACAGTTGGCCGGAATACCGATTTTTTACAGTGACGAGCTCGGCAAGTTTGACCTCGGAGAAGGGCATCCGCTGACAGGCTCGAGGTTCAGATACTTCATGGCACTTCTGGATAGGGCCGGATTGCTGAAGGATTGCGATGTCATATCCCCCATTCCTGCCAGTGACGATGACCTTCTCCTGGCCCACACTCCGGAATACCTCGATAGGGTGGAAGGGCTCAGGAAGAGTGGAGGCTGGCTGAGCATTGATACGCCTGTAACCGCAGGTGCGACCGAGGCTCAGCGGCTCATCGCGGGTTCAGCGCTGCAGGCCGCGCGATTGATTCTGGACGGAAAACGGGACGTTGCCCACACATTCGGCGGTTTTCATCATGCCGGCAGGGATTTCGGCGAGGGGTTCTGCATTTTTAACGATGTGGCCATTGCCGCCAAGGCACTTGTGGAACGCGACGGCCTTAAGAGGGTGCTGGTGCTCGACACAGATGCCCACCAAGGTAACGGAACAATGGACATATTTTACAACGATCCAAGGGTGCTGTTCATCTCCATTCACCAGGACCCCAAGACAATCTATCCGGGGAAAGGTTTCGTCTGGGAAACAGGCGAGGGTGAAGGAAAGGGATTCACTGTTAATATCCCGATGCCGCCGCTGTCGGGAAATGCGAATTACATTCAGGCATACGAGGCCATCATCGAGCCGCTGGCCAGGGCTTTCAAGCCCGAATTCTTCATCCGGAACGGGGGCTCAGACCCGTTCTATGCAGATGACCTTACGATGCTTGGCCTTGACCTGGACGGCCTGAGCATGGTCTCAAGAAGGACCAGGGATCTGGCTCTTGGAACGGCGGGCAACCTGCTGGATATGACGGTGAGCGGCTATGGGGATTGGGTCTCCTACGGATGGCTGGCCCAATTCTGCGGCTCGGAAGCGCTGGCCACGGATTACAAATCATTCTCTCCGAAACAGCCGAGGAGGGCACCCGCCACGACTGAGGACTCGCTCTTCCGGGCGACTGCCGGCATGCTGGAATCTTTGAAAAATGAACTGCGTGCAGATTGGAAATGCTTCTGAAATCTTGAGTTTGGCATTGCGATTTGCCGGGCTTTGGGGCGCTATGCCAACATTTATAAGCTGCACAATATATATAGGTCTGCAGGATGGGATGCAATGGACAATGATTCTCGCGATGATACAGTAGAGGAAGCGCGCGCCAGCTATGACGATTCAACTGAAAGTCACGATACCTCGGGTGTCATCGGCATCGTTTACGGCGACGTGGGAACTTCCGAGCTGAAGTGCAGCGTCATGGCCCCCCTCGAGAAAGGCGAGTATGTTCAGATTCCCCATGAATCCTGCGGCGCTGTTCTCGGCCAGGTCGATACGATGGAGAGAAAAACAAATCTTTCTCTCGACAAAGCCATCCAGATGTCCCACGGCGAGGTGATGGACATCGAGGAGAAGGTACTGGCGACCATCACAATTATCGGGTACAGGGACGAGAGGGGCTTGCTCCAGACGCCGAAGGCACCTTTCAAGGCCGGTTCTCCGCTCATCCGCGCCGACGACGAACTGATTTCAAAGGTCATCGGGCTGAAGCACAGCGAAAAAACTGGCGCATACATCGGGCTGCTGAACGGCCACGATATCCCGATTCAGCTGGACATCAATGAGATGGTACAGAAGCACGTCAGCATCCTGGCCAAGACCGGGGGCGGGAAGAGCTACATGTCCGGCGTCCTGGTCGAAGAACTCCTGAAGCACAACGTCACCGTGATGATCATCGACCCCCACGGCGAGTACAGTTCCCTCAGAGACGAGGGAAAGGTCTCCGAGCTAAGCGAGAAGTTCGGAGTGAAACCCCACGGTTATGCCAGCCAGATTTCCGAATTCTCTCCGGACACGAAGGTCAACAAGGACGCGAAGCCCCTCAAATTTACGCTTGCCAACCTTGAGGCGAGGGACATATTGGCCCTGACCCATGTCAAAAATCTCAGGCATGCCCTTCCGGCTATGAAAAAGATACTGGACACGATAAAGGTCAATAAACAGTCGTTCACAATGAAAGACATCATCAGGACGCTCGAAGCTCAGGAGGACGCCCAGAACGCCAACCTTATCCAGGAACTTCAGTACCTCGATGAGATAAATATCTTCGCGGAGCACGGGACAAAGCTGGATGAGCTTGTCAAGAAGGGCAACATGACCGTGCTGAACCTCAGAGGATCTCCGCCAGAGATATCCGGCCTAATCGTCAACAGGGTCCTCACATCGCTCTTTGAGATGCGCAAGATTAACGCCATACCGCCGATGCTGGTCGTCACCGAGGAGGCGCACAATTACTGCCCGCAGCAGGGCACGACCGCCTGTTCCAAGATAATGAGGACCATCGCTTCTGAAGGCAGAAAGTTCGGTCTCGGCCTGGTCATCATAACGCAGAGGGCTGCCAAGGTCGACAAAAATGTGCTGAGCCAGTGCGGAACGCAGGTCATTCTGAAAATCACAAATCCCCTGGACCTGAAGGCCGTGATATCTTCGGTCGAGGGCCTCACCACAGGCGTGACAGAAGAGATACAGCAGCTGCCCATCGGTGTGGCAATAGTTTGCGGCGGCGGCGTCCAGGTGCCGCTGTTCGTGCGCGTGCGCCCAAGGGAGACGCGGCACGGCGGCGAGTCTGTCAAGATCATCGAAGACTGATGGGAATCTTTATCATGCATCAGTCGGATATTATGCCGGCGATTAAATGGATGAGAACACATATGAATGCGGCAAATGCGGTAAAGTAATCAGAGCGACCAGTCTGCCGGATTGCTGCGGAAGAAAAATGACAGTTGTCAAGCTGCCGCCCTGCACTTCGGCTGCGAGCGCTGAACACTCTAGGCCCATGGAAGACGAGGAGCCCTGCGACGACTCACGGGGTGGCTGAGGCTGAAATATCTTTTCAACTTGAAAGAAAATTGGGATGCTGATGAAGGATTGGGCCTAGCAAAAAAATCAAGCACACCAGCATCCAATGAACGAAATTCTAACTAACATACTCGAATGGTTTAGGTCCTGCGGTTGTGGTTTTTTGAGATTTTATGGTCATGTATATTCCGGAACTTACGGCAATCAACCCTGCGCTGACAATGATTGCAAACGGGAATCCCAACGTCAATGCTAGTATTCCCCCAGCCGCATCCCCGGCTATGTGGCCACAGCCGACAACGGCGTTAAATACACCGGTTTTTGCGCCTTGATTGTTTCCGGACCTTATATTAGAGAATAGTGGTAACTGAGTGTCAGCAATTATAGCCCATGTCACACCAAGGACTGCATATATTATTATCAGGAAGGAAATGAGCACACCCTGGCCGAAGGCGAGGAATGTTAGCAAAAAGGCGCATAACATAACCACAACGGTCCTGACGAGGATCGAGTATGACAGCATCTTTGATTTGTTTGATTTATCCAGTTTTTTACCAATTGGCGAATATGCAATTGTCGAAGATATGATGAGCACCAAGGACAATGCGAACAGGCCTATTCCATCCAAACCCAGGGACAGCAAAATCCAAACCGGCATGATTGTCAAAAATGAATGAATGCCTGAATTGTAAATAAATGTGGATATGAGGAAGCGCCCGGTAGAATCTTTCTTTTCTTTATGCATTTTCCCAAGTATTTTTAAATGAGAAGGTTTGAAAAAATGATATATCCTGCCAGGAAGGTACCTTGCCCGCTCACGCGACCAGCGCGCGAGTTCCAGCATTGGATCATAGATGTGTTCTCCTCTGGGTATTTTGTTGGGGAGTTCCACAATCAATACATATGCGAGCCAGGCGCCGAGAATGGCAAGGATTGCATTGAGAATAAAGAGAACCCTCAGAGCGGTTTCAAATCCTAAAAATGATGGCATCAATGCAATCCAGATTATTCCCAATATTAGGCCCAGAATATTTCCAACGCCCGCAACCGTGTTGAATTTTCCGATTTTCTCGCACCATTTATTTCTCGAGAAATTCTCGAATATGAGAATGGAAATGGCCGGAGCACTGGCCGAGGCAAAGAGCCCGATAATTATGTGTGCGAATGCCATTTCTGAAATTCCTGTGCTCGCGCCCATTATTATGTACGCAAGGGCTCTCCCCATGTAACCGATTACGATGAAGGACTTGCGATGCTTTTGCGAGTCCGTGGCAAAACCCCAAAAAATAAGGGATGGAACAGTGGTAGCTGAGGCAATTACTGAAATCAGAGCGACCTGGCCTATGTCGCCGCCGAGTATTATCACAATGAATATGGGGAGCAATGCATCGTAACAACTTCCAGCCATGCTGGTCGGCAGATAGGATAAGAACCAGCGCTCACGCTTGTCTGTTACAGTTCCTTCCTTCGTCCAATTCTTTTTTTGATTCTTCATTGAGGTCGTTGGGTTCATCGTCACACTCTCCGGTAATTCATTTTCGGTAATTTGTCCCGCGTCCGCTCATTCTGAAAATTAAAAGGCCGTCTATCATCAGGAGACTGCCAATTATCGCCAAACCAAGATTGCTTTGCATGCCCATTTTCAGCATGTTGAACAAAAAGTCAATAGACATAACAAAAAGAAGCGCACCGCCAATGATTGCAGCAATTAAACCGCCGACGCGCAGCCTTTGAACTGTTATTATCTCTTTTTCATAGTCATAATCTGTGTAAGACATTGTCATCGCTCCTTTCAGAAAAGCCCGACCCTTTCAGCACACTGAGTCGAACCCAGATTTCTTTATCGGAGCGCGGTCCAGCAACACCGGATGGCCTTGGCTGCCTATGAATTGTTTTGATTTCACGCCTGTGAGCACAAGCAGCACATTGACCGATTTGTTATAGGATGGATCGACGGTGCAACCCCAGATTATACGGGCTTGTGGCGATATTCTCTCCCCCACGAGCTGAACGGCCCGCTGTGCTTCGGTGATGGTCATGTCAGATCCGCCAACAATGCGGACCAGAGCACCCTGTGCCTGGGAAACATCGACCTCGCCCAGTAAAGGAGAGCCTATGGCCTGGTTGATTGCATTATCGACGCGGTCCCCCCTGTCCTCGTCGGATTCGCCGAAGCCTATCATGGCTACGCCGCCATTTTTCATGACGGTCTGGAGGTCGTTGTAATCAATGTTCACCAATCCCGGTTTGGTGATAATTTCAGTTATGCCTTTTAGTGTATTCATCAATATTTCATCAGCTATTTTGAAAGCCGCTTCCAGCGGCAGTTTGGGTACTAACTCAAGTAATTTGTCATTGTTGATTACAATAGTTGTGTCTGAATATCGGCGAAGCTTCTCCACTCCTTTGAGCGCATTGTCCATTCGCATTAGTCCCTCTCCTTTAAACGGAAGCGTGACGACGGATAGTACAAGAGCGCCCTTTTCTTTCGCCAGTCTTGCAACATATTGTGCTGAACCTGTCCCGGTACCTCCACCCATCCCAGCTGTGACAAATACAATATTAGAGCCATCCACGAATTGTTTCAGTTCGTCCTCATTCTCCTTCGCGGCCTCTTCTCCAACCTCTGGCAGCGCCCCTGCGCCGAGACCTTTAGTTGTTCTCTTTCCGATGAGCATCTTCCGGGGGGAATGTATGTGCATCAGGTGCGGTGCATCCGTATTGATTGCGAGAAGGCGTGCCCCTACGACACCAGCATGAAAAATCCGATCTATAGTGTTGCACCCCCCACCGCCGCAACCGATGATTTTGATATTTACTCTCAATGCCTCAACAATCTTGGCCAGTTCTGCGTCGTCACCCATATCGGTTTGAGTCTGAATTCCTGTACTTTGCATGACTTCAGTGTTCTTTGCCCTTTCCGAATGCTTTTCTAGCGCTATGTCAACTATCGATTTCATACTGTCACCCATCCTTGACGCTTTGAGCCGATTTCTCGGTTCCAAACAATGAAGGCCTATCAGTTATATACCCATATTTCAAAATCTATTGAACCAGATTTGCTTATGTTTCGCAAGAAAGTTACAAATTGACTACAATTTCAAATTATTACGAGGATCGAAATTTCCCAACCGTATAAAAAAAAGGGATGGCGCTCTTATGTAAAATGCCTAGAGGGTGAAAGACTGAAGCGCCATCGTAGTGGGGAAGAGATCATCTTGATTGTATATGCCAAAATCATTCGGTTCCAAAGTCATTTCTTGGCACGAATTTTTCTAATCTTTGCCAGCGTTTTAAGATCTCTACAGTACTCCATTGGGGTCATGTCCAAATCATGGGGCACAGATTCGAGTTTAGATATCCAGTTGGCATGCATTAGTTTGCATACAACAGCATTGTAATCTTCCCAGGATGTGCCTTGTTCCTTGACGTATACCCTTTCGTATTTTGTGGCAATCTCATGAGCTGCCGCATAGGTGTATCCTTTGTCAATGTGGCATTTTTCCACATATTCGTGCATTGCAAGACAGCGATGCAGATTGAGTTCCTTTCCACAGATTATTACTATTTCAGGCGCATCCTTGTCGATATATATCTTTGTGTTGGCCCAGTTGTATCCTGCAAAATACGGCACGTCGAATTCGCTATCTATTTTGACGCTTAATACATGTTTTACATATTTGTCGTAATGCTCCAATTTTTTCCCTAATACCTTTTGCGCTTCATCAATTGATTTCGTGATGTCACCCATCCTTGATGTTTTGAACCGATATCCCGGTTTCCAATCATAATAGACTTGACCATATGATATCTATATTTCAAAATGTGTTAAACTAAATATAATGAAAATATACAACGAATATATGAATTGACTACAAATTCGCTTTGCTTAGTTCTGTGTTTCATGATTGCCTAATGCTTAGAATTATTGGGAACCGAGCCTTTATTTTCAATGAGTTTCTGGTATCGTTCCTTGTAATGATGCTGTTCTTCGTCCAAACGTTTCCGCCTAGTGATGTCGAACGATGTGCCGAGGAGAGATTGCTCTCCTTTGTAGTATATCTTTCGGGTTGACATTTGGATCCAGAACGGTGTACTATCGCTCCGTTTTACTTGCACTTCCCTATCCAATACAATACCGTGTCTGTCCAATTCCTCGGCAATGGCTCCGCTATCTTCAGGATTGTAGAAGAGAACTGGTGTTTTTTGGCCGATAAGTTCACCTTTATTATAGCCAAAGGTTAGATCAAAAGATTGATTCGTGAACAATATAGTGTCGTCAGATATTCTACATACAAATACCATGGACGGCATCATTTCGGTTATCACCCTGAATCTTTCTTCGCTTTCACGCAGAGCGATCTCAGCAATCCTTCGCTTTGTGACCTCTCGATTGGATACGCGACATCCTAACGAGCGCCCTTTTTCATCAATAACCGGTCCGCAGGCGTGGGCAATCCATCGAACGCGCTTTTCTCTATCGATTATTCTGAATTCTAGCTCATAAAGTTCCTTATGTTGCTTCTCGTCTCGAAAATGAGTTGACACCATGTCACGGTCATCGGGATGGACTATGCCCAAAAGGAGATTTGGATCCTGCATAAAATCCTCACGTGTGTAACTGGTGATACGCTCTCATGAGGGGGATATATATACTAATCGGTTGCTGGAATCCACCCAATATTCCCAATCATAGGTGAAATCCGCGGCTACGCGGAAATTCAATTCCTTAGCTAGCAATTCTGCTTCCATATGCTTGAGGTTGGTGATATCCACAACGTAGAACCGGACGACTTTCATTTTTGGTATTATATGAATGGATAGGTAGAATACTGCATCTTCAATTTTTATTTCTCTGGCCAACGTTTCCATTCTTCCCTTTTTTAATTTATTTAATATCTCGGAGATATCGGGGGGGAAAAACAATTTCATATCTCGCGCCACGCCGGTTCTACCAAGCGTTTTGATTGCACCTTCATTGTAATACGTGACTGCTCCTGAGCGGTCTATTTCAAAAACCGGGTTTGGATTTAAACTTAGGAAAGAGGCCAAACGTTCAATCTTTTCTGTCGCGGTTGTTTGTGCGGTTATATCTCTGGACAGAATAATGCAGGCTGTGATCTTCCCAGTTGAGTCTTCAATGCCATCTACGGTCACAGCAATGTGTAAAATTTCACCACTCTTTGTAAGCGCTTTTGTCTCTTGGGATATTATGCTTTTCTTCTCCTTCACTTGCTTTAGTATCATCTCTAGAAATTTCATTTGTTTAAAAAATGGCAATTTCAATCCGATAATCTCTGATGATTTATAACCATAAAGATTTTCTGCGCCAGCATTCCAAAACAATACATCTGTGTCCATATCAATGATTGTGACAGCATCACTTGTTTTTTCTATGACCGTTTGAAAAAATTGGGGTGATGCGGTCAGATTTCTGAGCTTGTGGGATAGTTCTGTTAACATTTGATAATTTTCTTCCATCAAAGGCGTTAGAAAATAGACATCACCATAACGATTTCCGGTAGATGGGGCTATCAAACCCGACTCTACAAGAACATCAACATGGTGTCGTATTGTCCTATAATTAAGGTTCAGATCCTCGGCCATTTGATTGATGTTGAAAGGGCGATCTTTTAGAATCTCGATAATTTTGGCTCGTTTTTCTCCGCCTTTTTGACCGAGTATTATCTGTGATAAAATTTGTTTTATCGAAGCCATATGGCAGAACCACCATTAGATGTAATTACTATGAAACGTATAATAATATCGCAATAAAGATTGAACATTTTATGCAAATCCAATACAAATCGGGTGCGGAGAAATCAAAATAAAGATGTGGAAATCGACAATATTTATTCTAATAAGACCTCATTTTATTCAGGAATTTCAATACTTGACAAGCTACTATGTGAGCTTCTTGAGCAACGCCAGGTCGAGGGAATACTCCATTGGGGCCATATTAAGAAATAGATGACTGATAGGGGCAAGTTTTATCTGATATCGCACCAATATTATTACGGTGAGATATTGGAAGAAAAAACATATGAATGCGGCAAATGCGGTAAAGTAATCAGAGCGACCAGTCTGCCGGATTGCTGCGGAAGAAAAATGACAGTTGTCAAGCTGCCGCCCTGCACTTCGGCTGCGAGCGCTGAACACTCTAGGCCTATGGAGGACGAGGAGCCCTGCGACGATTCACGGGGCGGCTGAGGCTTCCTGGCGTTTCTTTTTCAGACCGGATATATACGCCTTGGCCCAAAGATAGGACACTGTGGAACCGGTCACATTGGCGAGCACCAGACCCCACCAGACTCCGCTCAGTCCCATTCCGGCCCACACCGCAAGGCCGTAAGCCAGGGGGGGCGTCAGCACAACAGTTCTGAGGATGGTGACTGCGAGTGCGTTCCAACCTTTTCCTGCGCCCTGGAACATCGAGCCGGAGAGCATGCCCAACGCGACCCCGGGCAGGAACAGCCACGTTATTTGGAAATAGTCAACCAGGTCCGGGGCGATATGTGCGGCGCTTTCAGAGTGGGTGAAAACAGCGGTAATGGGCACGGCGAGGACCAGAATTGTCAGAGCCACAGCGATTTCCATTGCAAAGCCCAGTTTGATGGCATGGTTTAGGGCGATTTCCATCCGCCGGTACTTGCGCATGCCGTATGCCGCGCCGCAGACAGATATCACAGCCGTGGAAATGCCCATCAGAGGCAGGATGCCAAGGCTTGAAATTCGCCAGCCGGTAGTCAGCACAGCAACGCCGTCCGTGCCGTATATCGCCACAATCAATATGTTGAGAATCAGCATATTTATGGACATTGTGAGCTGCTGTATCGAGGTTGGGATACCGACAACGAATATTTCCCTGCTTATTTCACGGTTGATCTTGAACCCTTTGAATTTGAAATGTACGTAGGTTCCCTTCTTCATGAACAGCCAGTAAAACAGCAGGACAGATGTTATTCCCAACGATATGAGGGTCGCCCATGCGGCACCGGCCACCCCTAGCCCCATTGAGTAAATCATGATCGGGTCAAGAATCATATTGATGATTGCGCCAAGCATCATCGCCTTCATGGCGCGCTTGGCGTCGCCTTCGCCCCAGAGAAGCGAGTTGGCAACATTGACGAAGAAGACGATGATGACTCCGGAAAACAGGATTTGGCTGTATGAGACCGTATCGTCCAGCGCCGTCCCTGCGCCGAGGGCTGCAAACATCGGCCTGGCGAAAATCAGGAGCGGCAGAGTCATTGCCAGCGATATCACAACCATGAACACTATCGTATGTGTCGCGACCTCCCCGGCCCGCTCCCTGTCTGATGCACCGATGCAGCGAGATATGGCAGCGCCGCCGCCTGTCCCAAGCCCACTGGCGAGGGCCATGACCATGAAGTAGAACGGGAAGAAGAAGCCCACAGCAGTAAGCGCATCCACCCCGAGGCCCGAAACCCAGAACGCCCCTATCAGGTTGTACATGAGCTGTACGGACATCGCGAACATCATCGGCCAGGCAAGCTTCATTATCGCTTTCTTCGGGTTGCCGACGAGGGTCTTCACGCCGTCATGGGAGCGGGCTCCCTGCACAGTAGCCATACGAGTCCGCGCAGTTGGACGGATGATATAAAACCTGTGCCTTTTTCGCGAAACCATTTTACACGCAGGAGGCATTATGCACCGGGATGGAAGACCGCACCATTTCACAGCCGGAACTGGTAGGGCGCCGGGAGGAGCTCGATACCCTCAGGAAAACGCTTGCCGACGCATTTGAGGGGCACGGTTCAACAGTTCTCGTGAGCGGAGAGGCGGGAATCGGCAAGACACGCCTCGTTTCCGAGATGCTCCTGCATGCGGAGAAGTGCGGCGCCAGGGTTCTCAGGGGCTGGTGTCTTCCGGACTGCATGGAACCGCTCATGCCAATCAAGGAGGCCCTCAGGGGGGCGGACATGCTTGGGCTGATGCAGGAAAGGCCGCCTCCCAAAATACTCTCAGCCTATGTGATGAACGATGCGGGCATGCTTTACGCCAAGTCGGAGCGCACGAAGACGGACATGGATGGAGACATATTCACGGCAATGCTGAGGGCCGTTTCCAGTTTCGTAAGTGATTCGCTGAGGATGATGGGAAAGAGCAGTTCCGCCTCCGGGCTCAGCACAATCGGCCATTCAGGGTACAAGATTCTTGTCCAGACCAAGGACAGAATGTCACTTGCGGTGGTCATCGAAGGCGATGAGGATGAGTTCCTCATCGAGAGCATCGGCAGGGAATTGGCAAACATTTCCCCACGCCTGAATCCGGAGATTTACGATTCAGACCAATGCCGCTGGCTTGAGGAGGGAGTGTCAAAATTCGTAAACTCTGCGAGGTTCGACGGCGCATTCATCCAGGACGACCCCAAGCTGAGGCTGGAGAATCTGTTCGACAGCGTACTTCTCGGCCTTCAGAGGGCTTCTCTGGATGCGCCTGTCGTGTTTTTCATCGACGATGTCCAGTGGGCCGACCCGACCACTCTCAGTCTCTTCCATTACCTGTCCAGGAACACAAGGTCAAAAAGGGTCCTGATGGTCGCTACCTACAGACCCGAGGACGTTGTGAAACAGGCCGGCTGCGAGCCGCACCATCTGGAAACTGTGATGCAGAACATGAGCAGGGAGTCGCTGTACAGGGAAGTAAGACTGTCACGCCTGGGTGAATCGGATACGGACATTTTCGTCGCCAAGGCGCTCGGCAGCGAAACGCTGGGAATCGCACGGAGGATACACAGGGAGTCCGAGGGCAATCCGTTCTTCACACTTGAAGTGCTGCGCCTGATGGAGGGCGAGGGCATAATCGCCAGAGCAGGTGGGACTTGGGCCCTGAACGCACCGCTGGAAGACCTGCCGATACCTTCCAAGGTCTATGATGTGATACGGCGGCGCCTGAACCGGCTGAAAAGGGAAGAGTCAGACATGCTGGAATGCGCCAGCGTGGTCGGGGAAAAATTCGGGAGCGATGTGCTGGGCCTGAGCCTTGGCATGAACAGGCTGGCTGCCCTGAAGATGCTGAACGATATCGAGAAGGAGCATAGACTCATACGTTCGATGGGCACAGTTTACTGCTTTGACCACAGCAAGATCAGGGAAGTCATGTATACCGGAATCGGCACAGAACTTCGGGCGGAATACCACCGGACAGTCGCCCATAGCTACGCGCAGCTGTTCAGCGGCAGGGAACAGGATATCGCGGAGGAACTTGCGCATCACTTCACGCAGGCTGATGATCCGAACGCGGCAAAATACCTGACCATGGCAGGCGACAGAGCCATGAAAAGGTACGCAAACGACGAAGCAATCAGCTTCTACTCACAGGCCCTGGACAGAACCGGAGAGGGCAAGCTGCAGATTCTGCAGAACCTGGGGGATCTGTACACAATCGTCGGGCAGTGTGACAGGGCGGTGCAGCGCTATTCCGAGGCGCTGGAACTGACGGCTGCGCCTCTTGAGAAAGCCGAAATCTATCGGAAGATGGCCATGACCCGCGAGAGGCAGAGCGAGTACGCACTGGGCATCAAAACGGTGGAGGCGGGACTTGCCCTTCTGGGGCCGGAACCTTTGCCACTGCGTTCCGGGCTCCTGGCAGCGCTGACCTGGAACCTTATCAAAACCGGTAACTACGAAGGAGCCATGGAAAAGATGAAGGCCAGCCTGGATAATGCCACAGTGCTGAATGACAGGCCGGGTATTTCAGCCGCCCATCACCTCCTGGGCATCATTTCCTGGTTCAGGGGAAGTTACGACGAGGCGCTTGACCATTATCACAAAGCTCTGACGCTTCAGAGGGAGACCGGGGACGAACGCGCAAAGGTCAACACGCTCAACAATATCGGCGTGATACTCATGGAAACAGGGAGGCTTGACGCTGCCCTCGAGCATTTTAATGAGGGGCTTGCCTACGAAGAAAAGGTCGGAGACAAGGATGGCATGGCCGGTACCCTGGATAACCTGGGTAACCTATATCACACCAGGGGGGAACTGGACAGAGCGCTCGGATATCACCTGAGGGGGCTTGAGTTTTACAGGATGGCCGGTGACAAGAACGGCATTGCCTGGTCATTGAGCAGCCTTGGGTACACTTACCCGGACCTAGGGGACGTGCGGAAGGGTATCGAATGCCACCTGGAAAGCGTCGAACTTTGCAGAGAGATTGGCGACCAGCACATCCTCGTGTACAATTATTACGGGCTTGCTGAGTCATATTCACGCATAGGCGAGTTCACCGAAGCCCTCAGGTTCGTTGACCTGGCCCTCAGCAATTCAAGGGAAATCGGAGCCAGAAGGGAAGAGGGCGCGTCGGTATACGTACTGGGAACAATCCAATGCAGGATGGGAAAGTTGGAGGAATCGCGAAAATCATTCGCCGAGGCAAAGGAAATCCTTTCCGGTGTGGGCGAGACCTCGATGCTGACAATGGTGGATTACGATTACGGGCTTCTGCTGGAGAAGGAGGGAAAGAAGGATGAGGCTGTTTCTGCGCTCAGAGAAGCACTCGAGTCTTTCAAAAGGATGGAAATGGGCCTCTGGCAGAGAAAAACGGAAGCCGCCCTTGCAAGGCTCGGCGCATTCAACTGTGCGGCGGGCTCAGAAGCTGGTAGTAAGGAATGAACAGAGTGGGTTCGAAGCCCAACTTCTGGGCAAGCCTGTAAGAGCCGGCGTTTTCCAGGCGGCATGACCAGACTGGCTCGAGTTTGTTTTCAAGCGAATAGTCGATAAGGGCGGCGCAGGCATGTCTCGCCAACCTCATGCCACGGTATTTCTGGACCGTTTCGATGCCTATCTCAAGCTGTTTCCCGTATCTGAATGCGCAAAAGGCGGTTGATGCGGGCTTGCCGTCATGCATCAGAGTGAATCCAACGCCGTCCTTGAGGAAATGGGTCGCTTCGCGCCAGAAATATTTCGGAATGACAACGCCAACCATGTTCTGGAAGATGCTCCTGTCCGTGCGGACTATCTCATCCTCGGTCTTGGGCAGGGTCGCTCTGAAGGCCCTGTATTTCTTCGCGTCGAAGCTGAAGTTGACCCTCGTATACTCGATGACCCTCTGGCTCTCGTAGGCGACAGGATTGGGAGTCATATGGCGATATCGGAAGCCGATGCCGGCTCCGATGCTAATGCTATGTTAACGACGGCGGTTCTCAACGGAGAGGATTTTATTATTAATGGCTCTAAGGTGTTTATTTCCAACGGTACAATTGCCGATGTGCTGATTGTTTTCGCTAACTGT
>JAQVMG010000134.1 GCA_028703755.1 Thermoplasmata archaeon | reverse complement strand
CCAACATATTACTCGATATGACCAAGGGTATTCAGAACCTCCACGAGACCATGGAACTCTGCAAGGAAGCGTTCATCGAGGTCATGAAGAGAGGACCGCTGGCAGATGAGAGGGTCATGGGCGTTAAGGTCAAGCTGATGGATGCGAAACTTCACGAGGACACAATTCACAGAGGACCCGCGCAGGCGATTCCGGCCATGAGGCAGGCAATCTACGGTGCGATGTGTCTGTCGGGCAGAACCTTACTCGAACCCAAGCAGAAGGTCCAGATCAACGTCCCGCAGGAAGTCATGGGCGCGGCAACAAGGGAAATGCAGCAGAGACGCTCGGTAATCGAGGATATGGAACAGGAAGGGGACATGGTCATAATCAAGGCAAAAGCGCCGGTCGCCCAGATGTTCGGATTCTCCAACTCGATGAGAGGCGCGACAGGCGGCCGCGCGCTCTGGAACACAGAGAACTGCGGCTTCGAGATGATCCCCAGGGAATTGCTGAAGGAAGTCGTCGCCAGCATCAGGACCAGGAAGGGCCTGAAGCCTGAACCGTACGACGCGAACTACTACTCGGGATAAACAAAGAATCGGGCTGGCACTGCCAGCCCAGTTTTCAATTTTTACAGTTTAGCTTGGGCTATGGCTGCCTGTGCCCCAACACAAGCTCGGCAATTTCCGCAACGTCGTCCACAGTGACCCAGACGCGGTCGCCGAACGCGGCGTTGGCGAATGCCGCCTCCCTGAACGCGTGTTTCACGCTGTCGCTTTCCTGGCCGACCTGCTTGAGTACCTTTCCCATTGTCCCCTCGACCTTTTTGGGCATGTCCACCCTGTTCATCAGGTCGCGGGCGCGCTTGACCCTTGCTGCGAACGCCTCCATCTCCCTGCGGTTGCGGCTGACGAAGCCGGCCGGGTCCTGGCGGTATGACTCCACCCTTCGGACAATCTCGATTCTTTCCTCAATGTCTTTGATGGACTGGACTTTCACGGACATGCTGAACCTCTCCAGGACCTCCGGTTCTAGTTCGCCGTCCTCGGGGTTCATGGTGGCTATGATGTTGAATTTGGCCGGATGGCTGAAATCGCCGTGCTCTGATTTATTTCTGTGTGTGCCGGTTTCAGAGATGTCAATAAGCCTATCGAGCACATCTGGCTCCAGGAGGTTTGCCCTTGTCAGAAGAAGGTACCCCCTGTTGGCCTGACCGACATATCCGGGCTTCAGCCGGGATTGACTGTCGAAACCCCCGAAGATGCGGCTCTCGGATGCCCCTATCGGAAGCTCGAGGAGAGGCATTCGTCTGGGGTAGGCGCTGAGATCCTTCACGGAGGATTTGCAGTCCTGGCAAAGCGCGGATTTATTCTTGGGGTCGCAGCTGTAGGAGCAGCCATTCACGACTTCTATTTCCGGCAGAATGTCCCGAAGCCCCCTGGCTGTGGTGGACTTTCCCGTGCCTGCCTCACCGATGAGAATGATGTTCCCGACCGAGGGATTTGAAGCGGCAAGCAGAACAGCCTTCTTCATGACCTGCTGCCCAACAATGCCTACAAGCGGGAAGGGCGGGGCTTCGCTCTTCCTTCTGAACTTGGAAAGGTCGGTGAATTCGATTGTGTCGGCGCTGTCTTCCATTTCATGTCACCTCATGCATACTGGAGAACCAGGTTTCTTATGGAATCCTCAAGCTCGTCCCTCTTATCGCGGTCCGAAGATATCGTCAGCGGAATGACCATCTGCGCGGCCCGCACGATATCGCCGTCAGTGACGCGGCGCTCGTTCCTGAGGGCGCAGAGGCTCTTGGCCACGCTCTCGATCTTGAATTCACTGCTGTTGCCCTCAACATTGAATTCCGCGCACATCCTGGCAATGAGGTCCAGCTGGGCATCCGTTATCTGAACATCCGGCATCAGTTTCTGGCCTCCGAGGACGCTGCTGATTGATGCCTCCTTGCCGGCAAGCATCTTCGAGTTGAAAAGCTCCGGCCTGGAGCCGAACTCCTCCAGGTGGCTTAGCGCTTTTATCTTGATCAGGTTCCGGTCCTCGGGTGTGGCCTCAAGCAGCACGCCGAGCTTTTCGGAGATGAGAGGGTGAAGCTCCGCCTCGCTGTCCTCCATCGTGGCGATGAGGAGAATGCGGCAGGGCTGCTCGACAATGTTGCCGTCCCGCTCGACAGAGTTTTTTCCGGTCGCCAGGGCGCTGGCGAGCGCTGTCTCGACGCTGTGGTCAAGGTTCTCGATGTTCTCGACGAACAGGATTCCGCGGTGAGCCCTGGTGAGAAGATTCGGCCTTACAACGTAATTCACGAACACGCTTCCGCGCAGTCCCTCCAGGGTAACGTTCTGGGGCAAAAAGACGACCGGCAGTTTCTGCTTCTCGATGACCATTCTGTCGTATTCGTAGTCAAGGCGGCAGCGTGGGCAGAACTCCTCCGGCCTCGAAGGGTCGCAGTTCACGGTGCATCCCTTGGCAACATCGATGGAGAATTCCATCTCCTGGAGATATCTGAGCGCGCTCTTGACCGAATCGGGCTCGAACCCGCGGACGAGCGCCCCGCCCATGTCATCCATGGATACCAGGAGCAGAAGGAGTTTGTCTTTCAGGACCTCCGCCTCAGCAACTGCATGGGCTATTCCCAGGAAGGGTCTCAGAATCGGTGGAAGTTCAATCTCCGCTTCGGACTGGACCTTGAAATGCTTCTTCATTATGCTCACAGCTTCGGCAGCGTCCCTGTCCGTGACCTCGGTGCTGAAATTCTTTGCGGCGATGACCTTGGCCATGCCTTTCAGTTTGTCCGGGAAACAGTCCTCGCGGCTGAGCTCGGTGGAATACCTATCCAGCGCCTTCTCCAGCATTTCCGGAATCCGGATGTCGTGCATGACCTTCCTGGCCTTCAGGTAGTTAATCATCCATTCTTTCCGGTACCTGTCCAGCTTGGTCTGGAAGTTTGCCGGGTCGGCATCATAATCCTTGCCGTACTGGATGAACCGAGTCTTGAACTGAAGGTCGCGGCCCTCGTCCTGTCGGGCGAAGAGGGTTATCTGGTCCTCCAGCTCCTTCTGGATGGTGGCCCCGTTCTTGCTCAGAGTTCCGACGACCGAGAATTTACAGGGGAACGTCATTCTCCGGCCGCTCTTCTCAAGGGTGTAAGTGCGCTCGCGAAGTGTCTTTGCGATGATACGGGCGACGCTCTTGTCCAGAAGGTCGATGTTCTCGATGAACAGAACGCCTCGGTTTGCTTCCTTCAGTTTGCTGGTCGTGGCCAGAAATCGTACGTAAATATCACCCATGACGTCGGCGCTGGTGTTCTCCCTGTCCAGCTGGACTATCGGGAATGTTCTGAGTGTCGTTTTTATTTCCGGCGCCCGGTCCTTCTCAAGGTACTTCAGGCGGCAGTAGTAACAGTAAGACGCGGTATCGGCGGGGTCGCAGCCGACCGGGCAGTCAGATATGGCCCTGAACTCCAGCGACAGGGAGTCGATGAATTGGAGAACGTCTTTGACGGTCCCTTTGCTGCCGGAAGGGAAAACCACGCCCTTGAAATTGGGGTCCACCAGGCCGATGGAGATGTGTTCCAGCGCTCTGTCGAAGGCCATAACATCTTCGATCTTCACGGGTGCGGCAGACATCTCGCCGTGCTCCAGGTGGAAATACACGCCCCCGGAAAGGTTTGCCATGTCCGAGGCAAGCTTCGAGCCGGATTTTGAAACATCGATCACGAGAGTGGGAATGTGGGAGTGCTCAATTGCCCCGCAGACTGTTTTGATCTCCGCTTCGATGTCCTCACCTGGGATAATGGCCCAAACTTCCCTGCGTAACGTGATTGGTGAACTCACTCTGGATCTCACCTTTACTTCCCGAGATTCCATCAATGCCAAGCTACGCAACATCCTGGATGAAGCTACAGATAAATGGGGCGTAAAGG
>JAQVMG010000027.1 GCA_028703755.1 Thermoplasmata archaeon | reverse complement strand
AGGAACCCGAGGAAAGCTGGAGGTCCGTGAAATCCGTGTTCGCCAGGACAAGGCTTCCCTGGAACCGCGAGATGGACATCCTCACAGGTTTTTCCGAGCTGGATGCAACTGTTTCTGTCGTGGCCGCGACCAGGCACGGTACCGCTTCCACCGTGATTTACTGTTCCGCCGGCGAGGATTTGCTGGAGGCAATCAAATACTGCTGGCTCAAATGGATTCGCGGCAATTTGGACAGTGTGTCAAGCGAGCTTCCTGCAATCCTTGTCAGGGAAATCCCCGATTCCGAAGTCTCGGTCGAACTGAGGAAAAAAGGTGCGGAAATAAAAGCCAGGGCGGTGTTCGGGCTCCCCGAGGGACTTGTAGATCCGTCGGTTTCAAGCGACATATTCGAGTTCAGCCCCGAAGGAAAGCTGGACCGGATGGAGATGCGGCCCCAATCATTCCAGTACATACTGAAAGGCCAGGCCCCGTCAAAAGTGGAGATTGCTCCGGGATTCCGCGAGGAGGAGAAGCTCAGCGGGGAGATGATAGCCCATCTTGAACCGGCAATGGCATTCATGCGGGGCAATCCCGCCATCCAGATGTGCACTGTCTGCTTTGTCTCCTCCAGGCCGATGGTATGCTCTGCTACCTTGACCTCCGGGACCAGGACCGAGATACCCGCCCGGGCGCAAAGTATTAGCCTCCTGCAAAAGGCAGTTCCCGACATGCCCCAGGTCTCTGCGATTCAGGCGCCGGTCGTCGCCGCCAAGCTTTTCCTGCTTGTTTCAGAACCGTCAGAATTGAACATACTGGGCGACTCGTATGCCGACGGATTAATCATCGGCCCGAAGATGCTCGCAGATGACGATTCCCAAAAAATCATTTCTAACACAGTGGCAGAGGCAAAGCGCCGCCTCAGGATTTCCTCCGTGATAATGGAAATAAGGGATACAACCCCTCAAACAATGGACTCCCTGGCTGCCTCAATTGCCGAATTGTCGGCGCAGGGCCTGCAGGTCGGCGTCCAGGTTCCGGGCATCCGTAGTGGCGAGGAGCTTTCCCGGTCTGTCCGGGCTATCCGCGCCGCGGTTCCCGACAGAGTTTCAATCTGGGTCCGGGTCATGTACCCTTCCAACCTGTTCTTCATGGAGGAAATGGCAGCACATTCCGACGTAATGGCCATGGACCTCGATTCCCTTGGACGGCTCATGCTGGGAAGCGAGCCGGGCGTTTCAGCGCATTATTCGGTGCCTACACTGGAGAAGGCGCTGGAGCAAACACTCGCTCAAAAAACCCGCCCGCTGGCAGTGATATCCGAGGACCTGATATCGACTCCCGGTTTACTGGAATTTCTCATCCGGAGGGCCGCTGACACCATTTGCGTGAAGCCCGCCGAGCTGGCGACAGTCAGGCACATCGCCGCTTCGGTCGAGAAGCGGATGCTTTTGGAAAGGGGGGTCTGAACCCATGTGGGTAAAACCGACAGCCAGAAAAACTGTGATGTATGAGCTTGAGGCAGCTCTCGCCGAGGACCATCATTTCTCGGGCGGCCATGTAATCAGCTCGATGTGCACCGACCCTCTGGACATAGCCAAGGAGGCGCATGCGATGTTCATCGAGTCCAACCTGGGCAATGCGGGCCTTTACCCCGGAACTCTCAGGCTGGAGAAAATGGCAATCGACGCCATGGGCCGGCTCCTCGGGGCAAAGGACGGCAACATTGCCGGGGGCATCGTCAGCGGCGGAACGGAGGCCAACATTACCGCCCTTTGGATAGCCAGGAACATCACAGGGAAGAAGAAGGTGATATTCCCGAAGAGCGCCCATTTCTCGTTCCATAAGGCATGCGATATACTGGCAATGGAGCCGGTAATGGTGCCTCTGAATGAGAACTTCACAATCGACCTTGACGAGGTTACCAGGCGCGTCGACTCAGACACCGCTGCGGTCGTTGGAATAGCAGGCACCACGGAACTCGGCGCTGTCGATGACATCCACGGCCTCGCCGATATAATCCCGGAAGGGGTCTTCCTCCATGTGGATGCGGCCTTTGGGGGTTTCGTGCTTCCGTTCCTCCGCGACCTTGGCCACAGAGTTCCTGATTTCGATTTTTCGGTCGAGAAGGTCTCGAGCATAGCCGCCGACCCCCACAAGATGGGCATGGCAACGGTTCCCTCGGGCGCACTGCTTGTCAGGGACCGTAAATGGTTCCGCACGATTCACAAGGACGCGCCGTATCTCGATACAGTGGGCCAGTTATCGGCACTTTCAGGAACAAGATGCAGCGCCGCAGCTGCCGCATCTTACGCAGCCATGCGCTCGCTCGGCAGAGAGGGCTATATCAAAATCGTGGAAGGCTGCATGGATGTAACCCACCACGCGCTCGGCAAAGCCAGGAAGATGGGATTGGAACCTGTTATGGAACCTGTAATGAACATTCTTTGCCTCCGAGTTCCGGACCCCAAGGCAGTTCAGAAATCGCTTGACGTGAAGGGTTGGAAAGTTTCCGTTGCCCAGAACCCGCCGAGCCTCAGACTGGTGATAATGCCCCATGTGACCAAGGACGGAATCGACGGGCTGTTTTCCGACCTCGGAGATGTATTGGAGGACAGGCGATGAAGGAAGATTTCGATTTCGAGAATGCCCGGGTTGTCCAGGTCATTCGGGAGAGGGCATGCAGAAAGGTTCTGCTCCAGTTCCCGGAGGGCCTCAAGCGCCGCGCACCGGAAGTGGCCTCTGCATTATCCAGTCTGACCGATGCGACCATCATAATCTCGGGCGATCAATGTTTCGGGGCATGCGACATTCCCGCGACAGATGCAGACCTTATAGTCCAGTACGGTCATCTGCCGATTCCCTGCCTGGAGACGCCGAAGAGCGTGATGTACATCCAAGCCAGGTCAAGCGCGGATCCAATCCCTGTGCTTGAAGCGGTCCTGCCCCGGCTCAGCGGGACGGTCGGCCTTCTGACGACCGCCCAACATATACACTTCCTTGTGGGCATGGCAGATTTCCTTGGCTCGAAAGGCCTGAAGGTCCTCATCGGCAAGGGCGAATCGCGTCTTTATGCAGACGGCCAGGTTCTCGGGTGCAATGCATCGTGCGCCAGGGCTGTCGCGGACAAAGTAGATGCGTTCCTTTTCGTCGGCACAGGCGATTTTCACCCGCTTGCCGTTTCTCTGGCCACATCCAAGCCCGTTTTTGCAGCCGACCCAATGACTCTGGAGGTGAGGGACATGTCCGAGCAGAGGGACCGACTTCTGAGGCAAAGGCATGCGGCGATTGAAAGGGCCAGGTCCGCAAAGCGGATTGGCATAATCATATCCTCGAAGATCGGCCAGAGGCGGGAAAGGGCCGCGGTTGCAGTTGTGGGAATGCTCGAATCCGCAGGATTCACTGCGATTCTGACTGAGATGGACCTGATTACGCCGGCGAAACTGGACACGATAGGCCTCGATGCGTGGGTATCAACGGCCTGCCCGAGGCTTGCGATTGACGATTCGGCCTCATTTCGCACCCCTGTCCTCACAGTGCCGGAAGCCGAGATACTTGCCGGAAAAAGGGCATGGGAAAATTACATCCTTGATGAAATCTGACAAGCCAGTAAATTCTTATTCCCCGCCGGAAGACGTTATAATGCCTTTAATATAATCACAGCTAAATTTTAAATATATAAAACGCCATTATGTTTCAATTTAAATTATATAGGATGGGAACCAAATGAAGTCAATAATCGATGAAGCTTTGGCTAGGCATGACGAACACAAGAAAGCACATGAAATTTCTAAGGCCGTGGGCATCTACAACGAGAGCCCGGACGACGAAGAGCTGAAGAAGCTCGTCGAGGCTTTGAAGATAAATGTAAAGATTGTCGGCTGCGGCGGCGGCGGTTCGAACACCGTCAACAGGCTCAATGAGACAGGCGTCGTGGGCGCCCAGATGATGGCAGTCAACACCGACGCAACTCACTTATTGCACATTCACGCACCCAAGAAGATGCTCATCGGCAAGAGAGCCACTAAGGGCCTCGGAGCCGGTGCACTCCCGGAAGTCGGAGAGCAGGCCTGCAGAGAAAAGGAAGATGAGATACGCGCAGATCCCGAAGGCGCGCACATAGTCTTTGTAACCGCAGGAATGGGCGGCGGGACCGGAACCGGCTCCGCAGCAGTCGTGGCTGAGCTGGCCAAGGAAGCTGGCGCCCTCGTGATGGGCATAGTCACAATGCCGTTCAAGGCCGAAGGCCACATGAGAATGGAGAACGCCATAAAGGGGCTCAACAAGCTCCGCATCAAGTGCGACACAACCATCGTCATCCAGAATGACAAACTCCTTGAGCTTGTCCCGAAGCTCCCGCTTGACGCAGCCTTCAAAGTTGCCGATGAAATCCTGATGAACGCCATAAAGGGCATGACAGAGATTGTCACAAAGCCCGGCCTTGTCAACTTGGATTACAGCGACCTCATGACCGTAATGGAGAACGGCGGTGTGGCAATGGTCGGCATCGGCAGCTCAAGCGACGACCGCGAGAGGGTTGAAATGGCAGTCAACGAAGCGCTCAACTCCCCGCTGCTCGGCGACATAGACATCTCACAGTCAAAAGGAGCACTCATCCGCGTTGTCGGAGGAGAGGACCTGACCATAGCAGAGGCACAGCAAGCCGCAGAACTCGTGACAAGCCGCATAAGCCCCAGCGCAAGGATAATCTGGGGATGCACGGTGGACCCGACGATACACGGCGATGTCCACCTGCTCGTCGTCATAACCGGCGTGAAATCGCCCCAACTCATGGGCGCTGACGAACGCCAAGGCGCAGGAATAGCAATGGTCCGCTAAGCCGTGGTCAAACATGGCTGTCAAGGAATTCCGGCACAGGTACATTGTATTCGAGATAGAAGCTCCCAGAGTTATCGAGCGCTGGGAGCTAATCAAGGAATTCCAACGCCTGGCCAGCAGGATGGGTCTCGACCAGTCGGAAGAGATCCGTCCGTGGCTCACAGCTTTCCAGAACAACCGTGGCATTCTCAGATGCTCACACTGCGACCGGGACAAGGCTATCGAGCTTCTCAAGGGCATTAACGAGGTTGGCGAGGAGCGGCTGAAGGTAACCATCAATACCGTCACGACGTCAGGCACGATAAGGAAAGCGAAAGAGAGCCTCTGAGACATCAGCAGGTTCATTTCATTTTCCGAAATTCATGTTCAACGCTTAGCCCTGCCCATGTTTTCCTTCACCCTGAATCTTACAATCTTCCTGATAAGCGCGAACGGTATCGGCCTGTCCAATGGAAATTGGACAGCCCCCTTCGATGTCTTGTAATCGGCCAGTTCCTTTTCGAAAGCCGCAATTCCAGATGGGGACGGATAGAAGCCGATGTGATTCCTGAAAGCCGCGAAATGCACAAGGTTCCCTTTCAGCCTGTAAGTCGGTATTCCGTAGCTTATGGCTTCCTCTGCCTCGGGAACTATGTCTTTTATCGTCTTTCGTATCTTTTCCAAAATTATTCGGACGTCTTCGGGATAGCGTTCGATGTAGCTGTCAATAGTGCCGTTATGTTTAACAGAAGCTTCCATGTTATCCCGATATTATGGTGAAAATTTGGGCTGGCCTTCCGACCAGCCCATTGCTTTTTCAGTTAGGGCCTCAGTAGTCCATTCCGCCGCCCATGCCGCCCATTCCGCCAGGTGGCATGCCGCCGGGCGGTCCGCCGGCGCCTTTCTTGGCTGCGATTACGTCGTCTATCCTCAGGATCATTATGGCGACCTCGCTCGCTGCGTTGATGGCTTGCGTCTTAACTCTCATCGGTTCGACAACATTCTCCTTGAGCATGTCGACGACCTTTCCTGTGTAGACGTTGATTCCGGCGTTCATGCGCTTCTTGCCCTCGTGCTCGCTCCTGAGCTGTATGAGGACGTCGATTGCATCGAGTCCGGCGTTCTCTGCCAGGGTCCACGGAATGATTTCCGTTGCCTTGGAGAATGCCTCTATTGCCAGCTGCTCGCGGCCTCCGACCTTGGAGCCGAACTTGTTGAGAGCCAGCGAAAGCTCGATCTCCATTGAGCCGCCGCCTGACAGTGCTATTCCGTCCTCCATTGCGACCGCTGTGACTTTGAGTGCGTCATGGAGTGCGCGCTCTGCCTCATCGATGACGTGCTCTGTGCCGCCCCTTATCAGGATGGACACGGATTTTGCGTCCTTGCAGTCTGTGACGAATGTCATGTCGCTGTCCGCGATCTTCATCTCCTCGACCATTCCGGCCCTTCCGAGGTCTGTGCCTCTGAGGTCTTCCAGGTTGGTAACGAGCTTTGCGCCGGTCGCCTTTGCGAGTTTCTCCATGTCGGACTTCTTGACCCTGCGCACTGCGAAGATGCCCTGCTTTGCCAGGAAGTGCTGGACCAGGTCGTCGATGCCCTTCTGGCAGACGACGACGTTGGCGCCGGACTTGGCGATCAGGTCCGCCTTCTTGCGGAGCGTCTTCTCTTCCTCGTCCAGGAATTTCTGGAGCTGGCTCGGGTCGGTAATCTGGATTTTCGCATCAACTTCGGTCTTCTTTATCTCGAGGGCGGAGTCGATGAGCGCGATCTTGGCGTTCTTCACGACAGACGGCATCCTCGGGTGGACCTTTTCCTTGTCCAGGATTATGCCTTCGATCATCTTCGTGTCTGCCAGGGAGCCGCCGTTCTTCTTCTCGACCTTAATGTTGTCGATATCAACGACGTAGCTGTCGCCCCTCTTCTCAGCGACTGCCTTGACTGCCCTGACTGCGACCTCGGCCAGAGATTCCTTGTTCGGGCCTACGGATTTTCCGGTCATGGCCGTCATGGCGATGTTCTTCAGCATCCTGTCGTTTTTGAGGTCCACTTTCACACCAAGTCTCTTAAGGATGTTGATGGATTCCTCGGCTGCGAGCCTGTATCCGTTGGCAATCACTGTCGGGTGGACGTTCTGCTCGATGAGCGATTCCGCCTTCTTCAGGAGTTCGCCAGCCAGCACGACCGCCGAGGTTGTTCCGTCGCCGCACTCGTTGTCCTGTGTCTTGGCGACTTCCACGACCATCTTGGCTGCCGGGTGTTCGATGTCTATCTCCTTCAGGATGGTCGCGCCGTCATTGGTTATGACGACATCGCCCATGCTGTCGACCAGCATCTTGTCCATTCCCTTCGGTCCCAGGGTCGAGCGCACTGCATCGGCGACTGCTTTTGCCGCTGCGATGTTGTTCAGTTGTGCGCCCCTACCTTTGGACCTGTCCGTTCCTTCTCTCAGTATGATTATTGGCTGTTGCTGTTGTCCTTGCATATTTTTACCCCCTTTTTTTCCGGGTTCTAAAACTGCAATATTTGTGCTTCTATATAAAGATTGGCCTTAAACAGCAAACCTTTATGCATGTCCGATATTCGGAATACAATGAACGTCGCGGCCCTGTTCTCCGGAGGCAAGGATTCCACGTACGCCGTCTACCTGGCCCAGCAGCGCGGCTGGGATGTTTCCAGGCTTATCACACTGGTCCCCACAAAGGGGGAATCGCACATGTTCCACATTCCCAACATCAGCCTCTGCGCGATGCTGGCAGAGGCCATGGGTATCCCCTATACCGAATGGAGAACAGCCGGAGAGGAAGAGAAAGAACTGGTCGATCTCCGGAAGGCCCTCGGAAGCCTTGTGGTCGAGGGGATAATAACCGGTGCCATCGCGTCCGATTACCAGGCGACGAGAATAGACCGGCTCTGTCATGAACTCGGCATGCGGTCATTCTCACCGTTATGGAGATGGAAACAGGCCGACGTCCTCAACGGCATCCTGTCTGCCGGTTTCAAGGTAATGATCGTCGGCGTCTATGCCGACGGTATGGGAAAGGAATGGCTCGGCAGGGAACTGGATGAGACCGCCCTGGAGGAACTGAATCGCCTTGCCATGAGAAACCGCATGAACGTCAGCGGCGAGGGCGGGGAGTTCGAAACGCTGGTCCTGGACGGCCCCAATTTCAGCAAACGCCTTGAGATAAAGGAATCTGAAACTGTGTGGCATGGGACCAACGGCGAGTACCTGGTTAAGAAAGCCGTGCTTGTCGATAAATGATTATTTTTGGGGCAGAATGATTACCTTGACCGAATCCCCGCTGCCTGCTACCAGGCTGAAACCCTTCTGTGCATCTTTGAGCCCGAACCTGTGGGTTATCATCTCATCCACCGGAATCGTTCCTGCGCGGATTAGTTCCAGCGCGGCAACATGGTCCGCCGGCGCTGCGGCATAGGTCGTCATTAGGGTGACCTCTTTCTTCCAGAAAACGTCGTTGACTGAGAAAGGCATGGTCTGGCCCTCGGCTGTCGGAGCGAATAACAGGACACATCCGCCCTTGTCCACCGATTCGAGAGCGGCCTTGATTGCCGGCATGGCCCCTGTGCAAACTATCACGTAATGTGCCTTCTTCCCGCCGTTGGCCTTGATGAGATTGGCAGCGAGGCCGCTGTCCGAAAGAACAGCCTCATCCGCGCCGAACCGCATGGCCATGTCATTCCTGTAATCGGATATATCCGCAGTTATGATTTTTCCTGCGCCCATGGCCCTGGCAAGGCTCACATGCAGAATGCCAGAAATTCCGGTGCCGATGATGAATACGCTGGCGCCGTGCTTTATCAGCATCTTCTTCTGGCCTCTGAGCACACACCCAAGTGGTTCTGCGAAAGTCGCGTCTTCAAAGCTCACGCCTTCTGGAATCGGGAAGGTTCCGCGGTCCACGTTGATGGCAGGAAGCCGCACAAATTCAGAGAACCCGCCGGGATGGAAATTGGTCCCGCCTTGGAGGCTTTGGCAGGCGGTATGGTTGCCCTGATGGCAGTACTCGCAGGTGTTGCAGGGAACATGATGGGCCGCGACAATCCTGTCGCCTTTTATGAATTTCTGAACACCTTTGCCGACCTTTTCAACTGTCCCGGCGACCTCATGGCCCAGGACCAGGGGAACTTTATCCCGGCGGTACCACTCCATGACATCCGAGCCGCAGATGCCGCTGGCCTCGATCTTCATGAGGATTTCGCCCTCGCCGATTGTCGGAACGGGTATCTTTTCCAGCCGAACATCCCTGTTGGAATAGTACATGGCTACGCGCATCTGCTTGGTCATGTCCCGCCTCAAGTCATTATTGTAAATTAATCTTCTCCTATTGGGAAAACATAAATAGTGAGCCTTTAATCCGTCACCAATGGCAGTAATATCGATGAGCTACAGAGACCTGGTCGGACTCATTGGCCAGGCCATCCCGCAGGAAGAATTGCTGGCAATGCTGCCGCTCATGGGCTCGGACATAGACAGCGTCGAGGGGGATACCATGAACATCGAGTTCTTCCCCAACCGCCCCGACCTCTATTCGGTCGAGGGCGTTGCCAGAGCCGTCCGCGGTTTCATCGGAAAGGAAACCGGTTTACCGAATTATGATATTTCCACCTCGGAAAACGTCCTGAAAGTTGACCCGTCCGTCACTGAAATTCGCCCGTTCATAGTCGCCGGAATCGTCAGAAATGTGAAGATGACCGATGAACTCATTGCCTCGCTGATGGAAGCGCAGGAGAAACTTCACCTGACTCTCGGGCGCAAGCGCAAGAAGGTTGCAATCGGTGTCCATGACATGAGCCAGCTCAGATTCCCGTTCACCTACAAAGCGGTCGACCCGAAGAAAATGAAATTTGCGCCGCTCGGCTATACATTAGAAATGGACATGCTCCAGATCCTGGAAAAACACGAGAAAGGCAAGGAATATGCCTGGGTCCTGGAAGGGAAAAAGCTATTCCCCATCATCCAGGACGCGGACGGAAAGGTCCTCTCCTTCCCGCCGATAATAAACGGCAACATCACAACCGTTACCGAGAAAACCACCGACCTTTTCCTTGACCTCACAGGCACGGACCTGAACACCCTGAAGTGCGCACTCAACATAATCGCCACACTGCTGGCGGAAAGGGGCGGGCAGATTCAGTCTGTCAAGGTCATCTATCCCGATTCTGAAATGATTTTACCCGACATGGAACCGAGGACAAGGGTTTTGCCCGCCGCGGAAGCCAACGCACTCCTCGGGACACTTTACACACCCGAGGAAATTGCCCAGCACCTCAGAAAGATGAGGTTCGGCGCCAGGGCGGAAGGAGATAAAATTCACGTCCAGGTTCCGGGATTCAGGAACGACATAATTCACAATGTTGACTTGATCGAGGACGTCGCAATCAGCGCCGGCTACGGCCAGATTGTCGGCACCATGCCCAAGAGCCTCACTTTCGGAATGGAAAGGCCCCTTGAAGCCCTGTCCGGCAACGCGCGCCAGCTCATGATCGGCCACGCCTATCTCGAAGTAAAGAGCCTTGCGCTCTCATGCGAGAAGGAGCAGTTCGAAATGATGCTCCGGCCCGAAGACAAGGGCCTGGTCAAGATACAGAACCCGATTGCGGATTATCTCACCTGCGTTCGCATGACGCTTGTCCCCAGCATGATGGGCACACTCCGGGCGAACAAGCACCGGGACCTGCCTCAGAACATCTTCGAGGTCGGAAATGTGGTTCACGGAACCGAAACAATCAGGCACCTGGCCGCTCTCTCCATGCATTCCAAGGCGTCATTCACCGAAATAAAGTCACTTGTGCAAACAATACTCAGAGACCTCAACATCGAATTTGCGCTTGGCCAGTGCGCGGACCCTGCGTACATACCCGGCCGATCGGCCGAGATACTGGTCGGCAACAAATCCATTGGCAATTTCGGAGAATATCACCCCCAGGTTCTGGAGAACTTCGAGTTGGGGTATCCAGTGGCGGGGTTCGAGATTATTTTGGAGTCAATTCAGAAATAAAAACAAAGCGCCGAGGGGGAGACCGAGACGAGATTGATGTTCAGCATGCACTTGTCGAGGGTAAAACGAGTTTCATATGGCAAATTGTTCCAAATTCATTTCCCGAGGCGCGAAATATATTATTAAATAATAATAGCGCCGAGGGGGAGATTCGAACTCCCGTGGTGCAGGGCACCACCGGCTCTCAAGGCCGGCGCCGTATTCCGGGGTTCCAGACCGAAACCTGGAAACCTAACCGGGCTTAGCTACCTCGGCAGACTGTTGCGAATGGGCTTGTGCCGAGTCGCCCGGAACCGGACTTCAGCGTCGAATTCCTGCTGGAAGTTCGGCTGGCTTGCAAAGGCGTTACTTTGCTCGAGCTACCTCGGCTAATCGCAACCTAGTGCATCTATGCAATATATTTATCTCTATTGGATTTGAAAAAATAGACAATTGTCGAACATCCCACAGCAACCTTTTTAATAGAATGGGGCTTGGCTTCATAAAACTGGTGGATGCACATGTCTTCGAAATATGAATCTATACTTGTGGAAGGCGACAGCGTCGTCACTGTCACTCTCAACAGACCGGACGTTCACAACCCGTTCGATGAGAAGATGATTGCCGAGCTGACTGACGCCTTTTTAAAAATCAATAAAACCAATTCAGCCAGGATACTCATAGTGACCGGCGCAGGAAAATCGTTCTGCGCAGGCGCGGACCTCAACTGGATGAAGCGCATGGGCCAGTACTCACTTGCCGATAACATCGAGGACGCAACCGGCCTGTCCAAGATGTTCCTGGCACTGGAGAATATCGAGGTCCCGGTGATCGCCAAGGTCAACGGCGCCGCGCTGGGCGGCGGAGCCGGACTTGCGTGCGCCTGCGATTTCGTCATAGCCAGCGACAAAGCCAAAATCGGTTTCAGCGAAGTCAAGCTCGGTCTGCTTCCGGGCGTCATATCACCTTACGTAATCGACCGTGTCGGCGGAAAAAGGGCTGCCCAGCTATTCATGACAGGCGAAAGGTTCGAAGCTGGAATGGCCCGAACCCTCGGCCTTTTTGACGATGTTGTCGAGCCGGATGGCCTTGATTCTGTCATTGACGGCCTTATCAAACAGATAATGACCGGCGGTCCCCAGGCGGTGAAGGAATGCAAGCGCCTTGCCAGAGCAGGAGCCCGCATGGAACGGGACGAATTCAGAAAATACTGCATAAATGCCATTGCAAAAATCCGGGCATCGCCGGAAGGGAAGGAAGGCGTCAGCGCCTTCCTGGAGAAGCGCGAGCCAGCATGGAGGAAATAACATGGAAATCACCAAGGTGCTTGTAGCCAACAGAGGCGAGATTGCGGTGCGGATAATCAGGGCCTGCCAGGAGATGGGCATCCCCACGGTTGCGGTATATTCGGACGTGGACAAGTCATGCCTTCATGTCGAGATGGCCGAGGAATCTCTGCCGCTCGGAGACCCAACACCGGCGCAAAGCTATCTGAACATCCCCAAGATAATCGATGCCGCGAAGAAGAGCGGTGCCAATGCGGTTCACCCCGGTTACGGCTTTCTTTCTGAGAATGCGAAATTCGCCAAAGCATGTGCGGATGCGGGAATAAAATTCATAGGCCCAACTGCCGAAGTCATTGAGGGCATGGGGGACAAGATAGCCGCGAAACGCACAATGAGGATGGCCGGCGTTCCCGTGATTCCCGGTTTCACAGGCGAGGAGAAGAACGAAACTATCGAGGAGGCATGCCAGCGCATAGGTTTTCCAGTGCTGATAAAGGCCTCGGCAGGGGGCGGCGGAAAGGGCATGAAGGTGGTCACCAGCCCGGACGGACTGAGTGAAGCCATTGCCTCGGCCCGAAGGGAAGCCAAATCATCTTTCGGCAATGACGAACTTCTCCTAGAGAAATACCTGTCCAAGCCCAGGCATATTGAGTTCCAGATTCTTGCCGATGAGCACGGCCACGTTGTACATTTATTCGAGAGAGAATGCTCCATCCAGAGGCGGCACCAGAAGGTCATTGAGGAAACGCCCTCCGTGGCCATGGACGCGGAACTGAGGAAGAAGATGGGCGATGCCGCAATCATGGCAGCGAAAACCGTCGGTTACTCGAACGCGGGGACTGTAGAGTTCATGCTGGACGCAGACAGAAACTTCTACTTCCTTGAGATGAACACAAGGCTTCAGGTGGAGCATGCTATTACAGAGATGACAACGGGCATTGACATAGTGAAGTGGCAGATAAAAATCGCATCCGGTGAGCCGCTCACACTTGAGCAGGACAAGATAATTCAGCGCGGCCACGCTATAGAATGCCGCATCTACGCCGAAGACCCAGGCAAGGGATTTATGCCCAGCACCGGAACGCTGAAAACAGTGGAATTGCCCACGGGAATTAACATACGGCACGACACAGGCATAAGCCAGGGCTCGCAGATCTCTCCGTTCTACGACCCGATGTTGGCCAAACTGATTGTATACGGCGAGGACCGGAAAGATGCCTCCAGGAAGATGGAATGGGCGCTGTCCAATTACATTGCTCTTGGGGTGACCACAAACATCCCGTTCCTGAGAGCTATTATCCACCACCCATCATTCGCAACCGGTGATATCGACACGCACTTCATCGAGACATATTTCAAAAGCTGGTCCTCGGCAGAGGTTCTTCCGCCGGAAGTGCTCATTGCCGCAGCGATTGACGACCTCAGGCATTCCGCCGTGGTCGATGAACCCGGGGCGGAAGCGGCCCAGGAGAACCACTCCCCATGGGCGCATGCCGGGAGATGGAGAATAGATAGCTAGGTGATACCATGGAACTGCACTACGAACACGAGGGAAAGCTGTATCCGGTGAAGATTGCCAGGGACGGGGAAAGCTTCAAAGTCGAAGTGGGAACCAGGACATTCCATGTGGAATACAAAGAAGGCAAACCCGGTTTCATCACCATGACCATAAACGGCCGCATATCCAAATGCAATATCGCAACCGAGGGCAACCAGCGTCACATATTCATCAACGGCGATGTCTACAGGTTCAATCGCGTCGAATCCGGCACAAGACCGGCCACATTCGACAAACTGCCGTCAAGCATCACGTCTCCGATATCCGGCAAGGTCACGATGGTCAGCGCCACCGAAGGCGACGAAGTCAATGCGGGGCATGTCGTCCTGACAATTGAAGCGATGAAGATGGAGTATCAGATCAAAGCCCCGTACGCCGGGAAAATCGAGAAGATTCATTTCAAGACAGGCGACCAGGTGGACATCGGAGCCCTCCTGGTTGTCATGGCGAAGAACAAAGCCGAATCCGAAGAATCATCTAAGCAGGAGGAATAATAATGGACGTAATAGATACCAAGATTGACACATCCAGCCAGGAATTCAAGGACAACCGCGAACATTACCTGAAACTTGTCGCCAACCTGAAAGAGAAGATAGAATGGGCCAAGGCAGGCGGAGGCCCGGAGCAGGTCAAGCTCCATAAGTCTAGAGGCAAGATGCTGGCAAGGGAGCGTATCGACGCAATCCTGGATCCTGAGTCGCCTTTCCTTGAACTTAATCCGCTTGCAGCTGTCGGGATGTATGAGAATCAGGCACCGTGCGCCAGCATAGTCACCGGCATCGGCGTTGTGCATGGCAGGGAAGTTATGATCATAGCTAACGATGCCACAGTGAAAGGCGGCACTTACTACCCGATGACGGTGAAAAAACACCTCCGTGCCCAGGAGATTGCGATGGAGAACAACCTGCCATGCGTATACCTGGTGGACTCGGGCGGCGCATTCCTGCCGCTTCAGGACGAGGTCTTCCCCGACCGGGAGCATTTCGGCAGGATTTTCTACAACCAGGCACGCATGTCGGCGATGAAGATTCCGCAGATTGCGCTGGTAATGGGCTCATGTACCGCCGGCGGCGCTTACGTGCCAGCCATGTCGGATGAAACAGTCATGGTCAAGGGCAATGCCACCATATTCCTCGGAGGCCCGCCGCTGGTCAAGGCCGCGACCGGCGAGGAAGTCAGCGCGGAAGACCTCGGCGGGGCGGATGTGCATTGCCGCAAGTCCGGCGTTTCGGACCATTACTGCCAGAACGATGAACAGGCGCTCCATGTCGGAAGAAACATCCTTGAAAATCTCAATCGCCAGCCCAAGACCGTCATCAAGACCAGGAAACCGGAAGAACCGCTGTACCCGATAGAGGAGATTTACGGCATAATCCCCAAAGACTCGAAGCGGCCGTTCGAAGTGAGGGAAGTAATCGCCAGGATAGTCGACGGCTCAAGATTCCATGAGTTCAAAGAACTGTACGGACAAACCCTTGTCACAGGGTTTGCCCACATCATGGGCTACCCCGTGGGAATACTGGCCAATAATGGGGTATTGTTCTCTGAAAGCGCGCTCAAGGGCACGCACTTCATCGAGATGTGCTGCCAGCGGAAGATTCCGCTTGTTTTCATACAGAACATCACCGGATTCATGGTCGGAACCAAGGCCGAGTCCGGGGGCATAGCCAAGGACGGCGCGAAAATGGTCACGGCAGTTTCAAACGCCCAGGTGCCGAAATTTACTGTCCTCATCGGCGGTTCTTTCGGCGCGGGGAACTACGGAATGTGCGGGCGCGCATACAGCCCGCGCCAGCTCTGGATGTGGCCCAACGCCAGAATCAGCGTCATGGGCGGCGAACAGGCAGCCAACGTGCTTTCCACGGTCAAGCGCGACCAGCTGTTCCGCAAGGGCGTGGAGATGACCCAGGAAGAGGTGGAGAATCTGAAGAAACCCATCCTCGAGAAGTACGAGCAGGAAGGCAATCCCTATTACTCCAGCGCCAGGATATGGGACGACGGAATCATCGACCCGACAT